>CAYGMD010000155.1:0-10624 GCA_964350785.1 uncultured Acidobacterium sp. | reverse complement strand
GGTGGGGCTGGTCGGGCTGGTGGGGCTGGTGGGCCGGCTCGGCGGTGTCGCCGTCGGGCCGCAGACCCAGGTCTTCGGGGTTGCGTCGCGCCAGCAGCCAGCTAAACGGCGCCAACCCGAGCACCAGCGCCAGGCCGACGACGAGCCATGCCCCGCGCCATCCCCATAACTGGATCAGCGCGCCGACGACCGGAAACGCGATCATGAAGCCGATGCTCAACGCGATGCTGTAGATCGCCATGGCCGTGTCGATGCGGCGCATGAACCAGTGGCCGACCATGGCAATGCTGATCACCGATAGCGCGCTCTGGCCCAGCCCGCGCGTCAACGTGACGGCAATCGCGAGCGCCCAGAAGTCCTGCACGTGCGCCATCACGACCACCACGACGCCCAGCGCGAGCGCAACCGCGGTGAGCACCGCCCGCGTGCCGAGCCAGTCGACGATGCGGCCGATGCCGATGGCGAAGCCCGAACCGATCAGCGTCGCCCAGAGGTTCAGTTGCGCGTAGTCGACACGGCTGATGTGCAAATCCGCGAGCAGCGGCTCGGTGACCAGGCCCAGGCCCTGCGTGCGCCCGGGCAGCGTGCCCACCATCGCGGCGGCCGCCAGCGCCACCATCACCCAGCCGTAATACGCGCGAGACCTGTCCCTAATCATCCCGAAGTGTGATTTTCTTGACCTGACCCCAATCATCCACCGAACATGGCTCGTCCTCGAGCCACAAATGAAAATCACCCGCATTCTTGCCTATCGCGTCGACCTGCCGCTGCACGAAACCACCTACAAGTGGTCGGGCGGCAAGTCGGTGACCGTGTTTGATTCCACCGTTGTCCGCATCGAGACCGATGCCGGTCTCGTCGGGCACGGGGAGGTCTGTCCGCTGGGGCCGTTCTACCTGCCGGCCTACGCCGAGGGCGTGCGGTCGGGGATCCGCGAGCTGGGACCACACCTGCTGGGCGCCGATCCCCGCCAACTCGGCAAGCTGAACGGCGTGATGGATGCGGCGCTGAAGGGACACGCCTACGTCAAGAGCGGGATCGACATCGCCTGCTGGGACATCCTCGGGCAGGCCGCGGGCCTGCCGGTGTGCGAGCTGCTCGGCGGTCGCTACGGCGACGACTTCCACCTGTATCGCGCGATCTCGCAGGAGTCGCCCGGAGAAATGGCCAGCCGCGTTGCCGGGTATCGCGCGGAGGGGTATCGGCGCTTTCAGCTCAAGGTGGGCGGCGACCCCGACGTCGATATCGAGCGCATCCACGCGGCCGCGACGGTGCTGCAGGCCGGCGACCGGTTGATCGCCGACGCCAACACCGGCTGGACGCAGCACGAAGCCATGCGCGTCGTAAAGGCCGTGCGCGACGTCGACGTCTACATCGAACAGCCGTGCCTGACCTACGAAGAGTGCCTGAGCGTGCGGCGCCACACGCCGCATCCGTTCGTGCTCGACGAGAACGTCGACGGGCTCGAGATGCTGCTGCGCGCGAAAGCCGATCTCGCGATGGACGTCGTCAACCTGAAGATCAGCAAGTTCGGCGGCCTCACCAAGACGCGGCAGGCCCGCGACCTGTGCGCGAGCATGGGCATTGCCATGACCATCGAAGACAGCTGGGGCGGCGACATCGTGACCGCCGCGATCGCGCACCTCGCCCACAGCACGCCGACACCGCTCCTGTTTACGAGCACCGACTTCAACAGCTACGTCACCGTGTCGATTGCAGAGGGGGCGCCGCAGCGCACCAACGGGCGGCTGGCGGCGTCGACGGCGCCTGGACTCGGCATCACGCCACGAATGGATGTGCTCGGCTCGCCCGTGCTGGTCGTGGAGTAACCCCGATGACACGAATCACCTTGCTCGCCGTCCTTGCGATTGCCGCCATCGCGTCGCTCCGCGCCCAGGATCGTCCGCCGTTCCAGGACGATTTTCCCGCCGCGGAGTTCGTGCAGCGCCGCGCCCGGGTAATGGACGCCATCGGCGCCGAAGCCATTGCCATCGTCCAGGGCGCGCCGGGCGTGGACGGCTTCAAGGTGTTTCGCCAGTCGAACGAGTTCTACTACCTCACGGGTCTCGAGACGCCGCACGCCTACCTGGTGCTCGACGGCCGCACCCGGCGGACGACGCTGTTCCTCACGCCCCGAAACGAGGCGCTCGAACGCAGCACCGGCAGCATGTGGTCGGCCGAGGATGCCACGGAGGTGATGCGGCTCACGGGCGTCGACGCCGTGGCGCCCGTGGCGTTGCTGTCGCGGCAGACCTTCACGTCGACGCTGCTGCGCGCGCCCCGGCCGCGGCTCTATGTTCCGTTCAGCCCGGCCGAGGGCGAGGCGCAAAGCCGCGATGAACTGCTCGCCCACCAGGCGGGCGTGGCCGGTGATCCCTGGGATGGGCGCCCGTCGCGCGAGGCGCACTTCCTCCGGCTGCTCGACGAACGTTATCCGGCACTCGAGAAGCGGGATCTCACGCCCATCCTGGATGCGCTCCGCGCGACGAAGAGCGAGCGCGAGATCGGACTCATCCGCAAGGCATCGGTGCTGGCCGGACTCGGGATTCTCGAGGCCATGAAGAGCACGCGGCCGGGGGTCTTCGAGTACCAGGTGGCCGCGGCGGCGCGGTTCACTTTCCTGGCCAACGGCGCGCGATTCGAGGGCTACAACCCCATTGCCGGTGGCGGCACCAACGCCTGGATGGGTCACTACTCGCGCAATCTCGACGTGTTGAAGGCCGGCGACCTTATCCTGGTGGATTACGCGCCCGACCTGCGCAACTACACGAGCGACGTCACCCGCATGTGGCCGGTGAGCGGCACTTACACCGCCGCGCAGCGGACGCTCGTCACGTTCATCCTCGACTACCGCACCGCGTTCTTCCGCCACATCAAGGCCGGGGTCACGCCGGAAGAGGTCCTCGTCCTGGCAAGGCGCGACATGGAGCCGGTGCTGGCCAAGACGCGATTCGCGAAAGAGACCCACCGGACGGCCGCCGAGGAGATGTTGTCGTTTCGCGGCCACTTGCAGCATCCGGTCGGCATGACCGTGCACGACCCCGGCGCCATTTGGGGACAGCCGTTTCGGGAAGGCCAGGTGTTCACCGTGGACCCGATGATGTGGATCCCCGACGAGAAGCTCTACGTGCGGATGGAAGACACCATCCTCGTGACGAAGGACGGCATCGAGAACTTCACCGCCTTCCTCGCCAGCACCCCCGACGAGATCGAGGTGGTGATGAAGCAGGAAGGCATCCTGGCGCGCGTGCCACGGTTGCCGTGAGCAGGTGGCGACCGATCCGGAAGGCCCGTGTCTATGGGCGCGGCACCATCCGCTTCACCTCTTCATACCAGTTCAGGACCACGCGGATTTCCAAGGCGGCGCGAAGGACATAGCCCGCCTTGAGGCGGGCCATGGGAGAGCTACGAAACGTCGATGGTACCGGCTTGGTCGGTGGCCGTCAGAGACGGCGCGGTGTAGGTGTATTCATAGTCGTTACCCGGGTTGCCGGTGACGACGTACTGGTCTGACGAGGCGCCCGCGGCAATCGTGATCGGTGACGTTGGGTTCCCGGCAAAACACTGGGGCAGAGTCAACGCGGTTGACACGGTCATGTCGTTCGTGAAGGTGACCTTGTCACCGGATTTCACGGCGAGGGGTTGCGGCGAGGGGCCATTGGCGGTGAGCGAAACAGTGTAGTCGGTACCAGGCATCGATCCTCCTTCCCGGCGTATCGGGCACACGGGAGCCGGGAGTGTATCCCACTTCGCCTGGGGCACCGGCGCCAGCGCGACCTACTTCAGCGAGGGTAGCAGTTGGGCCAGTTCGGAATACTGCTCCAGCCGCTGGAGGGAATAGCCGAGCGCCATGGCCCGTTTTGCCAGCTCGATGGCTTTGCTTCGTTGGCCGAGCAGCTCGTACACCTCGGCCCCACCAGCGAGAATGTCGGGCGACTTGGGCGCCAGGGTCAACGCGGTGCCGATTCGCTGCAGCGCCAGAGGCGCGTTGCCGACGCGCGCGTAGTAGCTGGCCAGGTTTCGAGGCACCGACGCGTCGCGGGGGCCTTCTTTGCGCGTCTGCTCGCCGAGTTCGATCGCGCGGGCAAAACTCTGCCGAGCCTGCAACTCCGAGCCCGAGCGCCAGTAGCTCGTGCCGAGGTTGCCGTGAAAGAGGTAATTGCCCCCGGACATCTCGATGGCCTTGCGAAAGGCCTCAACGGCCTCGGCGTGGCGTCCGGTCCGAAGGTAGGCGATGCCGAGATTGTTGTAGCCCATGTCGGTGGGCCTGATCAGCATGGCCATCTTGCCGGCCTCGATCGCTTCGTCGATCCGGCCGACTTCACCGAGCGCCGCGCCGAGATTGACCCACACCGGACTGGCGTCCGGCGCGAGACGAATCGCGGTCTGCCACTCCGTGATGGCGTCCGCGAAACGGCCCTGCCGGTAAAGGAAGTTGGCGTAGAAGTCGTGGGCCGCGAGCCCGTCCGGGTCGAGTTGACCCGCCTTCTGAAACGCCGCTTCCGCATCGCCGAGTCGTCCCAGTCGCTCGTACTGCCGGGCGATGGCCAGCTGGGCGTCGGCGTCGTTGGGATCGATGCGCACGGCGCGTTCGAAGCTGACCATCGCGAGATTGCTGTCCCCGCGCAGCGCCTGGATTCGCCCCCACGTCACCTGCACCGGGGCCAGTTCCGGGTTCAGCCGCAGCGCCTCATTGGCGTGCTTCTCGGCGGCGTCAAGCACGGCCTCTTCGCGCGACAACGCGTAGGCCAGCCGCTGGGCTTCGGCGAGCCTCGCGTAACCGAGCGCGAACGCTGGATCGGCCGCCGTGGCCTCGGTCAGCAGCGTGGTGGCACGGCTGAGGGTGCCCTCCTTGTCCCAGCGCTTCATCAGCTCGACGGCCTGCCGGTACTTGTCGAACACGTCTGCGGACTGCGGCGCCCCGGCGACCGCCGGCTGGCGCAACACGGACCAGTAGTATGCGCCGCCGGAGAGCAGTATGGCGACGAGCAGGGCGGCACCGGCGAACGCCAACGACCGGGGGGAGGCGGCCGGCCAACGACCCGACGGCGCAGGGCGGATCGAAACCGTGTGCGGCGCGATCGCTTCGAGCGCCGCCAGAAACTCAGCCGCTGACGAGTAGCGCCTGGCCACGTCCCGTTCGAGCGCCCGGCCGAGGACGGCTCGCAACGGCTGCTCGACGGTGTTCAACGCCGTGATGTCTTGATGAACCACTTGATACAGCACGCTCGCGACGGTGTCGGCACGGAACACCCGGTCGTGCGTCAGCATTTCGAGGAGCACCACGCCAAGCGACCAGATGTCGGAACGATGGTCGACGGCTTCCCCCATCGCTTGCTCCGGCGACATGTAGGCGGGCGTGCCGAGACGCGAGCCAACGACGGTCAGTTGTTCCGAATCCGACATGACCGCCAGACCGAAGTCGACGATCTTCACCGCACCCTGCGGCGTGATCATGATGTTCGAAGGCTTGATGTCGCGGTGGACCACGCCGCGCGCGTGCGCTTCGGCGAGCCCGCGCGCCACCTGGATGGCGATCGACAGCGCCTCTTCAGGAGTGAGCGGCTCTGTCCGGTCGCTGATCCGCTGGTTCAGACTGCGGCCCTCGTAGAAGGCCATCACGATGAACCGGCGACGGTCGTCGGTTTCCTCGACGCCGAAGATCGTTCCGATGTTGGGGTGATCGAGCGCGGAAGCCGCGCGGGCCTCGCGCACGAAGCGCTGCGCGGCCTGGGAGTCGGCACCGAGCTCCGCGGGAATGAACTTGAGGGCGACCGTTCGGCCGAGATCTTCGTCGACCGCCCGGTAGACAACGCCCATGCCGCCCTGTCCGATTCGCCCGACGATCCGGTACTTGCCGGCCCGTTCTGGCGCGGCAGACGGCAAGCGGGTCTGGGTCCGGTCGTCTCCGTTCATGGCGTGCGCCGAAAGGTACGCGCATTCTGTGGCCAATGCAACCGCCTGGTTGCGTGGCCGCTAGCGCTGCGCTTCCGCGAACGCCGACTCCATCAACACGAGGTGGTTCGGGTCGAGCACCACCCGGTCGGGCCGCTGGCCCGCGGCGATCTGGAATTCATGCGATGCGTCGGACAACTGTACCGTCGTGATGGCCGGCGTGGTGCTGCCCGCGGTGTAGACGGCCACTTGCAGCGGCATGGTGAACAGGCGCGCGCGGTCGCGCTGCGTCAGGCGAATCGCAATCGACTTCGCGCCGGCGCTGTAGGTCCAGTCGCCGTCGAGACGCACCAGGCCGCCCCGCGTCAGCCACTGGTCGAAGAACACCCGCAGGTCCTTGCCCGACGCGCGCTCCATCTCCCCGCGAAAATCCGCCGTCGTCGCGTGGCCGTCCTGGTGGGCGCGGTAGTAACTGCGAATGCCGGCCCAGAACGCCTCGTCGCCCATCATGCCGCGCAGCATGTGCAGGATCCAGGCGCCCTTCTGGTAAATCTGCCCCGTCGTGACCTGCGACATGTCGCTGAGGTTGTCGTGGACGATCCGATAGTCGGGGCGCTGCTTGTCGAACTCGAGGATTCGCCGGCGGCTGTCTGCGAGCCCGCTCATGAATTCGTCCCGCCCGTAAGCGTGCTCGATGTAGAGCAACGTGAAATAGGTGGCAAACCCTTCGCTGAGCCACACGTCATCCCAGTCCGACTCGGTCACGGCGTTGCCGAACCACTGGTGGGCGATCTCGTGAATGACGACGTTGCGCCAGCGCACGCTGCGGTCGCCGGTGACCGAGCCTTCGCTGTAGAAGATGGCGCTCGCCGCCTCCATGCCGCCGCTCACGCTGTTGGACTGCACGTTGGCGAGCTTCTCGTACGAGAAGGGCCCCACCTTGTCGGAATAGAACGCCAGCGCGTCACGCGTCGGCACGGCGAAGTCGTAGAAGCCCGCGTCGCGATCCTGCGCGTAGACCCAGGTCTGGATGGCCTTGCCCTGGAACGTGTCCACGTGCTGCACGGCAAAGCGGGCCACGCCCAGCACGTACAGCCACGGCGCGATCGGCACCGATTGACGCCAGTAGGTGCGCCGGCGGCCTCCGGGCAGGTCGGTTTCCTCCACCAGCAGGCCGTTGGACACCACCTGGTAGTGCGCCGGCGCGGTCACGATCATCTCGGCGGTGGCCTTGTCGTACGGGTGATCCACGGTCGGCAGCCAGTGCCGGGCCTTGTCGGGCCAGTTGTCGCTGAAGAACGTGCGATCACCGTGCTTGTTGTTTGCGATCTTGAGGCCCGACGCCGGTTCGCCCGAGTAGACGATCTGCAAGCGCAGGCGCTGGCCCGCGTCAAAGCGCCGGGGCAGGGTAATGGTGAGCGCGTTGTCCCGATGCGCGAACGCGAGGCTGGCGCCCTCGGCGGTCACTGCGCTGACCGTCATGCCGCGCCCGGTCGCGGTGTCCCGGTTGGTCAGGTCGAACCGGAGCGCGGTCTCACCCGCGGCGGCGAAGCGAACTTCGACATCCGCCGTGCCCGCGATGTGGTTGTCCTGATCCTGCAGCTCGAGGGCGAAGCGATAGTTGATCACATCGACCCGAAGGTTCTTCGGGTACGTGTCGGCACCGACTTCGACGAGGCCGAAGACGATCAAGGCGAGAAGAACGACAAGCGGTCGCATAATCGCGGATAGCCTACTGTAATGTCTGGCCGGGCCGGCGACCCGCTAAACGAAAAGGCGACCTGGCGCGTAAGTTACACAAACGGGGTTGAAAATGGGGTTGCCGCCGCGAGCATATACTCTGCGGCTGGCAGACTGATAGTCACTTGTACCAAGTCATGGAGACACTTCGATGAGCACAGGTCGCGCGATTTCTTCCCTGGCACTACTGGCAATGTTGACGGTGAGCGCGCCGGCGTTCGCGCAGGCCACCACCGGCCAGAAGCCTTTCGAGCCGCAGGTGGGCCAGGCCGGCAAGGACGTGGTGTGGGTGCCCACGCCGCAGGCGGTCGTCGACAAGATGCTCGACATGCCCAGGGTCACCAAAGACGACTTCGTGATGGATTTGGGCTCGGGTGACGGCCGCACCGTGATCACGGCGGCCAAGCGCGGCGCGCGGGCGATGGGCGTCGAGTACAACCCCGACATGGTGGACCTGGCGCAGAAGAACGCCGAGGCGGCGGGCGTCACCGCGCGCGCGACGTTCGTGAAGGCCGACCTGTTCGAGACCGACCTGTCGAAGGCCACCGTCATCACCATGTTCCTGCTGCCATCGATCAACATGAAGTTGCGGCCGACGATCCTGAACCTGAAGCCCGGCACGCGCATTGTCGCCAACACCTTCACCATGGAAGACTGGCAGGCCGATGAAACGGCGACCGTGACCGACGGCTGCTCGAGCAGCTGGTGCACGGCGCTGCTCTGGATCGTGCCGGCCAAGGTCGAAGGCACGTGGGGCACGCCGAACGGCGACCTGAAGCTGACGCAGTCGTTCCAGATGATCTCGGGCACCCTGGGCAACCAGGCGATCCAGGGCCGGCTGCGCGGCGCGGCCATCGAGTTCACCGCCGGCACCACGAAGTACGCCGGCACGGTTGACGGCAACACCATCAAGCTGACGGCCCCGTCGGCCATGACGGCCACGAAAAAGTAGAGTCCGGCTTTAGCCGGATGGCAGCGAAGTGTAGAGTCCGGCTTCAGCCGGACCGATCGCTTGAAACGGGCAGGTGGACCCCTCCAGGGAGCCTGCCCGTTTGTCGTTTTTAGGCCTAAATGTCTACAGTTGTCACCAGAAGTCATATCTCCTAGCCTCATCCATCCGGCCCGGGGATTGGGTGTATAGTCTGCCGAGATAGGGAGGCTAGGTAGCCGAGCTAGCAACTGGCTCTGCCTTGGCATCGCAGGAGTGTTGGAATGAAAAGCGTCGGTTCCATCACCCTGGGCACAGCGGTCGTGTGCCTCGGGCTCGTAGTCGCAATCGCGGGACAGCAGCCTGCCCCTAAGCCCACGGGTTCTGTACCCGCGACGCCCACCTCCGCGCCCGGCGCTTCGACGGGCAAGCCGGCAGCCACGCCTGCCACGTCACCGGATGCAATCAAGCCCGCGACCTCGCGCGCGGCGTCGGCGCCGGCGGCCGCCGTTACACACGAAGAACAAAACGCGCTCGTGAAGCGCTATTGCGCCGGTTGCCACAGCGACCGCGGCAAGGCCGGCAACCTGTCGCTGGCGTCGTTCGACATCGCCAAGGTCGGGCACGACTCCGACATCGCCGAGCGGATGATTCGCAAGATGCAGGCGAGCATGATGCCGCCGCCCGGCATGCCCCGGCCCGAGCCGGCCGTGTACCAGAAGTTCATCACCGCGCTCGAAACCACCGTCGACGCCTACGCCAAGGCCAATCCCAACCCCGGCGGCCGCACCTTCCAGCGCCTGAACCGTCCCGAGTACGCCCGCGCGGTCAAGGAACTGCTCGACCTCGACATCGATGCCGGCCGCTGGCTGCCGCTCGACACCATGAGCGCCAACTTCGACAACATCGCCGACGAACAGGCGCTGTCGCCGACGCTGCTCGAGTCGTACCTCAACGGCGCCGCCGACATCAGCCGCATGGCGGTGGGCGACAAGGACGCGCCGTCGATCGACTCCACCTACAGCAACCCGAGCTACCTGTCCCAGCACCCGTGGGACCACGTCGAGGGCGCGCCCTACGGCACCCGCGGCGGTATGGTGGTCGACCACGTGTTCCCGGCCGACGGCGAGTACGCCTTCGAGATGACCTTCAACTCGGGTGAGAACACCCGCTTCGAGGACATCGACATCTCGATCGACGGCCAGCGCCTCGCGCTCGTCGAATACGAACTGATCAACATCGCCGGCGCCGACGGCCGCGGCCAGACGCCGCTGCGCACCGAGCCGTTCCTGGTTCGCGCCGGCCAGCACAAGGTGGCGGCCGCCTTCGTCCGCAAGATCGACGGCCCCTACGAAGACCTGATTCGCCCGCACGACTGGTCGTACGCCGGCGGCGGCTCCGGCGGCAGCGGCATCACCACGCTCCCCCACATGCGCGACCTCGTCATCCGCGGGCCGATGAAGACCACCGGCATCTCGACGACGGCCAGCCGCCAGAAGATCTTTACCTGCCGGCCGACCTCGACCGCCGACGAGGTGCCGTGCGCGCGCAAGATCGTGACGCGCCTGGGCACGGCCGCCTATCGCCGGCCGCTGACGGGGGCCGAGGTGGACCGGCTGATGCCGTTCTACGAGGGCGCCGCGGCCAAGGGCGGCTTTGAAATGGGCGTGCGCGGCGCGCTCGAAGCCATCCTGGCCAGCCCGCACTTCATCTTCCGCCTCGAGCGCGCGCCGACCGATGCCCGCTCCGGCGGCACCTACCGCGTCGCCGACATCGACCTCGCCTCGCGCCTGTCGTTCTTCATCTGGGGCCTGCCCCCCGACAAGGACCTGATCGACGCCGCCGCCCGCCGCGAGCTGTCGACGGCGGCCGGCCTCGAGAAGCACGCCCGCCGCATGCTGGCCGACCCGCGCGCCGAGGCGCTCTCGACCCGCTTCGCCGGCCAGTGGCTGCGCCTGCAGGACGTCGACAAGGTCCATCCCGACCCGAACTTCTATCCCAACTTCGACGAGAACCTCGCCGACGCGATGCGCACCGAGACCAGGCTGTTCTTCGACAGCC
>CAYGMD010000154.1:0-10722 GCA_964350785.1 uncultured Acidobacterium sp. | reverse complement strand
ACCCGAGGCGGTTCATGCCGGTATCGATCTTCAGGTGGTACCGCAGGGTCGCCTGCCGCCGGGCGGCGGCGGCTTGCAGGGCCTGCCCGGCGGCCGGGCTGGAAATGGTGGGCGTGAGATCGTGGTCGAACACGCCGTCGACATCGCTGACACTGAGCGCGCCAAACACGAGGATCGGCGCGCGAACGCCCGCGGCCCGAAGGTCCACGCCCTCTTCGATGTCGGCCACGGCCAGCATGGTGGCGCCGGCCCCCTCGAGGGTCTTCGCCACCGGCCGCGCCCCGTGCCCATAGGCGTTGGCCTTGACCACCGCGATGATGCCGGGCGGCCGCGCCGGGCCGCGGCCCGCGCCCCGGTTCAGCGACGCCTCGTCCTGCAGGTAGGCACCGATGGCGCGGAAGTTGCGGTCGAGGGCGGCCAGGTCGACGCGCGCGGCGGTGCAACGGGTCACGGGCGGCCTAGTCGTCGCTGGTGGCGTATCCCGGCCCCGAGTAGTTGGCAAACCGGGTCTGCTCGCGCAGGAACGTCAGCTTCACGGTGCCGGTCGGGCCGTTGCGCTGCTTGGCGATGATGATCTCGGCGACGCCGTCGGAATCGGCCGGCGTGTCGTCGGTCTTGTACATCTCCTCGCGGAAGATCATGCAGACGACGTCGGCGTCCTGTTCGAGGGCGCCCGACTCGCGCAGGTCCGACAGCATGGGGCGCTTGTCCGAGCGGCCTTCCGGCGCGCGCGACAACTGCGACAGCACGATGATCGGCACGCTCAGTTCCTTGGCCAGGCCCTTGAGCGAGCGCGAGATCGAGGCCAGTTCCAGGTTGCGGTTCTCGAACCGGCCGCGCCCGGTCATCAGCTGCACGTAGTCGATGGCCAGCAGGCTCAGGCCGTGCTCGGCCTTCAGGCGGCGGGCCTTGGCGCGCATTTCCATGACGCCGATGCCGGCCGTGTCGTCCACGAACAACTGCCCTTCGCTCAGCGTCTCGAGCGCATGAGTGATCTGGCCGTACTCCTTCTGCCCGATCTGGCCGCTCAGCAGGCGATACATGTCGATCTTCGCCTCGGACGCGAGCATGCGCATGAACAGCGATTCCTTCGACATTTCCAGGCTGAAGAAGCCGGCGACGCCGCCGTGCGTGGCCACGTACTGGCAGATGTTCAGCACGAGGCTGGTCTTGCCCATCGACGGGCGGGCGGCGACGATTACGAGGTCGCCCTCCTGCAGGCCGCGGGTCTTCTTGTCGATGTCCTCGAACCCGGTCGGCACGCCGGTGACGAAGGTCTTGTTCTCGAACAGCTTCTCGATCTTCGGGAAACTGTCGCGTACCAGGTCGCGCATCGGGACGAAGCCCGACTTGATGCGGTCCTCGGCGACGGCGAAGATCGCGCTTTCGGCCTCGTCCAGGATCAGGTCGGCTTCCTGGTCGGCCTCGTAGGCGGTCGAGACGATCTTGTTGGCCGAGAAGATCAGGCTGCGGAGGGTCGACTTCTCCTTGACGATCTGGGCGTAGTACTCGACGTTGGTCGAGCGCGGCACGCCGTCGACCAGCGACGCGATGTAGGCGGGACCGCCCACCTCGTCCAGTTCGTTGGCGCGCTCGAGTTCTTCCTTCAGCGTGACCAGGTCGATCGGCTGGCTGCGCTCCGACAGGTCGGCCATCCGCTCGAAAATGCGGCGGTGGGCGTCGCGGAAGAACGCCTTGGCGTCGAGCATCGCGGCGGCGACGTTGTAGGTGTCGTTGTCGATCAGGATGGCGCCCAGCACCGACCGCTCCGCCTCGAGGTTGTGCGGGAGCGTGCGCGGCGCGGGGGCGGTTGCGGTTTCAGTAGCCATGACGTGCGGGATCGAAAGTATAGCGCGGACGGACCACCGGGACGATTGGCCCCCACAACAGGGAAACGGCCGGACGCGAGAAGCGCCCGGCCGTTTCGGGTGTCGAACTCGCCGGACGCCTAGGCTTCCTTGACGATCGTGACCTTGAGCTGGGCCGTGACGTCACGGTGCAGCTTGACCGGCACCAGCGCCTCGCCGAGCGCGCGCAGCGGATCGGGCAACAGGATCTTGCGGCGATCCACGTCGAAGCCCTTTTCCTTGATCAGGTCGGCGATGTCGGCGTTGGTCACCGAGCCGTACATCGTGTCGTTGTCGCCCACCTTGCGGGCGATCTGGAGGTCGAGCGCGACCAGCCGTTCGGCCAGGGCCTCGGCGGCGACGCGCTCTTCGCCCTCACGCGCCTCGGAGATCTTCCGCTCGCGCGCAATCCAGTTCTTGTTCGCCTCGGTCGCCGGCAGGGCCAGCTTCCGCGGCAGCAGGTAGTTGCGGGCATAGCCATCGGCGACCTTGACGACGTCGCCGCGCTTGCCCACGTGATCGACGTGGTCCCGGAGAATGACTTCCATGGTTCCTGTTCTCCCTTAATCCGCTGCGTACGGGAGCAGCGCCAGCTGGCGCGCCCGCACGATGGCCACCCGCAGGCCGCGCTGGTGCTTCGCGCAGGTCCCGGAAATCCGGCGCGGCAACACCTTGCCCCGCTCGGGGACGAAGCCGCTCAGCAGCTTGACGTCCTTGTAGTTGATGTCGTCGATCTTGTCCGCGCAGAACTTGCAGACTTTCCGGCGCCGGAAGAATCCGCCGCCCCGACGCTTGTCGCCGCCCTTGGCGTCCTTGGCATCCTTGCCACGGGCTCCGCCCGGGCCGCCTCGCTTGGGTCCACCGAATGCCATGTTAAGCCTCCATCTCCCCGCCGTCGAACATCATGTCGCCGGAATCGTCGTTATCTTCACCCTGCGGACCTTCACCCGGCTGACGGTCGGGCGGCAGGCCACGCGCCACGCGGCGGCGGCGCGACTCTTCGGTGCGCTTGGCGCGCATGCGCTCGGCCTTGACCGTCGACTCGTCGACGCGGACGATCAGATGGCGCAGCAGGCCTTCGGTCACCTTGAGGCGGCGGTCGATTTCCTTCATCAACTCGGCCGAGCCGGTGATCACCTCGAGGACGTAGAACCCTTCCTTGTGATGGCCAATCTCGTAAGCGAGGCGGCGGCGGCCCCAGGGGGCGACGTTCTCGCTCTTGTCGATGGTGCCGCCCATGCGTTCGACGATGTCGGCGACCTGCTTGTGCATGTCGGCGACCTCCGTCTCGGGCGCGTCCGGCTTGAGGACGTAGATCAGCTCGTACGTACGGTTACTCATTACTGCTCCCTTATGGACAGGTTCGGGCCGGTAGGGCTGGTAGGACTGGTGGGGCTGGTGGGGACATGACCCAACCTGCCTGACCCGCCTTACCTGCCTGACCCGCCTTCGCCCGGCTCACCCTACGGTGGCAAGGATCCCCGGCAGCTTATTCCGCCGGGTCCGTTTGTGTCGCTGCGTTGAACGCGCTCATCACGCGTTCGATGCCCTCGGACAGAAACCTCTCCGCGGCATCGGCGGCGCGCAGCACCGCCGCCGAAACTGTCTCGCGCTCGCCGGCCTCGAACCGGCCGAGCACGTGGTCCGCCAGGTCGCGGCGATCGTCGCCGCGTCCCACCCCGACCCGCAGGCGGGGAAACGCCTGCGTGCCGAAGTGCTGAATGATCGACTTCAACCCGTTGTGGCCGCCGGCGCCGCCTTCCGGCCGCGCCCGCAACCGCCCCAGCGGCAACGCCACATCGTCGGCTACCACCAGCACGTCGGCCGGCTCGATCTTGTAGAACGCCGCGAGCCCGGCCACCGCCTGCCCGCTGAGGTTCATGAACGTCAGCGGCTTGGCGAGAATCACCGCCTCGTCCGCCACCGTGGTCCTGACGTGCAGCGCCTCGAACTTCTCGCGCCACGCCTCGGACAACCGCCAGCGGCGGGCCAACTCGTCGGCGACGAGAAAGCCCACGTTGTGGCGGGTGTCGCGGTATTCGGGACCAGGATTGCCGAGGCCGACAATGAGCTTCATTCGACTCCCGACTCCCGGTTCCCGACTCCCGGCCGCTACTTCTTCTTGTCAGCCGGCTTCTTGTCGTCCTTCTTGTCGCCGGCCTTGGCGTCCTTGGCGTCGCCTTCCTTGTCGGTCTTGCCCTTCTTGACGACTTCGGGCTCGGCCGCGCCGCCGGCCGGGGCCGCGGCGGCGCCTTCAGCCGGCGTTTCCTCGGCCACCTTGATGGTGATGACGTGGACCAGCATCAGGTCGGGATCGGTGACCGGCGTCCAGGCCGCGTTGGCCGCCACGTCGCGCACGTGGATGGCGCCGCCGATGCCCAGGTCGGTGACGTCGACTTCGATCGAGTTCGGGATCTCGGCCGGGAGCACTTCGACTTCGATTTCGCGGTGGACGAAGTCGAGGATGCCGCCGTCGACCTTCACGCCGCGGGCTTCGCCCCGCAGGGTGACCGGCACGGTGACCTTGATCTTGCGGTCCATGTTCACGCGGTAGAAGTCGGCGTGGAGCAGGTGCTGCGTGACCGGATCGAGCTGCACGTTGCGCACCAGGACGCGGGCGTCGTTGCCGCCGGCAATCTTGAGCGTGATCAGGGTGTTCAGGCCCGAGCTCGAGTGGAGAATCTTCATGAAGGGCTTGGGGTCGACCGCCACCGCTTCGGGCGCGGGCGCGTCGCCGGCCTTCTGGGCGCCGTAGACCACCGCGGGAATCTGACCGGCAACGCGAAGCCGCCGGGCCTCGTTCTTGCCCCGGGTATTGCGAGTGACTGCGTCGAGAATTGCTTCCATGACCTGATTACCTTCCTCGGGCTTCGGCCGCGGCCTACACCCTTTGCCGAATTACCGAATCAAACGAACAGGGACGAAACGGAGGTTTCCTCGTGAATGCTGCGGATGGCCTGGCCCAGCAGGCGCGCCACCGACAGCACGATGATCTTCTGGCACTTCGCACGATCCGCCGTCAGGGGGATGGTGTTGGTGATCAGCAACTTGTCGATCGGCGATTTCTCGATGCGGTCGATCGCCGGCCCGGACAGCACGCCGTGAATGGCGCAGGCCAGCACGCGCTCGGCGCCGTTGTCCTTGAGCGCCTGCGCCGCCTTCTGGATGGTGCCGGCGGTATCGATGATGTCGTCGGCGATCACGCAGGTCCGGCCGGCGACTTCGCCGATCACGTTCATGACCTCGGCGGTGCCGTCTTCGCTGCGGCGCTTGTCGATCACGGCCAGCTCGGCGTCGAGCCGCTTGGCGTAGGCGCGCGCGCGCTCGGCGCCGCCGGCGTCGGGCGCGACGATGGTCAGCTTCTCGTACGACTGGCGCGCGAGGTAGTCGATGATGACCGGGGCCGCGAACAGGTGATCCACCGGCAGGTCGAAGAAGCCCTGGATCTGCGCCTTGTGCAGGTCCATGGTCAGCACCCGGTTCACGCCCGAGGCGGTCAGCACGTTGGCGACCAGCTTGGCGGAAATCGGCACGCGCGGCTTGTCCTTGCGGTCCTGCCGGGCATAGCCGTAATACGGGATGACCGCGGTGATGCGCGCCGCCGACGAGCGGCGGAACGCGTCGGTCATGATCATCAGCTCCATCAGGTGGGGATCCACCGGAGCGCAGGTCGGCTGGACGATGAAGACGTCGGTGCCGCGGATGTTTTCGTCGATCTGGAACGAGACTTCGGTGTCGGGAAACCGGCGCAGGCGCGCCTGCCCAAGCTCCACGCCGAGGAACTCGGCAATCTCAGCCGCCAGTTGCGGGTGAGCGCTGCCTGAGAAGATTTTCAGTTCTCCGAATCCGGTTGGTCGCATATGAACATCACGGCTCGGGGCGAAGCCTTGCAAACTGGTTGGGGCGGAAGGATTCGAACCTTCGAATACCGGCTCCAAAGGCCGGCGCCTTACCGCTTGGCCACGCCCCAACACCCCTGGGCAAACTCTTATCGTAGCCGAGTTTACGGGTGTTCGGCAACTGGACTATCCGCCTGAAGGCGGATGCTACATGTGGCGTCCGGCTTTAGCCGGACCCACTGCCTACAGACCGGCGGCAACCCGCCTGGCGTATTCCCGGCGGGCCATGGTCCGCGTATGCAGCGACAGCCAGCCCGGCCGGGCCAGGTCGGTGGCCGTGCGGCGGGCCGCGTCGGCCCGCTCGAACAGGCCAAACACGGCCGAGCCGGACCCCGACATGGCGGCAAAATTGGCCCCGGCGTCGAGCAAAGACTGGCGGATCCGGGCAATTGCCGGATGGTGGCGCACGACGGGCGCCTCCAGATCGTTGCGCAGGGTGGCGGCCCACGACGGCCAGCCCGCCGGATACGGCCGGGCCGCGGGCTCCCGGAGGCGGCGGGTCTCACTGTCGAACCACTGGTACGCGTCGGCCGTGGACACCCCGAAGCCGGGGCGCAGGATTACCACGTGCACGGTCGGCAGGTCGGCGAGCGGGTAGATGTCGTCGCCCCGCCCCAGGCCGAGGGCGGTGCCCCCCACCAGGAAATACGGAACGTCGGCACCGAGCCGCGCGCCGATTCGCGTCAGCGTGGCCAAGTCGAGGTCCAGCTTCCAGAGCTTGTTCAACGCCAGCAACGTCATGGCAGCGTCGGCGCTGCCGCCGCCCAACCCCGCTTCGACGGGGATGCGCTTGCGCAGATCGATCGACACGCCCGACGGCGGGGTCGCCTTACCGGTCGCGGTGCGATGCAGCAGCGACGCCGCCTTCCACACCAGATTGCGGCGGTCGGTCGGGATGTCCTCCTGGTCGCACACAATCGCGAGCGGCCCGCGCTGCCGCGTCACCGTCACCTTGTCGAACAGCGCAAGGCTTTGAAAGATCGTGCGCAGGTCGTGGTACCCGTCGGGGCGCGTGCCCAGGATGCGGAGGTCCAGGTTGATCTTTGCGAAGGCGGGAAGGCTTACTGACTGTGCCATGGTGCCACGGGTGCCAAGGGTGCCAAAGGTCCCAGTCGTCAGGACTTGGGTACGAGCGGAGCGACGGAGCGCAGCTCGTCGAGGGTCATCGGCTCGGCGTCCGATGGTACTTCAAGGGTGAAAGCGAGCGGGTTGATCGCGGTGTTCACTTCGAGCTCGCCGACGCGCGCCGTCACGTCGGTGGTGGCATCGTTGGCGCGGCCTTGGGCGCCGGAGCCTTGGCGAAGGCGGCGCACCCGGACGACGCGCGGGTAACCACTGAGGTGGTCGGAATAATCGACGTGCCAGGGCCCGTAGTCGGCGGCCACCACGACCGGCCGTCCCTGGATCGCGCGGACGTAGGCCACCCGATCGGGCGCGAGCGTCACCGCCTGCCACCCGCCGGGCCACTGCCGGCCGTCGCGCGGCGCCGCCTGGTCGACGAGGCAGCCCGACACCATCAACCGCAAGTCGTCGGCGCCGAGCGCGAGGCCGGTGAGCCGTTCGAGGACGGCGGACACCGCCGTATCGGTCAGCACGCGATGCTCGCGCGGCAACAGCAGGGTCGCGCGCTCGGCCCGCCCGGCCAGGATGAACACCGGCGGCCCGAAGGGCGCGACGCCTTCGAGGCGCACCGCGCCGCCGGCCTCGAGGCCGGCAATCACGCGGCCGCGGATCCGCTCGCCGCCGGCGCGGCCCGACAACGACAGTTCGCCGGTCATCGAGCGGAAGCCGCGGCACGCGGCGGTGGCCGTCGTGAACGCATCACCGGCGGCGGGATCGGGACCGGGGGCGCCGGACGGGCGCGCCGGCGCGCGCGCGGCGCAGGCCGGGAGCGCAAGCGCGAGCGCCAGCGTGGCGAGCAGGCGGATCATTTCACCTTGGCGCGGGCGGTCTTGATTTTCTTTTCGATCGCCGCGCGATCGATTTGTTCGCCGTCGCCGGCGAGGGCGCGTTCCCACGCGGCCACCGCTGCGGCGTGGCGGCCGCGGCGGGCGAGCACATCACCATGGTGATCCTGGATCACCGAGTTGGCCGTCAGCACGGCCGCGGCCCGGGCCAGCGGCGCGTCGGCTTCGTCGGCCTTGCCTTGCTTGAACAGCGCCCAGCCGAGGGTGTCGAGGTACGACGGGTTGTCGGGGTCGATCTTCACGGCGCGCTGCGCCAGGTCTACGGCTTCGGGCAGCCGCGTGCCGCGATCGGCCAGCATGTAGCTCAGCGAGTTCATGGCGCTGGCGTTCAACGGGTCGGCCGCCATCAGCCGCCGGAGTTCCCGTTCGGCTTCGACCAGCCTGCCGCCGCTCTCGTAGGCGGTCGCCATGCGCATGGTCAACACGTCATCGTCGCCAAAGGCCTTGCGCGCCTGCTCCAGCATGCGCACGGCGTCGTCGCCACGCTTCTGTTCGGTGTAGAGATCGGCGAGGCCGACCACGTACTCGCGGCTGGCGGGGTTCTTCTCGGCGCCGGTTTCCATCAACTGCAAGGCCTCGGCCGGCTTGCCGCCCTTGGCCAGGGCCTGGGCGCGCAGGCGGGTCATGCGCGGCTGGTCGGGGTTGCGGGCGAGGTTCTCGCGCGCCAGCGCTTCGGCGCGGTCGAACCGCCGCGCGGCGAGATGGGCCTGCACGAGGTACGCGTCAATCTCGGGATCCCGCGGCGTGAGCGCCTTCGCCGACGTGAACGCGGCAATCGACGCATCCCACTGCGCCAGCTGCTGCTGGGCAATGCCCAACTGCACCAGCACCGCCGCGCCCTCGAGCTCGCGGCCTTTCGCGCGCGCCGCCGAGTCCCTGGCAAACGGCGTCACGATCTCCACCACCTGCTTGAAGTCGTAGCGGTCGAACAGGATCTGCACCAGCGCGTGGAGCCCGGTGACGTTGGCCGGATCGGCGGTGATGATCTTGCGGGCCGCCGATTCGGCGGCCTTCAGGTCGCCGCCGGCGCGCTCGACGCTCGACATCAGGTACAGCGCGCGCACGTCGTTCGGGTTGGCCGTCAGCAGCTCCGCCAGCTCGCGCCGCGCGCGCGGCGCGCCGTCTTCGAGGTTCAACAGCGCCGCCACCAGCCGCAGCTGCACGTCGCGGTTCGGCTGGCGCATGCCCTTGAGCGCCTCGTCGTAGGCGCCGGCGGCGTCCGCCCACTGGTTGCGCCGCTCGTAGAACTGGCCCAGCTGCGCCCAGTAGCGCGGATTGATCTGCGCGGCGCCGATCAGCGCCTTCTCGGCCTCGTCCAGCTTGCCGCTGGTCGCATGGGCCTCGTACAACAGGGCGAGCGGCTCGGCCGCCCACGGCGCCTGCGCGGCCACGCGTTCGAGGATGGGCAGGGCGTCGGCCGTCTTGCCGGCCCGCAGCTGCAGGCGGCCCAGCGTCATCTGCAGGTTGGGATCGACCGCCATCACCGGCGACTTCTGGATGGCCACGAGGTGCTCGATGGCCTTGGCCCTGGCGCCGGCGGCGGTCTCGCCGGCCGGGGGCGTGCCCCCGCCCTCGGCCCACTCGGCGTAAATCTGGGCCAGCACGTAGTGGGCTTCGACGTTGGCGGGCTCCAGCTTGAGCGCGCGGTCCGCCTGCGCGATCGCCGCCGGCGCCTGTTCTTGCCGGGCATAGGCGCCGGCCATTTCGGCGGCAATCTCGGCCGAGTCGGGGTCGAGCTTCTGCGCGCGCTGCAACGCCGCCATCGACCCGGCGCTGTCGCCGGCGGCTTCGAGCCGCCGCGCCATCAGGAATTCGTAGAACGCCTGCCCCTTCGGATCCCCGGGGGCGGCGGCCGGCTGCCCAAACACCGGGGTCGACACCACCAGCGCGACAAGGATGAGGCGAATCACGAGCATGGCGCGATCTTACCCCGCGAACCTTCGCGATTGAACCCTCGTGATTGAACCGCCGCGCGAACCACAGTGTTAAGATTCCCCCATGCCCGTCGATGCCGAACTGCTCGAAATTCTTGCGTGCCCGGCCTGCAAGACCCCGGTCACCCTGGTCAAGGACGGGACCGCGCTCAAGTGCGGATCGTGCCACCGGGTCTATCCCATCAAGGATGACATCCCGGTGATGCTGATCGACGAGGCGACGGTCGAGCCCTGAAGATCCTCCTGATCCGGCTGCGCCTGATCGGCGACGTGGTGTTTACCACGCCCGCCATCGGCGCCGTGCGCCGCCGGTTTCCCACCGCCCGCATCACCTATCTCGTCGAGGCGCCGGCCGAGCCGGTCGTGCGCCATCATCCCGATCTCGATGCGGTGAGGGTGCTCGAGCGGCCGCGCGGCCTGGCGCGCCTGCGCTACGACCTGCAACTGGCGCGACGCCTGCGGGCCGAGCGCTTTGACCTCGTCATTGATTTCCATGGCGGCCCACGCAGCGGGTTCCTGGCGCGGGCCACCGGCGCGCCCCGGCGCATTGGCTACGCGCTGCCCGGGCGCCAGTGGTGCTACACCACGCGCGTGCCGTGGTCGCGGTCACTGGTGCCCCCCCGGCACTCCGTACTCAACCAGTGGGATCTCCTCGTACCGCTCGGCGTCGAAACGCCCGACGCGGCGGCCGCCCCCGTGGTGATGCCCGTCGACGCCGGGGCGGCCGCCCGGGTCGCGGCGCGGCTGGCCGCCGCCGGCGTGGCCGAACACGCGCCGATCGTCGTGCTGCACGTCAGCGCCGCCAACCCGTTCCGGCGGTGGCCGCCGGCCGCCTTTGCCGAAGTGGCGGCGCAACTGGCGGCCGACGACGCCGCGCGGCGCATCATCATCACGTCGGGCCCATCGGAAGCCGAGGCGGCCGAGACGGTGGCGTCGCAGGCGCGGGCGCTCGCCGGCGCGGCCGCGGCCGGCATCGTCCGCAGCGGCGAATTCGATCTGTCGGAGTTGCGCGCCCTGGTGGGCCGCGCGGCCCTTTATATTGGCGGCGACAGCGGTCCCCTGCACGTGGCCGCGA
>CAYGMD010000153.1:0-10833 GCA_964350785.1 uncultured Acidobacterium sp. | reverse complement strand
CTTCATGTTCACCGGCAGGCTGCCGTGCTGCTTCAGGTGGGCCTCGACCGCCTTGAAGTGCATGAACACCTGGCCCTTGTCGTCGGCCGAGCCGCGGGCGTAAATTTCGCCGTCGCGGATGGTGGCCTCGAAGGGCGGCGACGTCCACAGGTTGACCGGGTCCACCGGCTGCACGTCGTAGTGGCCGTAGAACAGGATGGTCGGCGCGCCGGGGGCGCCGAGCCACTCGCCGTAGACGCAGGGGTGGCCGGGCGTCTCTTCGAGGCGCACGTTCTGCAGGCCGATCCGGCGCATCTCGTCGGCCGTCCATTCGGCGCAGGCGCGCACGTCGCCCTTGTGCTCGGGCAGGGCGCTGATGCTGGGAATGGCCAGGTACCGCTTCAACTCGTCGATGTAGCGGTCGCGGTTCACGTTGATGAAGTCGACAATTTTATCCATGGCTGATCCGATGCTGATGCGATGCTTATCCGATGGTATCCGGAGTGCGGGTGCCTGTCAGCATGTCAACGGCCGCGGTCAGGCGCTCGAGGTTGAAGGGTTTCATGAAGTAGCTGCAGCGCGACTGGTCCAGGAACTCGCGGGTGTCCTCGCCGTCGATGTCGCCGGTGATGAAGACGAACCGCCGCGCCATTTCCGGGCGAATCTGGCAGACCCGGCCGTACAGTTCCTGGCCGCTCAGCTCGGGCATCTTGACGTCGCAAATCACGGCGTCGTACGCCGTCCGCTCCATCATCACCAGGGCCCGGCGCGACAGGGTCGTGCTTTCGACGTCGTAGCCGGCTCCGGCCAGCACGCGCCGCACCAGGGCGGCATTCGACTCCTCGTCGTCCACCACCAGCGCCTTGCGCTTCCTGGTGCTGCGCTCCACGTCGCCCTGGGGCGGCACCAGGGCGAACGACTGCGCCGTGGCCCCGGCCCGCGGATGGGCCACCGGCGAGAGCGGTTCGGTGGTCGTGGCCGCGGCCGACGCCAGCGATTCGGCCATGACCGGCAACTCGACGGTGAAGACAGCGCCGCCGACGTCGGCATTGCGGGCCGTGATCTGGCCGCCATGCTCGCGGACGATACCGTAGCACACCGACAGGCCAAGGCCGGTGCCCTGCCCCACTTCGCGGGTCGTGAAGAACGGGTCGAAGACGCGCGGCAAATCTTCCTCCCGCAGCCCGCTGCCGTTGTCGGCCACCTCGACCAGGATGCGGTCGGGCTCCCCCCGCCAGCGCGTGGCAATCACAATCTCGCCGCGCGACTGCTGCGGCACGCTCGAGGCCCGCGCGCTGCCGCTGCGCCGCGACAGGATGGCGGCCTCGGCGTTCTGGATCAGGTTGACCAGCACGTCTTCGAGCCGGGCCTGGTCGACGTAAACGAGCGGCAGCCGATCGGCCAGCACGAGCCGGAGGTCGATGCCGCTGGTCTGCAAATGGGGCTCGCGGACGGCCACGGCGTCCCTGACCACGCGGTTGACTTGCTGCCAGCCGCGCGCCGACGACGTGCGGCCGGCAAAGGTCATCAGGTTGCGGACGATGCCGGCGGCCCGATTGGCATTGTCGCGGATGGCCGTGAGCTCTTCGGTGTCGGGCGACGACGGCCGCGCCGCCAGCATCAGCTCGGCGTAGCCGAGCACGCCCTGCAGCGGGTTGTTCAGTTCGTGGGCCACGCCCGACACGAGCTGGCCCACCGCGGCCAGCTTCTCCTTCTGCACCAGCTGCTCCCGGGTCGAGACCAGTTCCTGTCCGGCGCGCAGCAACGCGCGCCGCGAGAGAAACTCGCGCATGACGACGACCAGGCCGAACGGGATCATGATCGCCAGCGCCAGCCGCGTACGCAGCGCGCCGGTCGCCGGCGAGACGTCGAGCAGGCGCCGGGCAATTTCGTCCATGGCCGGAATGGCAACCAGCAGCGTGATGGCGATCAACGACACCACCGGCAGCCGCGCCAGGGCCGGCGCTTCCTCCGCCGGCTCGAACAGGCCCTCGTCGTAGGCCACCGCCGCGGCCAGCCCCATGAACACGTAAGGCAGCATCCACGACACGTCCCAGAGCGCGCCCGGCACGTACAGGCCGTTCTGGTCGATGACGTCGAAGCCGATGCCGCCGGCAAACGCCAGCGAGAGGCCGGCGGCGTAGATCCCCAGCATGCGGCGCCACACCGGCGACGGCGCCGTCCGCCACACCCAGATGCTCCAGAGCGCCAGGGCGAGGTTGCGGGCGTTCAGCAGTTGCGTGAGATTGGTGTGGTACAGCTGTTCGTTGCCGTCGGTGACGGCAATCGAGACGACGAAGTAGAGGTAGACAAACGCCGAGAACAGCGCGATCAGCACCAGGTCGAGCAGCACGATGTCGAACAGCCAGCGCGGACGGTCGCGTTCGGGCCGGCCATACAGGGCCGCGGCCAGCGGCACACTCGACGCGAAGAACAAGGGATCGGTGGGCGAGATCACCGGCACCCCGCCGTGCACGAGATCGTAATAGGTCCACACCACCTGCCCGGCGGCCCACATCAGGCCGTGGACTGCGTTCAGGTTCCAGAAAATCCGCACCTGGCCGCGGCAGCGGCGCGCTAGCCAAAACGTGAAGGCCGCAAATGCGAGTGGCGGGATGAGCTGGGCCAGATCGCCCAGGGCCACAACCTGTTGGCCGGTCAGGACCGACAGGACGCCGTAGAGGAGGATGAAGCCCGCCCCGGCCAGGCCCACCGTTCGAATCATTCGGGGACCAGTATATCGTCCCGACCGCGCCCTGCCCGGCGCTGTCGCAGCACTTCGTAGGCGGCAATCGCCACGCTGTTCGACAGGTTCAGCGATCGCACCCTCGTCGACAGGATGGGCATGGCCACGAAGCGGTCGCGATACTGCTCGTGGAGGGAGGCGGGCAGGCCGGCGGTCTCGCTCCCGAAGATCAACACAACCCCGCCGGGGGCGCCCAGCGGCGCGTCCCAGAACGACCGCGTGGCCTTGGTCGAGAAGAAATACGGCTCGCCCAGCGACGGCAGCTGCGCCTCGAAGGCCTCCCAGTTCGGCCACACCTTCAGATCGACGTGCTCCCAGTAATCCAGTCCCGCGCGCTTCACGCGGCTGTCGTCGAGCGAAAAGCCCAGGGGCTCGATCAGGTGCAGCGTCGCGCCCGCCGCCAGGCAGGTGCGGCCGGCATTGCCGGTATTCCAGTGGATATCCGGATAGACCAGGACGACGTGGATCATTTGCCGGGCCGTTCGGGCACGATGGTCTCGCCGCGGGCGAGCATCTCGACCAGCGCCGCGATCTTCTTTGCGCGCCCGGCCGGCGTCTTCATGTTGTTGGTGCGGAACGCCAGCGCGAACAGGTTCATCTTGCCCAGCGCGTGGAACGTCTTGCGCGCTTTCGGGTTGGCCTCGATAGCGGCGCGCAGGTCCGCGGGCACGGACTCCGGCGACGCGCTGCGAATCGGCGGGTAGGCCGCAGCCCACCGGCCGTCGGCCTTGGCGGCGTCCACCTGCGCCTGCCCCGGCGGGTTCATGAGGCCGGCCTTCGTCAGCCGCGCGACGTGGTCGCGATTGACCTGGCTCCACATGCTCTTCTTGCCGCGGGGGGTATAGCGCTGCAGGAACGATTCGTCGTCGAGACCCTTGCGGATCGCGTCGATCCAGCCCCAGCAGAGGGCGACATCCAGCGCCTCGGGACAGGCCACCGAGGGAATACCCGAGCCCTTCTTGTAGACCTTGATCCAGATCTCGCGTTCGCGCGCATGGTGCTTCGCCAGCCATGCGGCAAACGCCGCCTGGTTCTTGAACGACTTGATCTTGCGGGGATCGGGAACGATCGGCGCCATTTCGAAGGTCTTCTATTCTACCGGGCGCACCGGCCGCCGGACATGCCCGCTCAGGGTTTTCGCAAAATCTTCTCCATGCTCTTGCCCCGCGCCAGCTCGTCGACCATCTTGTCGAGATAGCGAATCTCGCGCATCGTCGGGTCTTCGATGTCCTTGATCCGGACACCGCAGATTACGCCCGTGATCGCGGATCGTGCCGGATTCAGCCGCGGCGCCTCCGCGAAGAATGTCTCGAAGTCAGTCTTGTTCTGGAGTCGCGCTTCGAGCTCGGCTTGAGAATAGCCGGTGAGCCAGCGGAGGATCTCGTCGACTTCGGCCTTCGAGCGCCCCTTCTTTGCGGCCTTCGCGAGATAGAGGGGATACACGCTTGCGACACTCGTCGTAAAGATTCGATGCTTCGTCATGATGACATCCGCACTGCTGGAACAATCGGCTCCCTCATGGAGCTATTCGCGTTGGGTCCGGCACAAGCCCTTTGGACCCCACCCGCGCGCTCGCTGACCGGCCGGCAAATCTGCGCGGACGCCGGGTTGGCTATGGCCAGCATCGCGATCGAGGAATTCGCGCGTCAGCCGCTCGCCCTCTTCAGTCAGCGCGACCGACTTGGCCTTGCCCACGGGATCCTCGATCCAGCCCCGCGGATCGCGACCGGCACCTTCTCGCAGAACGCGTCGAGAAGCCGGTTCATTCTCGCTTGTTCAAGTTCAGGAATCGGCATTCGGGCTCGGTGTTCATTGCGCGGTCAACGCTGGGTGTCAGCGCTCACCTGAAACCGCGCAAATCTGGACTTTCGTCGACAGCCCTCCTGGGCACCGGCGGCCGTCGGGGGCAGCGCCCTGTTGGGCCGCGCGTTCAAGGGATAATGATTAACGTCCATGATGCTTAGCTATGTCCGCTTCGCTTAAGCGAAGAAACCGTGCGGCGTTGTTGTATAGAATGTCCCGTTTCTGTTGCTCGCTCAGAAATGGTGCCGACTCGATCGTCTCAATCGCACGCTCGATCACGCCCGGCCACACCATCTGGTCTGACCCGAACATCACGCGATTCGCAAAGCCGGCCTCGACGATCGCTTGGAGGTAACGGTAGAACGCCGGGCGCGGCTGTGTGTAAACGATCACCCCGGTGTCCACGTGCACCTGGGGATGTGCGTAGAGCACCGTCAGGAGGTCGTCCAGCATCGGATATCCGGCATGCATGATGTAGAGTCGCAGCCCCGGGTGCTTGACGAGCACCTCTTCGACCGTTAGGGCGCTGTGCAGGCGCGCACGATAGCCAGTGGCGCCCAGGTAGTGCACTCCCGGTGGTCCCGGCCCGATGTGGATGCCCACCGGGATATCCAGCGCCGCCGCCATCGCCCAGTAGGGCTCCATCCGTGGGTCATCGGGCGGAATGCCCGCGTACTGGTTGGTAATCTCCCCCAGCACTGCGAGGCGTCCCTTCGCATGCAGTTCGCGCAGGGCAGCCACCGTCAGCGTGTCCTTCTCGCCGAGCTGTAAGCCGACGCCTGGAAGAAACCGTCCCGGGGCTGCACGCCGCCACTGGTCCACACGCTCCGGCGTTCCGCTCAATACCCCGAAGATATTGCGGCGTTGTGCGGCCGCAATCGTCTCGGTCATGACTTCATCGTCGGTGATGGGCGACATGATCGGATCGGCACAGTTGGGCTGTTTCGGGTCCAACACATTGAGTTGGTATGGCCTAACGGGATCCCACGCCGGCCACGCCGTGATGGGCGTGCACATCGCAAGTGGCGGAGGACCTTGCGCATCAGCGGGCAACGCGTGCAGGTGCATGTCAATCACTGGCAGCGCGCGCTGTCCCACTAACATGGCCGGGCCTGCCAGTGTGATGACCGCAACGGTAACGAGAGTTCTCATCGTTCTCCTGGCCTGACAATCTGTCGGCCCAACGCTCCCAAATGAGCCGCGCGCCGTGGCGGCATAATCACACGGGACGGCGCGTCGGCTCCATTTGGATGGCTCTTTCAAACGCGAGGATTCGCCTTTTGACGGCCTGGGGAAGGCTGACTGAAGCGAACTGCTGTTTGGCAAAGAGATAGTCCTCACCACTCTCGTCGATGACGCGAATGAGGCCATCCTTCGCCGCGCGCAGGTCCGGCAGAATGCGGTACACCTTGCCCTGAATAAGGGAGGCCTCGTTCCCTCGATTGTCGAGGCACAATGCAAACCGTTTGGTCACTCGCTTCATGGTTGGTCCAGGTACGCCTTGATCTTGAAGTCACGCTTGCCGATCCCGTGCGCTTCGTACCAATGTAACTCTACGCGGCGAAGTTTGCCATTCGCAAGACGCACCGTCGCCTTGCCCTTGCGCTTGCGCCAACGGCCCCGGCCATGGGCCTTTCGAAGGTACTGGCGGATCTTGACGCCTGTCCCGCTCGCGATGGTCTCGGCTTTTTCGATCGCGCCGACGATCTCGAACTGCACGAGTGGATAGTGAATGAGAACTGACAAATCGGCAAGGCCAGCTAACGCGCCAAATGAGCCGCGCGCCCATCGGGCGACATGATGACACGAGACACAGGGCGCGTCGGCTCCATTTGAATGTTAGCCACCCACGCGCATGATTTCTCCGGTTCGCAAGCTTGCCAGCGCTTGGTCAACGCCCGGCAGGAGCGGCCGCAAGTCGTCAACGTCGTTGCTGGCGGCCAACATGACAACGACGCCGATCTTGAGACCCGAGAAATTGTGCTGATACTCGATGCCCTGATCGACCGTCAGGAGGGCGTCGAATTGCCCGTCGGCGAGCTTGAGCAACGCCCCGTTCTTGATGCCCGCCCAGCCCATGTCTTGAACTGTTTTGACTTCATGGCCGAGCAGCTCGCGTTTGAGCCGCTTCGGGACACATTCATCGAGAAGCAGGCGCATGAGCCACGAGCTGCTTCATGTGTTCGAGCACGCCGATGGCCAAGGCCTTCTCAACGGTCGGAAAGTCGTCGAGGAATTCCGCGAGGGGGCGGCCATGTTCGAGGTAGTCGAGCAACGCCCGGACCGGCACACGCGTCCCCACGAAAACCGGCGTCCCCCCGAGAATGTCGGAATCCGAATGTACGCCCGGAATCTTGTCGTCCATGGCTCCACCCTATCTGATTCGGCTCTTCCGAGTATACGCCCGTCGTTTCCCGATCGTCCGTTTGGAGTGGCTAGACAATATGGCTGTCAGATTCTAAGTCGAGAGACCTGCCCCACGTGGTTATCGTGGGTTGCGCGCAGCTGATGAAGGCGTCGCGCCGAGCCACACACCCAAGGAGGCAGGCCATGGAGAAACGTAGCATGTTCGTGGGGATGGATGTCCACAAGGAATCGATCGACATCTCGCTGGCGGAGGAGGGCCGCGATGGTGAGGTGCGCCACTACGGCGGGATCACCGGCGACCTCGAGGCGCTGGCGAAGGTGGTCAAGGTGCTGCGTGGCCCGACTCGTCGATTGCGTTTTGTCTACGAGGCGGGTCCCTGCGGGTTTGGGATCCATCGGTATCTGACGGCCCAGGGCGAAGACTGTGTCGTCGTGAATCCGTCGAGCATGCCGAAGCGGAGTGGCGATCGCATCAAGACCGACCGGCGCGATGGTGACGCACTCGCCCGACTCCATCGCGCCGGCGAGCTCACGGCGATTTACATTCCGACCGCCGACGATGAGGCGCTGCGCGATCTGGTCCGCGCGCGCGAAGATGCGGTCGGGCTGAGCACGCAGGCGAAACATCGCCTGAAAGCGTTCCTCCTCCGGCAGGGACGCCGCTATCCGGGCCGCGCGGGATGGACGGTCCCGTACCGGCGCTGGCTGGCCGATCTCAGCTTTCCGCTGGCGCCGCAGCACATTGCCCTGCAGGAATACCGCGACACGATCGAGGAAACCGAACGCCGCGTCGAGCGCCTCACCGATCAACTCCGGACGCTCACGCCCGCCTGGCGGTGGGCGCGGGTGGTGGAGGCGCTCCAGGCGCTGCGCGGCGTCTCGTTTGTCACCGCCGGCGGTCTCGTGGCGGAAATCGGCGACATTCGACGGTTCACCCATCCGCGTGAACTGATGGCGTACCTGGGCCTGGTCCCGTCCGAGTACTCGAGCGGGCCCAGCGTGCGGCGCGGTGGCATTACCAAGGCCGGCAATCCACACGCTCGACGACTGCTCGCGGAAGCGGCCTGGGCGTATCAAGGCATTCCGCGCATCGGCCGGCAGATGCTTTACCGGCAAGAAGGGCTCCCGAAAGCCATTTGCGCCATCGCGTGGAAGGCGCAGTTGCGACTGACGTCTCGGTTTCGAAAGCTGGTGGCGCGGGGGAAAGCGAAACCCAAAGTGGCGACGGCCATCACGCGTGAGCTGACGGGCTTCATTTGGGCGATCGCGCGGGAGGTGCCCGCACCGCCTGCGTAGACGCGCGCACATCAGGTCCGTCGGGTCGGCGGCATCGCGGTCAGGTGGAGAACCCTCGGGAACGTTATGGACATCAGCACTATTGACACGTCCGCGCCTAGGGCGAGGCAGCTCCGCGACGAACCACAGTCTGGGCGGTACCCAACCCGCGGATATCAGCAGCGTCAACCGTCGCTAGAACGCGGTGCCGCCGGCCAGACGGACCTGAAAGAACGACGAGCCCGGAAAGAACGGGCTCAGGGGGAACTCATGAACGATGAGGCGGGACAGGTGTGCCTACTTGACAGAAGACAGCCATATCAACGCGCCCAAATGAGCCGCGCGCCGTGGCGGCATAATCACACGGGACGGCGCGTCGGCTCCATTTGGATGTTAGGCCTTGAGTATGGTGGCAATGTGGTTCCGCAGCTCAGGAACGCGGTTACGGACCACGTCCCACACGAGTTCGAAATCGACGCCGAAGTAGTCGTGGATCAAGACGTCTCGCATTCCGGCCATGGCGCGCCACTCGACAGCGGGGTGGGCGGCGCGGAAATCGTCAGGTACCTTCTTGGTGGCTTCGCCAATAATTTCGAGGCTGCGCACAAACGCCCGGCGGAGGGTCTCATCGGCCGAGAACGATTCGAAGGACAGCCCCTCGCTTCGACCGATCAAATAGTCGGCTTCGACCAGAATATGGCGCAGGTAGTCACGCGGCTCGAAGGACATCTTGCGCCTCCGCCAAAATTCGCGGGCCAATGAATGGCGAGAGGGCCTCGGTGGTCACCAGTTCGACGGGCCGGCCCAAATGCGCCTGGAGCAACTCGGAGAGTGCAAAGAAACGGGCGTAGGTCTTGGTGCCGGGTGCGAACTGCACGATGAAATCGACGTCACTCGCGGCGTGAGTCTGGCCTCGCAGCACGGACCCAAACAGGGCTAACCGGACCACTCCCAGCGCACGGATGTCCGCCTCGCAACGCGAGAGGCGCGTGACCGCTTGGTCCCGGCTGAGAACTGGCGATGACATGGTCAGAGGATATCCGTTATCTGGATTGTGATCCAGTGGCCGCCCGAGAGGCCTGATATGGAACGACCTGTCAAGTCAGCTCGATCGTCGAACGATTTCGAAGGCAGCATCGAAGGCGGTCGAGGTGGCTGTCGCGACGGTTGATCACTCTGATATTCGCGGGGCGGAACCGCATAATCGTGATCCGTCGGGAGCTACCTCGGACTAACAGCGCGGGTTCAGCCCGGAGGCCTACCGCATAGGCCGCTCGAGGATTCTCCTTTCCGTGTGCCCTCTCGGCCGCCATCGTTGCTGCCTTCTTCGTTTCTCTTAACCCGCTACGCCGCGGCCGATGACGAGGTCTGCCGCTGTTGCCGCTCGACGGTGACCCCGATCGCCCAAATGAAGCCCAAGAGCTCGCGTCCCACCGCCGTCACGACGTGCTGCTGACATTTACCGCGGCCCAGCAGCTTGCGATAGCGTGCGTGCAGCCGGAGCTGCGCCTTCCAGCCGATCGCCTTGACCTCCTCACTGAGGGTGGCTTGGCGTTTCCGGAGCGCGCCGCCGACGGCCGGCCGATGCCGATAGGCCCAGGCGGCTTCGATCGCAATGCGCCGCAGATGCGCATTGCCGGTCTTGGTAATTCCGCCGCGCCGTGTCCGGGTGCCACTCGAATCTTCGCGCGCACCCATGCCGCTGTAGCCCATGACGTGCGGGGCGCGCGTGAAGCGAGAGAGCTCGCCGACTTCCGCCACGATCGTCACCGCCGAGACCAGCGCGATGCCGCGCAGCGCCTGGAGCGCTTCGATCACCGCACGCATGCTGGGGGGGGGCCGTCTTCACGGCCTCATCGATCGCACGCTCGAGCCGTTCGATGCGGTCCGCGACGTGATCGACTTCGTGCAGATAGTCCAAGCGTGTGGCCTCCTGCGCCGGCTGCTCGAACTGCACCTGTCTGACCCACGCCAGGTGCCGCTGGCTCCACGCCGTCATGGCCGTCGCGGGACGGCGCCCGTGCCGCAGCAGAAATTTCCCCAGGCGGTGCCGCGCGCGCAGCTGATCCTTCTTCGCCGCCTCCCGGGCGCGCACCAGGTCACGCAACGCCTCGTGCGCGGCGTCCGGTACCCACACCGGCGTCAAGTCACCGGCCCGATAGCTCCGCGCTAACTTGGTCGCATCGCGCCGGTCCGTCTTGACGCGATCGCCCGCCTTCACCGGGACCAAGGTCGGCGCCACGACGTCGCAGTGCACCCCGAGACCCGTCAGCTGCCAATAAATCACGTAGCCGGTCGGGCCCGCCTCGTAACACACGCGCAGGTGCGCCGCCGGCCCCAGCTTCTTCACGACCTTCCCGATCGACTCCGGCCGGTTCGGGATCACGCCAATCGACCGGACGTCTCCGTGTGGCTCCGCGACCGCGACCGCGATGGTGTCCGCGTGGACATCTAGCCCGATAAATCATACCTTCTTCATGACCGGCTCCTTCGCATGTGGCTCTGCGCTTGAGAGTCTCCAACTCGCAGCGTAACCCACGAGCTGCGAATCGGAGCCGGTCGTTCCATTCTGACTAACGATTCAAATGAGCCGCGCGCTGCGGTGACCCGATTCGTACAATCTGCCCTGCGCGTCGGCTCCATTTGAAGGTTAGACGGCTGCC
>CAYGMD010000152.1:0-10837 GCA_964350785.1 uncultured Acidobacterium sp. | reverse complement strand
GGCCGCCGGCGCCGGCGGCCATGCGTTCTGGGAGTGGGGCACGCGCGGCACTCCCGCAAACGAGGTGGCCCGCATGCATCGAGTACTCACGGCGGCCCTGATCGTGTCGGGGTTTCACGCGGCGGACGGCACCGTTGTGCAGCCAGCCACTGGCCCGATCGGCGTGCGGACGCGCGAAGTCGCGCGCTGATAGCGTTGGAGCATCGATTATGAAGCGCCTGATTTTTTCGCTCGCATTCATCGTCAGCATCGCCGGCGGCTCATCGGCTTTCGCTCAGCAGTCCGGAGCACTGAAGATCGAGTTCCAGGGACCTGGCGGCCATAGTTCGGGCGCCTACGGGCGCGTCAGCGCCCTGCACGCCGCCGCCCGTGCGGTCATCCTGATTCAAAAGGCACTGCCCGCCGGCAGTTACCAGATCACGAACCTGACCGGTGGCAACTCGGTCAATTCGATCGCGTCCGACGGTCTCATCGAGCTGAAGCTCACCGCCGCCAATGCCGCCGCATACCAGGCCCTGGTCGCGGCCGTGACGAAAGCAGCGGCCGAGGGCGCTGACGCCGAGAACAAGTTCCGAGGCGTGAAGCCCGGAGACCTGACGGCCGGAGCGCCGGCGACGGTCCGGTCCAGCGTCACGCCGTTCTGAGGCAGGACGAAGAACCGCCGAGAAAGAACACCTGCACCAGACCCGCTGGAGCTCGCCGTCCGTGATTGGTGGTTTCTAGTCGAGTACGTCACCAGCGGCGAGGCGCCTAAAAAAGGTGGTGACCGGCCAGACGCGTAGTGGACCATCTTTCAGTTCGGCCGTGCCGGTGTAGACGCCGTAACCGCGGGTCAGCTGGCCCTCGGCAATCAGCCTCTTCAGAGCCGCTCCGTGTTCGTATCGCCACGCGGTTGACGCCTTCACTTCGATCCCGACCGCGCGATGGCCGCGGGTCCAGACAAAATCGACTTCGGTTCCCGAAGGCGTGCGCCAATACTGCAGTTGGCCCCCAAGGGCCAAGTAGGCGATGGCCGCGCGGAGTTCGTGCAGCACCAGTGTCTCAAGCAAGAACCCCCGCTCGCTGCCCTCAACCGGCTCGCGCGCGCGTCCGGCCAGCGCACGCGCCACACCCGGATCGAACAGATAGAACTTCGGGCTGGCCACCTCCTTGACCTTGGCGCGCCTGCGCCAGGCGGGAAGCCAGACGCCGATCAGCGTATCCACCAGAGTCGCGAAGTAGCCCTGCACCGTTGGCCGGGCGACCGCGGCATCGCGGGAAACGCCCGCGACATTGAGCACCTGGCCGTTCATGAGCGCCGCAATCGCCAGAAAGCGCGCAAACGACTCAAGGTTACGCACGAGCGCCTCCTGCATCACCTCTTCGCGGACGTAGTTGGTCACGTACGCGTCCAGCACATCGATGGCATCGGACGGATCGGTCTGGATCTGTGGCAGCACGCCGTAACGCAGGGCCCGGTCGAGGTTGAAGTCCTTGCCGATCTCGGCCGCGGTCAGTGGCAAGAATTGCCGATTGACGGCGCGGCCCGCCAGCAGGTTGACGTCGAGCCGTTTCAACTTTCTGGCGCTCGATCCGCTCAGGGCAAAGCGGTGCGCACCGGGACGCTCGGCGACCAGCGCATGGACTTCGTTCAGCAGAGACGGCAGGCGCTGGATTTCGTCGACCACGACCCAACTCCCCTTCGGCGTGGCCTCGACCTGCTGACGGAACGACTGTGGGTCGCGGCTGAGCGCCAGCACGGAGTGCGTGCGCAGCAGATCGAACCACAGGGCGTTCGGCAGGCAGTGTCGAAGCCAGGTCGTCTTGCCGGTACCGCGCGGCCCGAACAGGAAGAACGAGCGGTCCGGCAGGCGGAGTGCCCGAGACAACATGGCCAGCATATTAACGGTAAATATGCTGGCTGTCTATACACTCATTCCGGATACGCGGTGATTTCAGTGCAATCACGGCGAGTGCCCACGCGAACCGGGCACTGGCGCCAAGCCCGCACATGACGGATGAGCTTCGGATATCATGTGCCCCAATGAAGCCCGTTAGGGCTCGCTACCTCATCCGTCTTTTCGACTAATGGCCTTGCGTGCCGGCGATCGCCTCGGCGCTTACGAAGTCCTGACACCGCTCGGCGAGGGCGGAATGGGAGAGGTCTATCGAGCGCGCGACAGCCGGTTGAAGCGCGAGGTCGCGCTGAAGATCCTACCGGAGTCGTTCGCCACCGATCCCGATCGCGTCGCGCGGTTCCAACGCGAAGCCGAGGTCCTCGCCTCCCTCAATCACCCGCATGTGGCCGCGATCTACGGCCTCGAAGACGCCCCTCCGACAGGCTCAGGGCACGCAGGACCAGCGCGCGCGCTCGTGCTCGAGCTGGTCGAGGGCGAGACCCTGGCGGAACGGATCGCGCGGGGGCCGATTCCTGTCGACGAGGCACTGGCGATCGCGCGTCAGGTCGCCGACGGACTCCAGGCCGCGCACGAACAGGGCATCATCCATCGCGACCTCAAGCCCGCGAACATCAAGGTGACGCCCGACGGCGTCGTCAAGATCCTCGATTTCGGCCTCGCGCGGTTGTCGGATCCGGCCCACGCGATCGCTTCCTCGTCGGCCGCGACGCTGACGTCGCCGGCGCCGATGACGGGCGTCGGCATGATCCTCGGCACGGCGGCGTACATGGCGCCGGAGCAGGCAAAGGGCCGCACCGCGGACAAGCGCAGCGACGTCTGGGCGTTCGGCTGCGTCGTCTACGAAATGCTGACGGCGAAGCGCGCGTTCGAGGGCGAGGACATCACCGACACGATCGCGGCGATCATGCGCGGCGAGCCGGACTGGAGCGCGCTGCCGCCGCAGACTCCGGCCGCGATTCGCGCGCTGTTGCACCGTTGCCTGGAACGCGATCGCGGCAAACGGATCGCAGACGTCGCCGCCGCCACGTTTGCGATCGACGAAGTGGCGTCGCGCGATCCCCATCGCGGCTTCGTCCCTCCTTGCCGCGACGATGGGAGCGGGCGCGGCCTGGCTGATTCTCCGCGACAGTGCATTACCACCACACGTGTCGCGTTTGCGCAAGTCGTGACCGGGACGTATGGCTCTGCTGATGTCGCCGTCGCCAGCGACGCGACGACGGTTTACGTGCCGGGCGGTGTCGCGGGCGCGACGCGTACGCTGATCTGGATCGATCGCCGTGGTCAGGAGACGGCGATCGCGGCGCCACCGCGTGCCTACCAGTATCCGCGCCTCTCGCCCGACGGCGGCCGCGCCGCGATCTTTATCAACGATCAGCAGAGCGACATTTGGACCTGGACGCTGGCTCGATCGGCGCTGACCCGTGTCACCTTCGACGCCTCCATTGAAAACTATCCGGTGTGGACGTCGGCAACTGCACATTTGGGCTCTCGGTCAGCCGCTCGACGCCGCCGGTGCCGGATGCTGTCCGCATCGGGGCGCACCGGGCAGCAGAATCTGTTCGCGCAGGCGATTCGAGACTTACGTGCGGCCGTTCACCGACGGCGGTGGCGGCCAGTGGCAAGTGTCCTCCGGCGGCGGCACGCGCCCGCTGTGGGCGCGCAACGGGCAGGAGCTGTTCTATCTCGGGCCGGCCGGCGCGTTGATGCGCGTCGGGCTGGTGAGCGGATCTGCCTGGAGCGCGGGGGAACCGACGAAGCTGTTCGACGGAGTATTCGTGGCCTCCGGTGCGACTCCTGGACGCACGTATGACATCTCGCCCGACGGCCGGCGGTTCCTGATGATCAAACAGCCGGTCGATCCGTCCGCCTCGCCGGCGAGCATGGTCGTGATTCAGCATTGGGGCGAGGAACTGAAGCGCCTCGCGCCGGTGAGCAAATGAGCCTGGTCACCGGATCCCGACTTGGCCCCTACGAAATCGTCGCGCCGATCGGCGCCGGCGGCATGGGCGAAGTCTACAAGGCGCGCGACACGCGGCTCGACCGCACGGTGGCGATCAAGATCCTCCCGCCCGCGCTCGCCGCCGACCCGCAGTTCCGCGAGCGCTTCGACCGCGAGGCGCGCACGATCTCCCAGCTTGATCATCCGAACATCTGCGCGATCTACGACGTCGGCGAGCAGGCTGGCACGGCATTTCTGGTGATGCAATTTGTGGAAGGCGAGACGCTGGCCGCGCGCCTCGAGCGCGGCGCCCTGCCCATGGATCAGGCCCTCGCGATCGCCATCCAGATCGCCACGGCGCTCGACAAGGCGCATCGCGCCGGTATCGTCCACCGGGATTTGAAACCCGCCAACATCATGCTCACGAAAGGCGGCTCGGCGAGCGCGATCCAGGCGAAGCTGCTCGACTTCGGGCTCGCGAAACCGACCGCGCCGGCCATCGCTGTCTCCGGCATGTCGATGCTGCCGACGACCCCGCCGCAGGCGATCACCGCGCAGGGCACGATCCTCGGCACGTTCCAGTACATGGCGCCCGAGCAGATCGAAGGCGCGGAGGCCGACGCGCGCGCGGACATCTTCGCGTTCGGCTGCGTCATGTACGAGATGGTTACCGGCGCGCGCGCGTTTGAGGGCAAGACGGCCGCGAGCCTCCTCGGCGCCATCCTGCACGCGACGCCGGCGCCCATCGCCGAGCGCTCGCCGGTCGCGCCGCGCGAGCTCGACCGGCTCGTCTCGCGCTGCTTCGCGAAAGAGCCCGACGAGCGTTGGCAAACGGCGCGCGACATCGTCACCGAGCTGAAATGGATCGCCGGCACGAGCTCGTCGCAATCGACAGTAGCCGCGCCGTCTCCAGAATCGGCCGCAAGTCTGTCCACGGCGGGCGCGGTGAATCACCGACGTCGACGCCTACTGCGGGGCGCCGTTGCCGTCGCGCTCGCGGTCGTGGCAGGCGTCGGCGGGTACCTCCTCCGCACGACGACGGCCGAACTGCGCGTGCTGCGTTTCACGATCGATCCCCCCGAAGGACTCGTGTTTCAAGGCGGCGCGCCGCTCGTCGCGAGCAGCACGGGCAGCATTTCCCCGGATGGACGTCGTGTCGTGTTTCCGGGCAAGGACGCGTCAGGGCGCATTCAGCTCTACGTTCGCGAGTTGGATCAGTTGACGGCGCGGGCGTTGCCGGGCACCGATAACGCCCGCTACCAGTTCTGGTCCGCTGACAGCCGGTCGGTCGCGTTCTTCGCCGGCAACAAGGTGCGCCGCGTCGATCTGGCCGGCGGCGCGTCGCAGCCGCTCGCCGATGCCGCGCCGGGCCGCGGCGGCTCGTGGAGCCGCGACGACGTCATTCTGTTTTCATCGGGGCCGGTCTACCAGGTGCGTTCGACCGGCGGTGAAGCCGTTGCCGTGACGACACTTGCCAACGGCGACACGCAGCACATCGTGCCGTCGGTGCTCCCTGACGGCCGTCATTTCCTTTTCCTCGCCACGCCGTCGAACGTCGTCTATCTCGGTGATCTGAAGACGGGGAACGCGACGCGCTTGTTCGCGGCCGATTCGAAGGCGGTATACGCGTCGCCGGGATACGTGCTGTTCATTCGACAGCAAACGCTGTTCGCGCAGCCGTTCGACGCGCGAACGCTGGCGCCCGGCGGCGATCCGATTCCGGTAGTCGATAACGTCGCTGCCGACACGCCGCTCGGTGGATTCTCGGTGTCGGACGTCGGAGTGCTCATCTACCGAAACAGCGCGGGCGGCAGCGGCGGGCAGAGCGACGCCGCTCTCCTCTGGCTCGATCGTTCGGGCAATCAGGGCGGCGGGCCCACGGGCGTGATGTTGAGCGGCCCGGGCGGCATCACGACCGGCCGCTACGTCGGCATCGATCTGTCTCCAGACGGAACACGCGTCGCGTTCCACCGCCACGAGGGGACCGGCGGCGACGTCTGGATTGGCGATGTCGCGCGGGACACGGCTGTCCGCCTCACATTCAGCCCCGATCGCGACAATGCCAATCCCGTCTGGTCGCCCGATGGCGCGCGGATCGCGTTCGCTGCATCGCACGCCGGAAAGTCGGCGCTGTATGCGAAACCGGCCGACGGTTCCGGCGATGAGGAATTGCTGTTCGAGTCCGAACAGACGATCGCGCCGACGACGTGGTCGCCGGATGGCAAGTGGTTGGTGTTCTCGGCCAAAGATGTTGCCGCAAGCCCGTCAGCGGCCGGACTCGCGGCTTTCGATCGGCGAGCGTCGGGAGAGCGCCTGTGGCTGCTGTCGATCGCGTCGCGGAAGGCCACGCCGCTTCTCGATCGCGACAGCGGGCAGCCACGCGCGGTGATCTTCGAGGAGGATGCGCAGTTCTCGCCTGACGGACGATGGATCGCCTACTCGTCGAACGAGATTGGCGGCAAGCCGCAGATTTACGTGCGGCCGTTTCCGTCACTGCGCGGACAGTGGCAGCTCTCGACCGATCGCGGCGAATTTCCGCGGTGGCGCGGCGACGGCCGCGAGCTGTTCTTCTACGATCTGCCGTCTGGTGGGCGTCTCATGTCGGTGTCGGTGCGGACGAGCGCTGAGTCGACGTTCGAGTACGACCCGCCGAAGATGCTGAGTGCGACGGCGTATCCCATCAATCCCGAGCATCGAGGGCCGATCTACCATCACTACGCCGTCGCACCGGACGGCCAGCGATTTCTCATCCCGCGCGCGACATCAGGCTCGTTCGACGCCGGATCGTTGCCGATTGTCGTCGTGGTCAACTGGACGGCGGCGCTGAACCGCCGGTGAACACGGAGCATCGCATGCGCAGGGACCAACGTTGGAGCGTCGTGTCGGCCACGACTGTCGTGGAAGGTGAACGAATAGTGCTGCACCGCGTGAGCCTCGAAGTCGCGTGAGCCTCGTGATTGGAGCGAAGCTCGGACCCTACGAAATCGTCGCACCGCTCGGCGCCGGCGGAATGGGCGAGGTCTACAAAGCGCGCGATCCGCGGCTCGGGCGCGATGTCGCCATCAAAGTTCTGCCGGAGTCGTTCGCCGCTGACGCGTCGCGACTGCAGCGCTTCGAACAGGAGGCGCGCGCCGTCGCCGCGCTCTCGCATCCGAACATCCTCGCGATCTTCGACATCGGCTTTGGGGAGACGCCGTACCTGGTCACCGAACTGCTCGAGGGCGAGACGCTGCGCGCGACCATCGATCGCGGGCCGCTGCCGGTGAAACGATGCGCCGAGATCGCGTTGCAGCTGCTGGCCGGCCTCACGGCCGCCCACGGCCGCGGGATCGTGCATCGTGACTTGAAGCCGGAGAACCTCTTTCTCACACGCGATGACGCCGTGAAGATTCTCGACTTTGGGCTCGCAAAAGCGGCGGCGGCTGCCGCGACACCGCCGAGCGGGCGCCGTCAACCACCGTCAACAGCGAGACCAATTCGTCGCCGGCGCGATACGGCAGCGGATCGATGAAGGCGTGCCTGACGAGGGTGAGGCTCACGCAGGCCACGCCGATGGCCAGCGCCAGGGTGCCCGCGGAGACGCCGGTATACAGAGGCTGGTCCCGGAACTGCCGGACGGCGGGACGCAGCAGGTCGCGCAGGCTGACCCGGGCGGACGGGTCGAAGTCGTAGCGGCGCGATTGGTGCTCGCGCCTGCCGGTGATGCGGCAGGACATCACGGAACCGGCGGCATTGGCCCAGTACCAGCGCCGCGCCGCCGCCGCACCGCGGGACTGCCGCAGCGCGTGGTAGCCCTCGTGCAGGTCGCCGATGACGGCATCGCGGGATCGATCGTCGAGCAGCCGCTGCAGGAGCCGTTCCGCCGACCGCGGGGGGCGGGCCGTTCGATCCGTGCTCATGATCGCTCCAGTTTGAGTTCCAGGCCCTGCACCATTCGCCGCACGGTCCTCACCGCCATGGCCAGCGCCCGGCGCCCGGCGGGGGTGAGCCGGTAGAACCGTTTGCTCCGCCCGCCGCGCTCCGCGGAGGGTTCCCCGTAGCGCGACGTCACCAGACCGCGCGACTCCAGGCGCTCCAGCGTGGTGAAGATGGCGCCCGGCGACACCTCCCGCTCCGCGCGCGTCTTCAGCTCGGCCCGACCGCGCTGGTGCGCCGCTGGCGGCTAGTCGACCACGATGTTCTGGCGCGTGCCAGGCGCCGGCCGCAATCAGCGGGGCGGTTGACGGGTCAGCCCATGCCCCAGGGGAAACATCCCGGGCAGCGCGATCGGCAGCTTGCCGCCGATCGGGATCTCCCCCGCCAGCGCCTTGATGGCCGCGCGCTCGGCGCCATCCGAGAAGTCGTAGGTCAGCATCAGCGCCGGCGCCTCGGGCATGCCCATGGCCGTGTAGGGATTGCCGAACAGCACCGACACGAACGGCTGCTGGCGGCGTGCGGTCGCCCGCGCGAGGTCCTGCAGGAACCGTTCGAGCGGCGGCGCCAGGTCCAGCCGGCCGCTGCCGGACGAGGCGCGGACGTAGATGCCGGCCACCACCGCGTCGAACTTCGCCGCGAGGGTGCGGACCATGTCGAGTTCCGATGGCGTGGTGCGATCCGAGATCTCGAACGCCTCGGTGGCGGCCCAGCGCGCGCGCAACTCCGGAATCATCGTGCGGCTGGGCGCGGCAATGCGCCAGCCCGAGGGATAGTCGAGCACCGACAGGTACATCACGCTGCCGGTCCGCGGCGTGGCCAACGGCACCATCGCGCGTTCGTCCTTGATCAACGTGACGGCGCGATCGCTCACGGCCTGCGCGATCGCCTCGTGCTGGCGGCCGCCCACCATCAGCGGCGCCGACTCGAGGTTGACCGTGCGCGTGCGGTGCAGGCCCAGGCGCGCCTTGGCTTCGAGGAGGCGGCGGACCGAGCGCTCGATCTGCGCGCGCGGGATGGCGCCGTCCTTGACGGCGGCGACAATGGCGGTGGCCGCAGCCGCCGAATCCGGCGAGTCGAGCACCGCGTCGATGCCGGCCGTGACGGCCAGCACGGCCGCCTCGCCCGGCGACGCCATCTTCGTGATCGCCGCCATCTTCATGGAATCCGAATAGATCAGCCCCTCGAACTTCAACTGCCGGCGCAGCAGGTCGCCGATGATCACCGGGCTGAACGTGGCCGGGCGCTTCTCGGGATCGATGGCCGGCATCTCCATGTGCGCCACCATCACGCCGGCGGCGCCGGCCGCCATGCCGCCCTGGAACGGGGCCAGTTCGACTGCGTCGAGGCGCGCGCGCGGATGCGCGACAACCGGCAGCCCCAGGTGCGAGTCGACATCGGTGTCGCCGTGGCCCGGGAAGTGCTTGAGCGTGGCCAGCATCCCCGCGTCCTGCAGCCCCTTGACCCAGCCCGAGACCATGCCGCCGACCCGCGCCGGGTCTTCGCCAAACGAGCGGATGTTGATCACCGGGTTGCGCGGGTTGTTGTTGACGTCGGCCACGGGGCCAAAATCCACGTGCACGCCAAGGGCGCGGCTCTCGAGGCCCACCACCTTGCCGGCCTCGTAGGCCAATTGCGCATCGCCGGCGGCGCCAAACGCCATCGCGCGCGGGAACTTGGTCGCGCCGGCCACCCGCATGGCCACCCCCCACTCGAAGTCGGAGGTCGTGAGCAGCGGCAGCGCCGAGATCGACTGCAGGCGGTTGAACAGAGACGCCAGTTCGAGCGGCTGGCCCAGGATCACCGGGCCGTAGGTGTTGTTGAGCATCACGTTCGGCACCGGCTCGGTGCCGCCGAACGCGATCAGGCCGCCGATGTGCGATTCGTGCACCAGCTTGACCAGGGCCTCGTACGCGTCGCTGTCGCTACTGAGGTAGGTGGAGTTGAGCGGCGCGAAGATCATCTGCCCGACGAGCTGCTCGACCGTCAGCTTCTTGAGGGTGGTCTCCACCCACTGCTGGCCGGCCTTGTCGAGCGCCGGCTGCGCGGTGGGGGCGATGGTGGCCAGCAACAGGACGACCGTGAGCGGCAGCAGCCGTTTCATCGCCACCACTATAATCGAGGGGTGAGCAGCACCGAACACAAGGCCCTGGCGCCCGACCGGGTCCGGGTCTTCGTCCTGACGGTCAGCGACACCCGCACCGAGGCCACCGATACGTCGGGCCAGGCGATCGTCGAGCTGATCGAGGCCGCCGGGCACCAGGTGGCCGGCAAGGCAATTGAGCCGGACGAACCGCCGCGGGTCGCCGAGCTCGTGCGCCAGCAGGCGGCGATTGCCGACGTCGATGCCATCATCACGACCGGCGGCACCGGCCTCACCAGCCGCGACAGCACGTTCGAGGCGATTGATGCGCTGCTCCACAAGCGCCTGCCCGGCTTCGGCGAGCTGTTCCGCATGCTGAGCTATCACGACATCGGCGCCGCGGCCATGCTGAGCCGCGCCTGCGCCGGCACCATTGGCCGCGTGATCGTCATCTCGCTGCCGGGCTCGGAACAGGCGGTTCGACTGGCAATGACCAAGCTGGTCCTGCCCGAGCTGGCTCACATGGTCCAACAAACCAACAAATGAACCCGACTCCCGACTCCCGACTCCCGACTCCCGGCGGCGCCAAGAGCGAGATGCGTCCGATCAAGGACACGATCCCGCTCGAAGAAGCGCGGCAGCTGATTGCCGACGCCTGTACAGCCATCACGCGCCGCGAGCGGGTGCCGCTGGTCGCCGCCAACGGCCGCGCCTGCGCCGCCAACGTCCAGTCCACGCGCGACGTGCCGCCGTTTTCGCGCGCCGGCATGGACGGCTATGCCGTGATCGCCGACGACACGTTCGGCGCCAGCCGCTACGAGCCGAAGACGCTGCGGGTGATCGAGAAGGTTTACACCGGCCAGGTGCCGACGCGGCAGCTGACCCGCGGCACGGCCGTCGAGATCGCCACCGGCGCGCCGATGCCGGCCGGCGCCGACGCGGTGGTGATGGTGGAAGAAACCGAGAAGGACGGCGACGCGGTCCGGATCCTCACGCCGGTCTATC
>CAYGMD010000151.1:0-10889 GCA_964350785.1 uncultured Acidobacterium sp. | reverse complement strand
AGACGATCTTCATGAGGTCCGAGCCGATGTCGGCGATCTTGGTGAAGATGCCGCCGGCGATGCGCAGCGCCGCGGCGCCCAGCGACTCGCCGATGGCGAAGCCCAGGAAGCAGACGCCGGCGTACTCACCCGGAATGAACAGCAGGATGGCGAGCATGAACAGCAGCTCGACCGAAATCAGCATCATGCCGACGCTCATGCCCGAGCGCAGCGGGATGTCGCACACCGGGAACGCCTTGCCCTGCAGGCTCGCAAACGCCGTGCGCGAGTTGGCCAGGGTGTTGATGCGGATGCCGTACCAGGCGACACCGTAGCTGCCGCCAATGCCGATCAGGCTGAAGATGATGACGATGGCGATGCGGCCGGGTTCGAGGCCGGTCAGCGTGAAGTAGGCCACCATCACCGCGCCGATGAACAACTCGAGGATCAGCAGGAACTTGCCCTGCTGGATCAGGTAGGCCTTGCAGGTCTCGTAGATGAGCGCCGAGACGTCGGCCATCGACTGGTGCACCGGCAGGTTCTTCACCGCGGTATAGGTCCAGAAGCCGAACAGCAGGCCCAGCACGCAGACCACCAGGCCCGAGAGCAGGATCTGGTGGCCGGTCATGCCGAGGAAGTCGCCCTGGTTGAGGTCGGGCAGCTGGATGTTGACCTCGCCGCCGGGGCGATGGTGCGCGGCCTCGGCCGCCGTCTCCGGCTGCGCCGCCCACATCACCGGCGCCGTCAGCACCGTCATCCCCACGACCACAGATACCGCTGCGGCCAGCCGGCCGGCCCTATCGAGAAGTCTCATCACCATCGTTTCCTGTCCTCGTACTGATCCGTGGGGGCAGCGCCATGCCGCCCGTTAAGAAAATCCGCACGCCGTCTTCCACCGACAGGTCCGGAAACGACGCCTGGCTGCGCGGGTAGACGACCACGTCACCCAGGTACAGGTGATTGGTCGGCACATACACCGCCACCAGCGCTTCCGGCCCCTGGCCCCGATCCAGCGTGAACTCGCGCGTCAGGAAACCCAGCACCAGGCCCCGCCGCGTGTCGTCCACGATCACGACCTTCTTGAATCCCGTCTCGCTGTCGGGCGAGAACGCCGCCACCAGTTGCTTGACCGGCGCATACACGGTCTTGAACAGCGGCACGTTCAACAGCCACTGTTCCCCGCGCCGCAGGATCCGCCGCCCGATCACGTTGGTCGCCAGCGCCCCCGCCAGCAGGATGACCGCCGCCGTGACCAGCACGCCCAGCCCGGGCACTTCCCGGCCGAACAGGTTCGTCGACAGCGGTGTCGCCACCCCGTCGATGAAGCGGAACAGCCAGACCAGCGTGACGACCGTGATGAACAACGGCACCGTCACGACCAGGCCGGCCAGGAAGCTCCGGCGCAGCCACAGCATCATGACTTAGACCTGGCGGGCCAGCAGCCACGCGAACGTGACCGCCGCCAACGCAAACCGGTAATACGCGAACCCCGCCAACGAGTGCCCCGCAAGATACCGCAGAAAGTACTTCACCGTGACGTAGCCGACGACCGCCGACACCACCAGGCCGACCAGCATCAGGGTCACCGGCACGCCGGCCATGCCGACCTTCGACAGCTCGTGGACTTCCTTGACGGCCACGGCGAAGACCGCCGGCAGGCTCATGAGGAACACGAACCGGGCCGCGGTATCGCGGCGCAAGCCCTGGAACAGGCTGACGATCAGGGTCGACCCCGACCGCGACAGGCCCGGCGCCAGCGCCGCGGCCTGGGCCACGCCGATGGCCAGCGCCTCGCCGTACCCGAGCGACCTGGCGTCACGATTCTGGCGGCCAATCCGCTCCACCCACATCAAGCCGACACCGCCAATCACCAGGTTCACGGCGACGATCAACGGCGTGCGCACCTGCGCTTCGATCAGGTCGCCGAACAGCCCGCCGACAATCACGACCGGAATGGTGCCGACGAGAATCAGGCGGCCCATCCGCTCCCACTCGCCGTCGCGGCCGCTGAGCGCCCCGGGCGCCGCCATCAGCAGCTGCGCCACGTCGGCCCGGAAAAACACCAGCACCGCCAGCAGCGTGCCGACGTGGCACGCCGCGTCGAACGCAATCCCGAACCGCCCCGGATCCCAGCCAAAAAACGCCCGCGCCAGGATCAGGTGCCCCGAACTGGACACCGGCAGGAACTCCGTGAGGCCCTGCACGACCCCCAACACCGCGGCCGAGAACAAATCCACTGGTGCGGCTGCTTACGAGGCCTTGCGCGTGCCCGGCGTGCGGCCCTTGGCCTGCCTGCCGCTGAGAACCGTCGCAATCGCCGCGGCGATGAAGATGGTGGAATACGTGCCGCTGATGATCCCGACCAGCATCGTGAAGGCGAAGCCCTCGAGCACCTCGCCGCCGAACAGGAACAGCGACAGCACCGCCAGGAACGTGGTGCCGGCCGTGATGATCGTGCGGCTCAGCGTCTGGTTGACGCTCAGGTTGACGATCGTGTCGAGCGAGTCACGCCGCTTGTTCTTCAGGTTCTCGCGCACACGGTCGAAGATCACGATGGTGTCGTTCACCGAATAGCCGGTGATCGCCAGGATCGCCGCCACCACGTTCAGCGACAGGTCGTAGCCGAAGAAGAACAGGAACGCCAGGGTCACCAGCACGTCGTGCAGCGTCGCGGCAACCGCGCCCAGCGCGAAGGCGAAGCGAAAGCGCAGGCCAATGTAGATGGTGATGCCGAACAGCGAGGCGAGCGTGGCGTAGATGCCCTTGCGCTGCAGGTCGGCGCCAATCACCGGGCCGACAATCTCCTGGCTGCGCACCTCGAACTTGCCGAGGTTGGCCTTGCCGATCGAATCGACAATCGCGCGCGCGTTCTGCTCGAGCGCGGCGCCCTCTTCCGCCACCAACTGCGGCGCGCGGATCAGGATCTCGTGGTTGGCGGCGTCGCCGTAGCTCTGGATGACGTTCTCACCCGTCATGCCGGCGGCCAGCGCCGAGCGCACCTGCTCGACCCCGACCGGCTGCTCGAACCTCACCACGACGATGGTGCCGCCCGAGAAGTCGATGCCGAGGGGCACGCCCTGGGTGATGCCGTAGCCGATGCCCGCGAGGACGATCAGCGTCGACAGCGCAATCGCGTGCCAGCGCCACTTGATGAAGTCGTAGTTTGCGTTATCGAAGATGGCCATATGACTAAATCGAAAGCTTCGCGACCTGGCGCCGGGACAGCGTCAGTTCGAACAGGGTCCGCGAAACGAAATATGCGGTGAACACGTTGGACAGGAGACCGATGGTCAGCGTCATCGCAAACCCGCGGATGGGACCGGTGCCGAACTGGAACAGGAAGGCCGCCGAAATCAGCGACGCCACATGGGTGTCGAGGATGGTGAGCAGCACGCGGTCGAAGCCCGCCGCCACCGCCTGCTTCACGCCCTTGCCGGCCGCCAGCTCTTCCTTGATGCGCTCGAAGATCAGGACGTTCGAGTCGACGCCCATGCCGATGGTGAGAATGAAGCCGGCAATGCCGGGCAGCGTCATGGTGGCGCCAACGTAGGCCATCAGGCCCAGCAGCAGGATCAGGTTGATCGTGATCGAGATGAGCGCGTTGAAGCCGGACAGCCGGTAATAGAACAGCATGAACAGCGTCACCAGCAGCAGGCCGCCAAGCGCCGACATCACGCCGGCGCGGACCGAGTCGGCGCCCAGCGAGGGCCCGACGGTGCGCTCTTCGAGGTAGGTCAGCGACGCCGGCAGCGCGCCCGAGCGCAGCTTCAGCGACAGGTCCTGCGACTCCTGGTTGGTGAAGTTGCCGGTGATGCGGCCCTCGTCGTCGATGCGCGACTGGATCTGCGGCGCCGACTGCACGCGGCCGTCGAGCACGATGGCCAGCTGCTTGCCGATGTTGGCCTGGGTGAAGATGCCGAACTTGCGCGCGCCCTCGTTGTTGAGCGAGAAGCTCACCGCCGGACGGTTGTTCTCGTCAAGCGTGGGACGCGCGTTGCGCAGGTCCCGGCCGGTGACCGCGGCCACGCGGCGGACCGCGTAGTAGCCGGTGCTGGCGGGCTGGCCGGGCGCCCCCTCGATGGTGCCGGGCAGAATCTCGATGTCGGGCGGCACGTTGCCGGCATACGCCTGGCGCGCCGAGCCCTCGTCCGGGAACGGCCCTTGCTCGACCTGCTTCAGTTCCAGCAGCGCGGTCGAGCGGATGATCTCCTTGGCGCGGTTGACGTCGGTGACGCCGGGCAGCTGCACCAGGATCTGGTCGGCGGCGCTGTGGCGCGCCACGATCGGCTCGGCCACGCCCAGCTCGTTCACGCGGCGCTCGATCGTCTGCAGCGCCTGGTTCACGGTGTCTTCGCGCAGCTGGACAATGATGTTCGGCTTGAGCGCGAAGGTGTAGCCGCCCACGCTCGATGAGCGGTCGTAGTTGACCTCGACCTCGGTGAGCGCGGCGCGGAACGCCGCGTCCTGCTCGGCCGGCACCCCGGCGACGCTGAACGACGCCGGCCCGGCCACCGTGATCGGGCCGGCGGGGATGTTCGCCGTCTTTAACTGCTCGCCCAGGCGATCGGCGGTCGTCTGCGTCTCGAGGCGAAGCGCATCGTCGGTCTGGACGCGCATCACCAGGTGGACGCCGCCCTTCAGATCAAGGCCGAGCCGGACCTTCTGATCGGGGGGATAGAACGACCACACCGACAACGCGGTGACGCCGACAATGACAAGGACTTTCCAACGAAGGTTCTTCGACATGGGTTATGGATTCGGGGCTTCGACGACCGGGGCCTGGCCCTGGTAACCGACGATGGCGGCTTTCGAGATATCGACGCGGACGTTGGGCGCGACCTGGAGCTGCACGACCTGGTCGCCGATCTTGGCAATCGAGCCGAACAGCCCGCCGGTCGTGACGACCTTGTCGCCCACCTTGAGGGCGTCGAGGAACTCCTGGACCTTCTTCTGCTTCTTCTTCATGGGAAGCAGGATCACGAAATAGAAAATCGCGAGTACGAGCGCGAAGGGAATGAGCTGGACGAGCGGGCTGACCTGTTGACCAGGTGAAGCAGCCAGCGCGAACAAGGGGGCGATCAGGGGATCCGTCGTGGTCATGAAATCAACGCGCGGCGGGTGAAAGTCCGATGGAAACCAAGCCTGAAATCTTCGAACCTGCCGAACGCTATAGCCTCCCTAATCCGCCGCATGGTGTCAAGGTAAAAGCTCAGGTTATGCAACGTGTTAAGGGTGCCTCCGGTCATTTCACCGGCCCTGAACAGGTGCCGCAAATACGCCCGCGAAAAACGCCGGCAGGTGTAGCAGCCGCACGCCGGATCCACCGGGCCGTCATCCTCGGCGAACTGCGCGTTCTTGATGTTGAGGGGTCCTTCGCTGGTAAAGAGCTGGCCGTTGCGGGCATTGCGGGTGGGCATGACACAGTCGAACATGTCGATGCCGCGGGCCACCGCCTCGACCAGGTCGATGGGCGTCCCGACCCCCATTAAATAGCGTGGCTGGCCAGCCGGCAGGAACGGGGTGGTCTGCTCAACCACTTGGTACATAGTCTCGTTCGGCTCGCCCACGCTCAGCCCGCCAATCGCGTAGCCCTCAAACCCAATGGATACAGTCAGTTCGGCGCTTTTCTGCCGGAGTTCTGGAAACGTGCCCCCCTGGACAATCCCGAACTGGGCCTGAGAAAAGGGGTCGGGGATCGTTTCCGTCGCCGAGGCCGGGAACACCCGGCCGGCGGCTTTCAACTCCAGAAACCGGTCCCGGCAGCGCCGCGCCCAGCGGGCGGTGAGCTGGAGAGAGGCGTCAATGATCTCGACCGTCGAAGGCAGCGCCGGGCACTCGTCGAACACCATGGCGATGTCGGCCCCCAGGTTGGCCTGGATCTCGACGGCCTTCTCGGGGGTGAGCAGGTGCGCGCTGCCGTCGTGGTGCGAGCGAAAGTGCACCCCCTGCTCCTCGACCTTGCGGCGGTCCGACAGGCTGAAGACCTGGTAGCCGCCACTGTCGGTCAGCAGGGGGCGCGACCAGCCGATGAACTTGTGGAGCCCGCCGCGACGCGCGATCAGCTCATCCCCGGGACGCAGATAGAGGTGATAGGTATTGCCGAGGATGATCTCGGCGCCCACGTCTTCCAGGTGCTGGGCCGTGAGGGCCTTGACGGCCCCCTGGGTGCCCACGGGCATGAAGGCCGGGGTCTGAATCACGCCATGGGCGGTCGTGACAAACCCCCGCCGTGCGGCGCCGTCGGTGTGAGTAAGGGTAAACATCGGCGCTGCTTTGGGCACGGCGGTCTCATTGCAGATTCTGCAAAAGATCCCCGACCCCTTATTATCACTGAGTGAAGAAGTTGCGCGTGGGTGTCATTTACGGCGGCCGATCCGGCGAACACGAAGTGTCGGTGACTTCGGCGGCCTCGATTTTCAAGTCGATCGATCGCACACGCTACGAGCCGGTGCCGATTCGCATCGAGAAGGACGGGCGCTGGACGCTGGCCGACCGTCCGCCGGCGGCGCTGTCGGCGGCCGAAGTGATCCAGCAGGCCCGCCTCGCGCAGGCGCGGCCGGGGCGCGCGGGGCGCGATTCGCTGTTTGCGCCGTACCCGTCGGCCGACACGCTGATCACCGTGGAGCGCGACCCGTTGTCTGACGGCAGCACGCCGGCCGGTGCCGAACGCGCGGTCGTCACCAGCCTTGGCCTCGACGTGGTGTTCCCGGTACTGCACGGCCCGTACGGGGAAGACGGCACGGTGCAGGGCTTGCTGGAGCTGGCCAACGTGCCCTACGTCGGGTCGGGCGTGCTGGCCTCGGCGGCGGGCATGGACAAGGCGGTGATGAAGGTGCTGTTCGCCGCGGCCGGGTTGCCGGTGGTCGACGCGCGCGCGTTTGTCCGCGCCGAGTGGGCGCGCGACCGCGCCGGCGTCCTCGCCGGCCTGGCCGCGCTCGGCTTCCCGCTGTTCGTGAAGCCGGCCAACCTGGGATCGAGCGTCGGCATCTCCAAGGTGAAGACGGCGGCGCAGCTCGTGCCGGCGATCGAGGCCGCCCTCGAGTTCGATCGCAAGGTGATCGTCGAGGCCGGGGTCGTCAACGCCCGCGAGATCGAGTGCGCGGTGCTCGGCAACGACGAGCCGCAGACCTCGGTGCCCGGCGAAATCGTCCCCTCGCGCGAGTTCTACGACTACGAGGCGAAGTACCTGGACGAAGGCTCGAAGAGCCTGATTCCGGCCGACCTGCCGGCGGCCACGGCGGCCGAGGTGCAGCGGTTGACGGTGGCCGCCTTCCGCGCCGTCGACGCGGCCGGCCTGGCCCGGGTCGACTTCCTGCTGGCGCGCGACACCGGCGCCCTCTACGTCAACGAGATCAACACCATGCCCGGGTTCACCAACATCAGCATGTACTCGAAGATGTGGGAGGCCAGCGGCGTCGACTATCCGGCGCTGGTCGATCGGTTGATCCAGCTGGCCATCGAGCGCCACGCCGAAAAACAGCGACTGCGCACCAGCGCGCTATGAAGCTATGGTGCCTAAGGTGCCTGGGGTGCCTATGGTGCCTCGGGTGCTTCGGGATCGCTGGTGGCCACGGGCTTGCCGCCGCGCAGCCCCAACGCGGGATCACCGCGGCGCCGGTGGTCGCCAGGGCCTACGACCTGATTCTCGACGCTGACTTCGTCCGGTTGAAGGCGGAACTGCCCGACACCTGCGGTCCCGCGCCGCGCGTGGCGTGCCTCGGCCTCGAGGCGCTCAGCCTGTGGTGGCAGATCCAGCTCGACCCCGAAAGCCGCGCCCTCGATCCGGCGTTTGCCGCCACGGTCAACGCGGCCATCGCCGAGGCGGAGCGCATGACCGCCGCCGAGCCGAACCGGGCCGAGGCGTGGTTCTACCTCGGCGCCGGCTACGGCGCGCGGGCGCAGTGGAAGGTGCTGCGCGTCGAGCGGTTGTCGGCGGCGCGCGACGGCAAGCGCATCAAGGAAGCCCTCGAGCGCGCCCTGGCCCTGGACCCGGCCATGCACGATGCCGAGTTCGGAATTGGCATGTACCGCTATTACGCCGACGTCGCCCCGGCGATGCTCCGCTTCCTGCGCTGGCTGCTGCTGCTGCCCGGCGGCAACCGCGTCGAAGGCCTGCAGCAACTCGAGCGCGCCGCCACGCAGGGGCAGCTCGTGGCCGGCGAGGCCCAGTTCCAGATCCACGTCATCTACCTCTGGTATGAAAACAAATTCCGCGAGGCGCTGGACCTGATCAGGGGACTGCAGCGCCGCTACCCCCATAACCCGCTCTTCCACCAGATCGAAGCCGAGATCCTCGACGTCTACTTCCACGATCCGGCCGCCAGCCTCGCCGCGTCGGAGCGGCTGCTGGCGCTGGCGCGCGGCCGCGCGGTGTACGGCCCGGCGGCGGCCGAGATCGTCGCGCGCCTCAACCTGGCGCGCCAGCTGCGCGCGCTCCAGCGCACCGACGCCGCCCTCGCGCACCTCGACGCCATCATCGCGGCGAACCCCGCCGCCCCCGCCGGCGCGCTCGCGCGCGCGCAACGCATGCGGCGCGAGATCAAGTAGCCCGCCCCGCGACACGGCGGCCGCCACCAACGCGATCCGGCCGCGCGCCTATAGATCTGTGCGCGAGCAGCCGAGAGGTGTTCTTGAAGGTGTGATCGGATGAGGACACCGGCCGTTATCGCCGCGACGATCGGCCGTGGTTTGACAATCACAAACGCTTTGTGCTTGACAAGGTGAATTTCTCATCCATAATCTACATCTGGTATGAGGGAGTAAGGCTCAGGCCACTGATTGTGAAGACGTAAAAACAATCAGCGGTCGCCATCAGGCAAGAGTCAGCCCCCATCAGGAGAGAACAATGGCGAAGAAGGCAAAGAAGGCGGCGAAGAAGAAGGCCAAGAAGCGCTAGGCCGCTACCTGGGGCGGTTCTCACCAACTGCCCCAACCTTTTCACCAAGACCGCGCGCGTGAATAACTCACGTCGCGTAACGAAGCGAAGAACGCCGGCATGGACAAGCCGAGTGCCAGGCGGCAGAGGCAAGTCGTGCAGCGGCAAGGTTCTTACGCATAACCCAACCTGAAGGGGGGGATTACAAATGGCAAAGAAAGCAGCTAAGAAGAAGGCAGCGAAGAAGGCGAAGAAGCGCTAGTCGCTTCGTCAGCCAGAAGATCGAGGGAGGCGCAGTCGCCTCCCTTTTTTCTTGTACCTACTGGCCGATCCAGTTCGCCCCGTCCCAGATCCGAATCCGCTCGATCGTGTCCCACTGCTGCAGGCGGTCGACCACGTCCATGCCGGCGACGACCTGCCCGAACACCGTGTAGCGGCCGTCCAGGTGCGGCTGCGGCGAGTGGGTGATGAAGAACTGGCTGCCGCCGGTATCGGCCCAGTCGAGCGCCATGCCCACGGTGCCCCGCAAGTACGGCCGCTGGTTGATCTCGTCGCGGATGGTATAGCCCGGCCCGCCTTCGCCGTCGCCGCGCGGGTCGCCGTCCTGGACCACGAAGTCCGGCACCACGCGGTGCAGCTGCACCCCGCGGAAGTAGTTCTTCCGCGCCAGGGCGATGAAGTTGGCCACCGTCCGCGGCGCGTCGAGCACCGCCAGCTCGAACTGGATGGTGCCGCGGCTGGTGTCGATGTAGGCCGACGGGGAGTACTGCGGCGCCACCAGCGTGTCCACGGCCGCCAGCTCCGGCACGATCGGCGGCGGCGCCGGCCACATCGCCGACACGTCCACCGCGGGATCGATCTTGCGCAGGTGCTCGGCCGCCCGCAGCCGCACCGCCCAGTCCTTGTCGGCCAGCGCCGCCATCAGCAGCGGCCGGGCCGCCGCCGGATCCACCGCGACCAGCGCATCGAGCGCGGCGGCGCGGGCCACATACAGCCCGTCGCGTTGCGCGAACGCCAGCGCCTCGGTCAGGGCCGCCACCGCGCCCGGCGCCTTGAGGGCCGCCAGCGCGCGCGCCGCGGCCGCCCGCACCACCTGGTCGTCGGCCTTGAGCCGGGCCTGGATCTCGGGCCCGGCCGCCGTGGCGCCGACCTTGGCCAGCGCGTCGAGCACCGCCGGGATCACGCGCTGGTCGGCGTCGCGCAGCAGGCTGGTGAGCGGCGCCTCGGCGCGCTCCTTCCCCAACCCGCCGAGCGCGGCCGCCAGGGCGGCGCGGACCGACCAGTGCGCATCGGGATCGAGTCCCGAGATGGCGCTGATGAAGGTATCGGCATCGGTGCGCGCCAGGGCCTGCAGCGCCGCAGCCCGCACCGAGGGCCACGAGGCCGACACCAGATCGATCAGCAGTTCCACGGCGCCGGCCTGGCGCAGCTGGCCGAGCGCGGTGATGGCCTCGAGCTGCAGGTTCTGGTTGACCTGGGGCGACGCGATCAGCCGCATCAGCACGGCGCCGCCGCGGGTGTCGCCAAGCAGCGCCAGGCCACGGACCGCCTGGATGCGCACCGCCAGCGGCTCGCCGGCGTTCTCGGCCATGGCCAGGAAAGCGCTCGCGGCTTTCTGCTCCTTCAGCACGCCCAGGCCGCGGGCGGCAAACGCCCGCGTGAGCTGGCCGTCACCGCTCAGCAGGGCCAGCAATGCCGGCGACGCGCGCGGATCGTTGATGCGCTGCAGCGCAAACGCCACCGGCCACCAGCGGCTGCGCGGCTGCCCGGTGCCGTCGATCACCGCCGACGCCAGCGCCTCGAACGAGCCCAGCCGGACCAGCGCGTAGACGCCGAGACGCGCGGCCTCGATCGGCGGCGTCTTCGGCATCCCCATGTCATCCGGGTTCAAGCCGTTCAGCGCACCGGCGTTGAGGTGCGCGGCCACCATCGCGGCGACGGCCGGGGCCGCCGGCTGGTGGCCGATCAGGCCCAGGGCTTCGGCGGCGCCGGCGTTGACCACCGCGCTGGCCGACCCGGACCCGACCATCCAGGG
>CAYGMD010000150.1:0-11113 GCA_964350785.1 uncultured Acidobacterium sp. | reverse complement strand
GCCCAACCCGCCCCTGCTATTCGCCGCTGGGTCGACGTGCAGCAGCTGTCGCTCGGCGGCCGCTTCCGCTGGTTCGAGAACAGCGCCGGCAAGCTGGTGTCGAGCTCGCTGCAGTGGCAACCGCAGATCCGGGCCCGGTTCCTGTTCGACAAGGGCGCGAAGTACAGCCTCAACGCGTTCGCCTCGAGCGGCTCGACCTTCCCGTCGAGCTGGAACAACACCGGCGGCGGCCTGGGCAAGTTCGCCGGCGCCTTCAACGTCAAGCAGCTGTTCGTGCAGGCCGCGCCGGCCAAGGGCCTCGAATTGCAGGCCGGCGGACTGCACATGAACCGCGGCGAGCTCGCCGAGCACATCGCCTACGACAACGACGCCTTCATCGAGGGCGAACGCGTCACCGTCCGCCCGGCCAAGGGGTGGCTCAAGCAGGTGTCCGCGACGGCCGGCTACTTCGGCGACTATCGCGAGCCGAACGTGTTCAAGCGGTTCGACCGCATGAACGAGTGGAACTACGGCCAGGCGCTGGTCGGCGTCGGCCTCGGCAAGCATGTCGCCGCGTCGGTCGATTACACCTACGAAGACGGCCGCGACATCTGGCGCGAAGGCGTCAACGTCAAGCTGCCTTCGTCCGTGAAGCTGTTTACCCTGCTGAAGTTCGAGGCCTACCAGCGCGTGTCGGGCGTCGACGCCTCCGGCTACCACGTGGCGGCCGATGCGAAGTGGAAGCGGCTGGCGGTCACCGGCGGCGTGATGTCCGTGGATCGCTTCTACAGCTCAGTGCTTGGTCCCTACAACGGCGACCGCTACGAAACCGGCACCCGCTACTACTCGATCTGGACCGTCACGCTCATTCCCGAACTGACGCTCCAGGGGTTCCATACCCAGGCCTTCGCGACCGACTTTCCAATCAACATCCACAAGCGGTTCGACGTCGTGCTCGCGTTCAACCCGACGGCCACGCTCAAGCGCGCTGGAATCTTCTGATCGCCAGGAACACGATCATCGAGGTGGCCAGCGCCGGCAGGGTGGCGCCAATGGGCGCCGCCAGTTTGTAGACGGCAAAGCCCAGCAGCCAGGCGGTCACGCCCGCGAGGGTGAACGCGGGCATGTGCGCGGTCTGGTAGATCCCCTCGACATCCACCTTGGCGCGCAGCACCACGAAATGCGCCAGGAAGATGCCGCCCACCGGCACGAGGACGGCGCCGAGCAGCACCATCAGGTCGGCAAACCGCGTCAGCCAGGCCGACGAGATCAGGCCGAGCGCGGTGCCGATCAGGCCAATCACCCAGACCGACCCCACGCCCGTGGAGCGCGGCACCAGCGTCCGCCACGCCAGCGACGACAGGTAGATGTTCACGAAGTTGGTGGTCACCGTGGCCAGCACCACCAGCAGGGCGGCCCACCACCCCACGCCCGCGGCCGCCAGCATGGTGCCGGGATCATCGCTGCCGGCAATGCGCGCCAGGTTCCAGCCGACCGGCATCAGCCACAGCGCCGGCAGGGCGAGGCCCGCGAACACCGCCGTGGCGCCGGCACGGGCCGAGCGCGTGTAGCGCGAGTAGTCCGCGAACATGAGCAGCCACGACACCTGGTAACCAATCACGACGTCGATGCCCCACAGCAGGGGCGGCGGCGCCGCGGTGATGATGTCAACCCGCGCCGGCAGCGTGACGGCCGCCCAGGTCAGCACCGATCCGGCGATGACCATCAGGGGCACGGCAATGCGATCGGCGTGGCCCACCGCGCGGGGCCCGCGTGCCACGATGGCCGTGGCCAGCACGCCGAGCACGGCCGCCCAGATTCGCGCGCTGGCGTGGCCACCCAGCAACTGCGCGCACACCGACGCCGCGATCGTGTTGTTGACGGCAATCCAGGCGAAGTTGGTCAGGTAGAGCAGGCCCGACACCAGTTGCGCGCCGCGCAGGCCGAGGGGCGCGCGCGCGGCAATCATCGACGGCACGCCGAAGCGCGAGCCGACCGGTGCCAGCAGCGCGACGAGCAGCGATCCCAACAGCGCGCCCGACACGACCAGCACGATCGCGTCGGTGCTGCCGTAGCGGGAGCCGAGCACGGCGCCGGTCTGCAGCGTGGTGGCCACGACATTGGCGGCGGCAAAGATCAGGAACAGATCGAACGCCGGCTGGGTCCGCTGCGACTCGGGGATGGGCGAGAGGTCGGCGGCGTCCATGGCAGGGGCGGCAGTATATCGCGGCGGCATCATCGCGCCCGCCCCCGGCCATAAACACAACTTATATCTGCTAGTCTCCACTCGGCAATCTGGGGATATGGCGCGATTCGCGCTGAAGGGGAGAACCATGTTCAAGGCGATTCAAGTCGTTCTTGCGGCGGGCACGCTGCTGCTTACCGTGCTGCCCGCGGCAGCGCAATCCACGACGGGCACGATTACCGGGCGGGCGCTCGACACCAGCGGGGGGATTCTGCCTGGTGTCGACGTCAGCATTTCAAGCCCGGCCATGATCGGGGGGCCCCGGCAGGCCGTCACCGACGGGCTCGGGACCTTCCGCTTTGGCCAGCTGCCGCCGGGGACGTATCAAGTCAAGTTTCAACTGCCCAGCTTCCGGATGCTGACCATTGACGGCGTGGTGGTCAACGCCGGCGCCACGGCCACCGTCAACGGGCCGCTCCAGCTCGAGACGCTGGCCGAGTCGATCACGGTGATGAGCATGACCCCCACCATCGACCTGCAGTCGACGACGGTCGGCGTGAACTGGACTGAAGAGCAGATGGAGAACCTCCCCTACGGGCGCGGCATTCGCGGCCTTGCCCGGCTGGTGCCGGGCCTGTCACCCACGCAGTTCGACGTCGGCGGCAATACCGTCGGCGGCTCGACGACGACCGGCGCGCGGTCGTACGGGCGCACGGGTGGCGAGCTGATCAAGTTCGACGGCGTGGTCTGGGACCAGTTCTTCGGTGACTACAACACTTACGATCAGGTGTCGGTCTCGGGCGCGGCCAAAGGAGCCGAGTCGCAGAGTCCCGGCGCCACGCTGAGCTTCGTGGTGAAATCGGGCAGCAACAAGTTCGCCGGCGCTTACCTGCTGGCCTGGCAGGACGGTGCGTTCCAGGGCAACAACGTCACCGATTCGCTGCGGCAGCAGGGATTCAATCCCGGCAACAACAAGTTCACCCGGTACAACGACGTCAGCCTCGATTTGGGCGGGCCGATCAAGCGCGACAAGCTGTGGTTCTACGCGGCCTACGGCTACAACTACTCAGGGCTGCTGATCCCCGGCTTCGTCTCCGAGCGCACCAATGAGCAAGTGGAATACTTCACCCGCCTCGACAACCCGACGCTCAAGCTGACCTACCAGTTATCGAAGAACAACAAGCTCGAAGTGACCGAACAGGTCAATCGCAAGTGGCAGCCCTATCGCAACGCCAGCGCGTTCCTGCCGCTCGAAGCCACGCAGAATCAGGTCGCCTGGACCCAGATCGGGCCGGCCATCAAGTTCACGCGCATCATGAACCAGAGCATGACCGTCGACGCCAGCTTCAACCGTTCCGGCTACTGGTGGCCCGACTACGCATGGACCGACGACGTGAGGCGCACGGACCTCACCACCACGCACACGCGCGGCGCCTTCCTGGAGGTGAAACGCGAGCCCGTGCGATGGGGCTGGAACGGCACCTGGTCGTGGTACCGCACCATCGGCAAGATGAACCACGAGATCAAGTCCGGCGTGCTCGGCTACAGCAGCACCAACTACGTCGAGAACTACGGCTATCCGAACCAGCAGATCTATCGCTATCGCAGCCTGCCCGGCGACACCGACTTCTTCGCGCGCCCGGATTCGGTGCAGGTCTTCGAGTACCCGAACAACACCAACGCCGGCATCCGTTATAACTCGTGGTACGCCAACGACAGCGTCAACCTGACGCCGAAGCTCACGCTGAACGCGGGCGTCAGATTTGACCGCTACTCGTCCTGGCTGCCCGAGCAGGGCAACCCCGGCACCGGGCCGTTTGCGACGGCCAGAATTTATCCGGAGAACAAGTCGTTTCCGACTTACAGCGCGTGGTCACCCCGGCTGTCGATGGTGTACGACGTGACGGGCTCGGGCCGCGTCGCGCTCAAGGCCAGTTACGGCCGCTACGCCGCCAACGGCTCGGGCGTGAACGCCGCGGCCGGCCCGGTGGCAAGCTCCGTCAACCCGGCGGCGACGCTGATTTCGACCTACACGCGCTGGGACGGCCGCATCCCCTACACGCCGGTCGCCGCTAACCTGGTGTCGGTGACCGGCCAGAGCCGCGACAGTCGCCTCGATCCCAACCTGAAAGGCGAGTACCTGGACGAATACACTGGCGGCGTCGATCTTGGCTTCGGCCGCGACATGTCGTTGCGCATGAACGTGGTGCGCAAGGGCGATTACCGCGGCAGCAAGGAGCTCAATGTCGCGCTACCGTATGAGGCCTTTACCGATATGGTGACGGGCGTCGATCCCGGCCGCGACAACATCGCCGGCACGGCCGACGACGGCGTGGTGCAGGTGTGGTCGGTGCCGCGCAGCTACCCCAGGTTCGGGCAGGTGCAGTCGCTGTTCACCAACGCCGCCCCGGGTGAGGGCGATGATCGGTATACCGCCTTCGAGACCACCTTCAGCAAGAGCCACACCACCGGCTGGTCGCTGCTGGCGTCGTATCAGATCGACCGGCGCGACGTGAAGAACATTGCCCCCCGCAACCCGAACGAGGCCCGCTATAACTGGGAACTGCCGGAAACCTATCAGGGCGTGCGCCTCAGCGGCACCGTCAACCTGCCGTGGAAGATCCTGGCCGCGAGCACGTTCACCGCCCAGCAGGGCGAGTACTACAACCGCATCGTGCAGGTGCGCGATGCGCTCAACACCCTCGTCAACGTCACCGTCGAAGGCCAGGCCGGTCGGTACAATTGGGTCAAGCTGTCGGATCTGCGCCTGTCCAAGAGCGTGGCCATCCGCCAGGGCCACACCTTCGAGGCGATGTTCGACGTCTTCAACCTGACCAACTCGAGCGTGGTGTTGCGCCGGGTCACGACCAACGGTCCCAATTACAACAAGCCGCTGTCGACCGGCGGCATCGACGCCGCCTCGGCCAACCCGATTCCGGCGGCGCGCGTGTTCCGCATCAGCGGCCGCTACCGCTTCTAAGGGAGATGAGTGCACACATGAAACGATTACTGCTCGCCCTGGCCTTCACGCTCGCCGCGCACGTCCCGGCCTTCGCCACCTGGTCGGTGATCGCCGTTGATGCGAAGACCGGCCAGGTCATCATCGCCTCGGCCACCTGTGTGCGCCAGCAGGGCTTCCCGCAGCGTCAGCCCAACCCGTCGCGCGACCTCATGGACGTGCAGGCGGTGATCGTCCCTGGCGTGGGCGTCGCCGCCTGCCAGGCCGGCGCCGACAACACGCGCGAAAACCAGATGCTGGTCTACGCCGAACTCAAAAAGGGCACGCCGCCGGTCAGGATCCTCGAGTTGCTGAAGCAGCACGAGGCGGCGCGGAAGCCCGAGAACCAGATCGAGCGCCGGCAGTTTGGCATCCTCGCCATTCCTGACGGCAAGCAGATCACCCCGCAGAACAACCGGGCCGGGTTCAACGGCGCCAACAACTCGGTGTCGTCGCTCTACTTCGGGGGACGCGTCGGCGACCTCTACTACCAGGTGCAGGGCAACACGCTGCTCGGCGACGCCGTCGTCCACCAGGCCGCGCTGGCGTTCACCCGGGCGACGGGGACCATGGCTGACCGAGTGATGGCGGCGATGGAAGCGGCAGACGCCAACGGCGGCGATCATCGCTGCAACTGCGGCACCAACGTGATCGACTTCGTGCCATGCGACCACAAGACGGCTTACGTCGCCTACATTGCGATCGCCGAGAAGGGCGACGCGGTGGGGGCCACCCACAACGACGGGCAATACTCGGTCTATCTCAGTGTTACCGACGACAACACCAGGAAAGGCGAGAGCGGCAACCCGGTGAAGACGCTGCGGCTGCGCTACGACGCGTGGAAGAAGGCCGGTTCAAAGCCGACCGGGCCGATGCCACCGTCACCCTATAAGGGGTCACACTAGCTGCACCGTCGCCCGCCCCGGCCACGCACCGGGGCGGGCGGTATACTGCCCACCATGCGCGCGCTTCTGATCTCTACGCTGCTCGCGGTCTCGGCCGCTGCCCTGCCGGCCCAGGCCCCCTTGCCGGCATTCGTGCTCCAGCCCGATCGGGTGTTCGACGGCGAGCTGATGCATCCCGGTTGGGTCGTGGTCGTGCGGGGCGACCGCATCATCGCGGCCGGTCCGCCCGCCACGACCAGCGCGCCGGGTGGCGCGCGGACCATCGCGCTGCCCGGGACCACCCTGATGCCGGGGATGATCGAAGGTCACTCGCACCTGCTGCTGCATCCCTATAACGAGACACCCTGGAACGACCAGGTGCTGCGCGAGCCGCTGGCGTTGCGCGTGGCCCGCGGCGTCAACCACGCGCGCGACACGCTGATGGCCGGCATCACGACCGTGCGCGACCTGGGTAGTGAAGGCGCCGCCTACGCGGACGTGGGCCTGCGCCAGGCCATCAACGAAGGCATCGTGCCCGGCCCGCGCATGCTCGTGGCGGGGCCGGCGATGGTCGTCACCGGCAGCTACGCGCCGAAGGGGTTTGCGCCGGAGGTCACCGTGCCGCAGGGCGCGGACGAGGCCGATGGCCTCGACGGCGTCGTCCGCGTGGCCCGGGGGCAGATTGCGCGTGGCGTCGACTTCATCAAGATCTACGCCGACTACCGCTGGGGGCCGAACGGCGAGACCCGGCCCGGGTTCACGCTGGGCGAGATCCAGCGCATTGTCGAGGCCGCCACCAGCAGCGGCCGGCCGGTGGTCGCCCACGCGTCATCACCAGAAGGCATGCGGCGCGCGATCATGGGCGGCGTCGAGACCATCGAGCACGGCGATGACGGCACGCCAGAAATCTGGAAGCTGATGGTCGAGAAGAACGTGGCCTATTGCCCGACCATTGCCGCCGGCGACGCCACCTCGCAATACGCCGGCTGGAAGAAGGGCGTCGACCCGGAGCCGGCGCGCATCACCCGCAAGCGCGAAACGTTCAAGGCGGCGCTCGCCGCCGGCGTGAAGATGTGCTTTGGCGGCGACGTCGGCGTCTACGCGCACGGCGACAACGTGCGCGAGCTGGAACTGATGGTGGAGTGGGGCATGTCGCCCGCCGCCGCGCTGGTGGCGGCGACCTCGGGCAATGCCGCCTACTTCCGGCAGGCCGACTGGATTGGCCGGGTCAAGACCGGGCTGTTCGCCGACCTGATCGCCGTCACCGGCGACCCGGCCTCGACGGTCCAGGCCCTGCGGCGTGTCACGTTCGTGATGAAGGGCGGCAAGGTCTACCGCGAGCCGTAGGGGCCCGGATGCCGACGGGTTCGCGCGCGTCAACCGAGTGTTGCTGCTGCGGTTGGCCTCGGGCGTCGGTCTGGATATTGCGCTCGCGGGCCTCCCGTTCGAGGAATCGGTTGTCGCGCGGGCCAGCACGTTTGCCTATCCCCCGGACATCCCGCTGCGCACGTGTTCGGCAGAGGACGCCAGGGCTCGAGTCTAGACGACGTTGGCTTCGGCGGCCGTGGTGCGGCGGCTGAAGCGATCGAGCGCGAAGGGGGCGAGGTCGAACCGCGGGTCGCGGCCGGTGATCACATCCGCGAGAATGCGCCCCGCGGCGGGGGCATGTTGGAACCCGTGGCCGCTGAAACCGGCGATCGTGTAGAAACCGTCGACGTCGCCGGACGGCCCGATGATCGGGTTGTGATCGGGGGTCATCTCGTACAGCCCCGCCCACGCGTGTGAAACGGCGGCATCGGCCAGCGCCGGCAGGCGCTGCATCGCGACCTCGATCACCTTTGGCAGGAAGTCCCACCGCACGGTGATGTCGAACCCGGGCTTTTCGTCCGGATCGCCCATGCCGAACAGCAGCCCGCCGCCCTCGCGATGGAAGTAGAAGCTGGTGTCGAAGTCGATCACGAGCAGCTTGTTCGCCGGCACCCGGCCGGCGTTGGCGCCCTCGTCCCACGATCCGCCGCCCGGCGGCGAGGCGATGAAGATGTGCCGGCGCTCCGGTTCGACGGGCACGTCGACGCCGCACAGGCGGCCAATCGACTTGGCCCAGGGGCCGGCGGCGTTGATTACGAGCGGGGTGGCGATGGTGCCGCGCGAGGTCTGGACCTCGGCCACCCGATGCGTGGCGAGGCGAATGCCGGTGACCTCGGTCTCGCGGACGACCTCGACGCCCTGGGCCTGTGCGCCCTTGGCGAAGCCCACCGTCACGCCGTTGGGATCGGCCACCCCGTCGGCGGCGCAGTAGGTCGCGCCCTTCACGCCGGTGACATCGAGCCCTGGCGCCAGCGCCTGCGCCTCCTGGGGTGACAGCCACTGCACGTCCACGCCGTGGGCCTTCTGGAGCTGGACGTTCTTGAGGAAGGTGGCGACGTGGGCGGCCCTCGAGAGCAGGAACAGGTAGCCGTCCTGGTGAAAGTCGATCGGCGTGCCGACGACCTCCTCGAAGCGCGCCATCATGGCAATCGATTCGATCGACAACGCGATGTTGGCGGGATGGGAGAACTGGTGGCGCACCCCGCCGGCGTTCTTGCCGGTCGACCCGGCGGCGAGCTGGGGCTCGCGCTCGATCAGCACGACGTTGGTCATGCCGCGCCGGGCGAGGTGCCAGGCCACGCTGGCGCCCATGCACCCGCCTCCGATGATGACTGCGTCCGCGGTGTTCTTCATGAGGGCGATCTGAATCTATCAGACCGCCCTCACGACAGCCAGCCGTTAGGCGAGATCGAAGCGATCCAGGTTCATCACCTTGTTCCAGGCCGCGACGAATTCGCGGACGAACTTCGCCTGCGCGTCGGCGCTGCCATAGACCTCGGCCAACGCCCGGAGCTGCGCGTGCGAGCCGAAGATGAGGTCGACGCGCGTGCCGGTCCACTTCACCGTGCCGGTCGCGCGGTCGCGGCCTTCGAACACGTCCTGGGCGGCCGACGTGGCCTTCCACTCCGTGCGCATGTCGAGCAGGTTGACGAAGAAGTCGTTGGTCAGCGTTTCGGGCCGCTTGGTGAAGACGCCGTGCGCGGTCTGGCCCTCGTTGGCGCCCAGCACGCGCAGGCCGCCCACGAGCACCGTCATCTCGGGCGCGGTCAGCGTCAGCAGTTGCGCGCGGTCCACCAGCTGCTCTTCGGCCGACAGGCGCTGCCTGCCGCTCAGGTAGTTGCGGAAGCCATCAGCCATGGGTTCGAGCGGCTGGAAGGACTCCACGTCGGTCTGCGCCTGTGACGCATCGGTGCGGCCAGGCGTAAAGGCCACGTCCACGTTCTGGCCGGCCTTCTTCGCCGCCTGTTCGACCGCCGCGCAGCCGCCCAGCACGATCACGTCGGCGAGCGACACCTTCTTGCCGCCGGTGGCCGACTGGTTGAACGCCTGCTGGATGCCCTGGAGAACGCCGAGCACCCTCGCGAGCTGGGCCGGCTGGTTGACCGCCCAGTCCTTTTGCGGGGCGAGGCGGATGCGGGCCCCGTTGACGCCGCCGCGCGTGTCGCTGCCGCGGAATGTCGAGGCCGACGCCCACGCGGTGGCGACCAGCTGCGAGATCGACAGGCCCGAGGCGAGGATCTTGCCCTTGAGGTCGGCAATGTCCTTCGCGTCGATCAGCTTGTGATCGACGGCGGGAACCGGGTCCTGCCAGATCAACTCCTCGGCCGGGACCTCGGGCCCCAGGTAGCGGGCCTTGGGACCCATGTCGCGGTGCGTCAGCTTGAACCACGCCCGCGCGAACGCGTCGGCAAACTGATCGGGATGCGCCAGGAAGCGACGCGAGATCTGTTCGTACGCCGGGTCGAACCGGAGCGACAGGTCGGTGGTCAGCATGGTCGGCGCATGCCGCCTGGACGGATCAAACGCATCCGGGACCGTGCCGGCGCCGGCGCCGCCCTTGGCGGTCCACTGGTGCGCACCGGCGGGGCTCTTGGTCAGCTCCCACTCGAAGCCGAACAGGGTCTCGAAGAAGTTGTTGCTCCACTTGGTCGGCGTGTTGGTCCAGGTGACCTCCAGCCCGCTGCTGATGGTGTCGGCGCCCTTGCCCGTGCCGAAGCTGCTCTTCCAACCGAAGCCCTGTTCCTCGATGCCGGCCGCTTCGGGCTCGGGGCCCACGTGCTTCGCGTCGCCGGCGCCGTGGGTCTTGCCGAAGGTATGGCCGCCGGCAATCAGCGCCACCGTCTCTTCGTCGTTCATGGCCATGCGCGCGAAGGTCTCGCGGATGTCGCGCGCCGCGGCGATCGGATCCGGGTTGCCGTTGGGGCCTTCCGGATTGACGTAGATCAGGCCCATCTGCACGGCGGCCAGGGGATTGGCGAGGTCGCGGTCGCCGCTGTAGCGTTCGTCGGCGAGCCACTTGCCTTCAGGACCCCAGTAGATGTCCTCCTCGGGCTCCCAGACGTCCGCGCGTCCGCCGGCAAAGCCAAAGGTCTTGAAGCCCATCGATTCGAGCGCGACGTTCCCGGTCAGGATCATCAGGTCGGCCCACGAAATCTTGCGGCCGTACTTCTGCTTGATCGGCCACAGCAGCCGGCGCGCCTTGTCGAGGTTGACGTTGTCGGGCCAGCTGTTGAGGGGCGCGAAGCGCTGCTGGCCGGCGCCGGCGCCGCCGCGGCCGTCGCCGATCCGGTAGGTGCCCGCGCTGTGCCACGCCATCCGAATGAAGAACGGACCGTAGTGACCAAAATCGGCCGGCCACCAATCCTGTGAATCCGTCATCAGGGCATGGAGGTCCTTGATCACGGCATCGAGATCAAGAGTCTTGAACTCTTTCGCGTAGTCGAACTCCGGTCCCATTGGGTCGGACAGCGGGGAATGCGCGTGCAGCATCTTCAAGTTCAGCTGATTGGGCCACCAGCCTGCGTTCGGGGCGCCGGCCACCGTGTGTCTGCGCGCGCCGCCCGCTACCGGGCACTTGGCTTCCGTACTCATCTTTTTCCGCTCCTGGTTTGTGTGCGTGAGAACCGCTAGTCTGTCGCGCCGGTGGCTGATAGCGCAAAGACATATAACGTCTGTCGGTGATAGCTTCTATATATGGAC
>CAYGMD010000149.1:7004-11165 GCA_964350785.1 uncultured Acidobacterium sp. | reverse complement strand
TATCGGTGCGTGAACTTCCGGATCGTCAGGGTCGGTCCGTTGACGGAACACGGCGGGAACATCGCGGCTACGCGGGAACCGTCCTCGAGCCGCGCATCGAGGATCGGTTGCGCGTCGGAAATCTCGTCGCCGCACGTGCGCGCGATGTTCTTGATTGCGACCTTCAGATTGCGCTCGTCCAGCGTCAGATCGGGAACTTCTTCGAGCGTTCCGAACCGCTCGACAAACACGCGGCGTCCGCCTGCGTTGACCATGACCTCGGTCACGTCTGGATCGAGCAAGAGATGCTCGATCGGTCTGATGAACGGAAGGATGCGCGCAAAGCTGCTCATAACGCACCCTGGGCGACGTGATCGAAGTAGCTGGTTTGCACGTCGAGATAGTGCGGCTTCAGGTAACAGAATGTCGGCGGCTTTGGGTTCAGACCGTCGTACGGGAGAACGATGGCCTGGCTGTTCTGCAGTTCCCCGAATATCTTCGGCTGAAACACGTAGTCCATGTAGAACCCGTAGCTCTTGCTCGCGGTGACCGTTGACTTCGGTGCGGCGGCCCGGCCCGTGAGCAAGGACACGTGGGCATTCTGGCCAGCTTCGCTGAGCTGAAATGACGGTTTCCGCCGCTCCGCCCGGCCACACAGATCGGCCGCGGCCCGCGCGGTGAACTCGTCCGAGGATGCGAGGAAGATCTTCGTCCGGAAACACTGAAGCAGCGTCCGCCAAGACTCCTCGCCGTGGATGGCTGATCGCAGCGAGCTGATGCTCTGCGTCGCCACGATCGGAATGAGACGGGCTTGCCGGCTCAATGCGAACGTGCGCTCGTCGCCAGATGGGTCGGTGTCCCCGGTTGTCGCGAAGCTGTGGTACTCGTCGCAGACGAACACGAGATCGCGCCACGGTTTCGTCGGCTGTGCCGCCATCTTTGTGATGCGCGCAAGCACCGCCCGCTGGAAGTCCAGTTTCAGCATCACTCCCAGTGCCTTTGCCAGGCCTGGATTCAGGCCCACCGGGAAGTTCAACGCGATCACCTTTCCCGCCTCTAGCAGCTCCTCCAAAGGCGGCAGTGGCGTCTTGCCGTTCGCGGTGCCCTTTCCGCCGCCGAGATATGCGGATTTCGGCGGGCAGAATGCGCGCGACACCGTGGGGTTGTCATCGAACAGGGAGAGGAACACGACGATGCCTTCGACAATCGACGATCGCAGGCGCGGTTCGAGGCGAACCCAGTTGCCGTGATACCAGCGTTTCACCGCATCCAATTGATGCCGGCGATCGGCCCACCGTTCGCCGCCGCCGTCTCGGTCGATTGTGAAGGGAATCTTCTTCTCTTGAAGGAACTGTTCCAGTTCCGGATCGTGCGGGAAGTAGTACTGGTTGTGCTCGGCTTCCGCCCAATGGGACCAGCGGCTTTCCATGAGCGCCATGTGGTACATCACGCCGTCGATCCTGATCGTCGCGCTGTCTCCTCCGAAGATCTTGTTGCCGCGCTCAATGTCTGCCTGAATGCGGCTGTCATCGATCGCGTAATGGTAGATCTCGGCAAGCGTCGTATAGCCGTCGACCACCTTCCGAAGCAGGATCAGAAACTTGACGAGATCGGTGTAGGCCTGCTGCCAGAATGGCTCCTTCCCGCGGCCGTACAAGTTGTTGAGAAGTGTGGCAATCGAGTACGCGAGTGCGTAGGGCTCGAGATCGTTGTGAAGGGGGTTGTAGCAGTAGCCGGATTCGAGCCCGAGTTCGATGTAGTCGTCCTCCCGGCCATAGCGCTTCAGGATCTCTCGAACCTGCCCGCAGAAGTCGCCTTTCACCTCCAGAATTAGGCCGCCGATCTTGTCGTCGGCCGAACCCGCACGCCACGCCAGCAACTGGTCGACGTACGGATACATGCAGGCGGATGTTTTGCCGGTGCCGACAGCGCCAAGAATCATCATCCCGGTGTGCAGGCCACGGCGTGGAATGGTCAGCCAGGTGGGGTGCGGAACCCGGACCGGACGCGTCGGGTGATGCTGCTCGCCGAGGACGAGGAATAGCTCGTCCCGAGACGCCGGATCCGGGTAGTCCGGGAGCTTCGAATAGGAGACCGTTGCTTCCTGACGTAAGACGACGATTGTCACCAGCGCGCTCACCAGGGAAACGGCGATGAGTGGCGTGCTGAACCAGAGCGTCGCATAGAGGTACGCGAGGCCGTCGAACAGCCACGGTTTCTCGGCGTAGACCGCGGCCAGGAAGACGTTGTCTGCGGGGAACGGCCACGCGCGCAAACCGACGACGCCGACGATGCCGGCGAGCGCCAGATTGATAGCTGCCCGATGTTCGACCAGGGCGCGCATGATTGCCTCCTTACATCAGGCGGTCGCGGCCGTCGAAGCTGGCCTGCTAGAGGTCGCTGCAGTCGGACGTGAAACTGCGCCGGACTTGGCGCGCGAGCGTTCTCCTGGCCTGGGCACATGTGACCCAGGATTCTGCTCCCGCCACGTTTGGAAGTCCTTGTCCTTACCGAGGACGGTTTCGACGAGCTGATTCAACACGTACTCCGTCGGCTCGCCGAGGAACGAGGCGTACGCGAAGAGCGTCTCGTTGTTCTCGCGGTACAACCGCGTGATGTGGCGGACGAGGTGTTTCTGATTCGTGCGCGGTTTGATCACTGACATGGCTGTCTCCTTTCAATCGAAAAGGCACTTGCTTGCGCGCCCGAAGGGCGCGCCACTTCGACACGGGTTCGCGCCGACAACACACGCGGAAACTGGATGGCATCGGTGACGATGCTCGGAAATAGCGGGCCGGAGCGACCCCCGCCCCGGGGCCAGAACCGGGGCCGCCGAACGGCGCCGGAGGGGGGGTCGCTCCGGCCCGCTATGCGTGTGTTGCGCGTCGCGGTTGGGCGGCATAGAACGCCGCCCACGGCGCGCGCTCTTTTCGTGGCTTGAGGCGCGAACCCGTTCTTGGACCGTGAGATGCGGTTGATCGCTCGTCTTACCTGCCGTTTCTCAGGGCCTTCAAGCACTTCACGTCCTCCGGTCGGAGAGGGGGAGCAAACTCCGTTGGCCATATCTCCCCTCCGTGCTCCCCCGGCACATGGCGGAATCATCCGACTACGCGGTTCGAGCCAAGGGTGTGAGGTGACCATACGCATGACTCAGCACCAACGTGTCCACGACGCCGCCGTCACGATGCCAGGCATCGTGAAAAGTGGGCGACGCCAGCGCCAGCAGACTCGGGTCGCCTTCGCGACACCAGCGTCGATACGCCGCATAGAACCTGGGAGCACCGAACGCTCGACGCGCACGGGCGTACCGCTCGCTCTCGGCCTCGGGAGCTGGCACCGAGGCGCCTTCTTCGGCGGCGCGCCGCGTGCGGCAATACCACCGAAACTCTTCAGAGATCGCGAGGGGCAATGGCGGGGCACAGAAGTCTTCCAGTGCCTGGCGGTGCGCGGGGCAGCTGCCCTGCAGGCCACGGCTCGAAACGAGCAGCACACGCCATCGACGGAGGCGCTTCAGCAGGCCTCGATGGGCCTCAAGGAACGAGCGAAGAGCACGCGCCGTGGGGTCCGTGATCAGATACACCAGCGTCACCTCATCCAGCGCCGCGACGCCGATGGGCAGCTTTTCGACGAAGTATCTCGTCGTCTCGCTCCCGCCGGATCCAAACGTCACTCCAGGCAGATCGGTGAGCCCAACCCCGTGCCGCTTGATGAAGTACTCAACCTTCTCGCGCTCAGTAGCGAGCCATCGCTGGCGCGGCGTCATCAGTACGGCATCGAGAACCATCAACCGCTCAACCGCCCGCAGGACGTTGGCGCGCTTTCGAAACCGGCTATGCGGCTCTCCAATGAGTTCGTACAACCTGCGGTGGTGCACGTGATAGATGACCGCTCTGGCTCGCCTGCAGGGGTATCCAGTGGCCAGCGCTCGAGCGAGAAGAGTCCCGAAAAAGTCGTGCGTCTTTGCCCCGTTCACAATCCTGGCGAACGTCTGGTATTGACGCTGCACGCAGACGCCGCCGTGCAGCATGACCGTGGTGAGGAACGCGGCCTGCCGCGGCGTGAAATGACCCCACGCCTCCACTGCGGCCACGCGCTCTTCGGTGGTCATCGCAGCACCTGTTCGGCAGCGTGCGGATCGAACGGCGACCCGCCACTCCGCTGCGATCCACCCAGCCGACCGGC
>CAYGMD010000149.1:2293-6904 GCA_964350785.1 uncultured Acidobacterium sp. | reverse complement strand
CTGCACGGCCTCGCGTTCCCGACCTCTGGGCAACTCGAGCTGTTGGCTCAGGATGTCCCTTGGGTCGCGCGGCTTCGCCGGGCTGGGTCGCTTGCTGCCAGCGCTTCTGCCGCCGCGCGGAAGTTCAGCGCCTCCCTCAGAAGCGCCGGGCCGGCTGTGCTCGCGAGTTGGCTGGTGGTGCTGATCCCGTGACATGACTCGCTACTCCTCCAACCGATCCGTCAGGTCCGCCAGGACGGTGTCCCGACTCGCGAGCTGGCGGTCCAGGTGGTGTAGCTTGTGACCCGTGTCCCTGAGAAACAGCAGCCGCGCGATCCCATAGCAGCCGGCGAACAGATTCACGAAGACGACTAAAACAAACAGGCCGATGTGAACGCCGTACTCCGTGAACAGCGACCGTTTGTACGGGGTGAGAAACGTCGTCTCTCCGCCGATCCAGAAGACGGCCAGCAGCAGCATGAGCAAGGCGAGGAAGGCGCTGTTTGTGACCACAGCTCAGCGACTCCAATTGCGGCTGTCCGACCGTTCGACGCCAGCGTCGCCAGGCCTGTTGAACAGTTCCGGCAAGGCGTGCGCGAAGCGATCGCGGACATTCTCAGCGAACGACTGCGCCTGGTACACCGATGCCTGAGCGGAGTTCTTCGGCAGCCGCCGCGCCGCCTGGAGCGCCGCGCCTGCTTCGACCCCGAGGTGTCCGTCCAGTCGCTGAATCAGTTCCTCTGGTTCATCGGACATGAAGCGCGGATGCTCCGCGCCTCGCTGCGATTCCTGGTACTCGACGGCACCTACGAGGTAGGCCTGCGCGGCGCGCTCGAAGAAGTCCTCGGCCAGCGCGAGGTCCATCTCCGTTGCGGCTCCTTTGGCCGGCTGAGCACGCTCCCACGCCTGGCCCATCAGTCGGTCGCCTTCGGCAATCAACTCCCGTGCGTCCTCAATACTTGCGCGCATAACCGCCTCCTACTGGAAGGCCTGGTCGACTCGGAAATGGGTGATCTGCAGCCCCAAGGGATTGACGCGAACGAACGCGTTCGGAACCGAGTCCCGTAGGACGAAATCGATCTGTGCAATGTAGGTCTCGCGCCGTCGCTCCTGCCTCGTTCCTGGGGCGAAGTACCGCATCTCGAAGTCCACGGCGGCCTTGTAAGGCGGCTTGCCAAGTTCGGCAAACGTCACGTTCTTCACCTCGATGTCGATCTCGTCGGCTGACGCATTTGTGAGGAACGTCTCGATCACTCGCGTCTGGTCGTTGGCCGCGATCGTGGCGTCGCCCAGGCGCGAGTCGAGGAAGAACAGGGAGTCGGGGTACTCGCGCTGGACGGTGGCACGCAACCGGCTGAAATGCGTCGCCACGAAGCGTGTGAGGAAGTACCGCAGCTCTGGCGCCTGCGGTCGGTATGTGGCCGCGTCATAGGCGACTGCTTCGGCCCGCCCGACCTCATCGATCCGAATCACCAAGGGCTTGACGTGGGCGTAGTTGGCTTGGGTCCGGAAGTTCAATGCGACTAGGCCCACGGCGATCACGCCCACCAGCAGCAAGGCGATCTTGAGGTAGGTATTCATCACCAGAGCCGAGCCATACAGCTCGACAAACTGACGCTTCGCGTTCTCCGGCGTCTTCTGGTTCAAGTCGGCAACGATGGCGGCCATGCAACACCCCTAACGGAATACCTGGAAGTGGAGAATGCCGGCGATCACCCACGCGATCCCGATCAGCAGGCCGATCAGCGCGGCGATGCCAAGCAGCTTCAGAAAGCCACGTCGAAATCGTGGAGACGCCGCAGTGTCAAGCTGTCGCTGATATCGCATGGACCCCTCCTAGCCAAGGCGTTCCGGGAGCACGCTTCCACCGGCTCGACCCGAGAAAATGGAATTGGTGAGCGTCGGCACCAGCAGGATTCCAACCGCGAATACCCCAATGACGACGAGCGCTTGGACCCCGTAAACGAGGTAGTAATCTTCGGTAATACCCTCTGGGAGCGTCGTCAGGTACTGGAAGATGAATCGTTCGAAGATCATCAGAAATGCGAACGCAACAACCGGGATAAACGAGTACTGGATGAACGCCTTGAACCAGGACCAGAACAGCCAGTCAAGCTTTGGCACAATGAAGAACGGTACGAATATCGGTCCCAGTAACGCGCACACGGCGCTGGCAATCAGACCGAACGCTACGATTGCCAGCGAGACCGCCTTCGCAATAGTCACCACGATCAGCAGAAGCCAGTAGATCAAGTTCGCGAGAATGGACCACGCGTCCGGCTGTACGAAGCGGCCCCACAATTCGTCAAGGTGGTCGAACATCAGCTCCAGCGAACGCGCCTCCAGGATGTTCGCGAAGGCGTGAGCCTGATCTGTGATCAGATTGCTGAACGACACACCGATACCTGGTATCGGTGATTCGTAGAAGGCGATCAGCGCGTAACCGAAGGACACAAACATGAGCAGCTTGGCAAAGCTGAACATGTGCTCGCTCAGTGACTCGTTGCTGAGCATCATGCGGACACCTTCCCACACGATGAGTATCGTGGCGAACGCCACGAAGAGCGTATACCCAAGCCGTAGGAATTCCGGCTCATAGGTGGTGAGCAGGCTCGTAATCGCCTGCTGGACACTCGCGACGATGGCCAGGCGAGGTAGTGGTTCCATGATGCTCCTCCCTACGGCTGTCGCCAAGTGCGCAGCTCGTCACCCGCGCCGGTCAACAGTCCACCGTCTTCGCCGCGATCGGCCTTCCGCAGACGGCCGAGCTGCATGTTCATGACGGCCGCTTCGGTGTCGCGGGCGCGTTTGTTGTCCACAAGCAGCTGCTCAACGATCGCGCTGAGGAACTGCAGCCGGGCTTGCTTCTGCCGCGTCTCGACAAGAACGGCACCGCTGATCTTGTCGAGGACGGCCGTCGCACTCTGCTCAAGCGATGGGTCGATGACGTGCGCTTCGAGCGCGTCGATTGCTCTGAGCTCGCGTCGACCGTTGTAGCGAAGCTGGCCGGTCTGATGCGTCCCGGTGATGATGGTGCTGTCCGCCAGATCGAGCGTCGCCAGGGCGCGCTCGATGACGTCCCGCTCCGTCGCGCTGAGGCCTGCGAGGGCCGAGCCGACCGCCCGGCGCGCTCGGGCCACGCGGTCGAATTCGGTCCCGGTGGCATCGCCGTAGTTCAGTGCGCCGTGGTAGCCGCTTCCGTAGAGGAAAGCGCCGCCGGGCTCGAAATCGTGAATCCGCCATCGAGGCGGGTCAGTTACGGAGTATTTGTCGAGGTTCGTGAACAGGCTCAGGCGCTGAGCCATCCGCCGCAAGCGTCCGTGCTGTTCGGCCAGCGTCTCGAGAATGCTCTCTTTGATCGCGGCGGTAGCCGCGTTGCGCATCGTGGTGGCCGGATCGGTGACGGCCAGCTGCGCCCATGCGGAACTCAAGCCGACACTGAAGACGAGCACCGAGCCCGCGAGGATGACACGGCGACGACGGGACACAGATCGGATCCTCATGGCTGCCTCCACGTCCGCAGGTCGTCGCCCGCGCCGCGAACGACGCTCGCTCCGGCCGACCGGCCGTCCCTGAGGCGCCCAAGACGCATGTTCATGGTCGCGGCTTCGGTGTCTCGGACCCGCTTGCTCCGCGCCAGAAGCTGCTCCAGAGCATGCGAGAGCAATTGGTTCGTCGCCATGTCCTGGCGCCGCCCAATCAATTCGCCAGCTGCGACCTTGTCGAGGATGGCGGTAATCTCGTGATAGCGCGGCAGGTCGTTGAGGACGTCGCGTTCGAGTCCGTCGATCGCGCTCTGCAGCTGGCCGGTATAACCACGCACCAGCGCCACCTGATGGCCTCCCAACTGGGCGACCGAGTCCGTGATCTCAATCGTGGCGTACGCCTGTTCGACCGCGCGCCGCGCCGCTGGTGGCAGTTGGCTCAAGAGCGCGCCAGGCCGCTCGAGGCGGCGCGTAGTCTGCAAATACGCGGTGCCGGCGGGATCGCCGCTGTTGAGACCCTGCAGCCAGGGACGGCCATACTCCCACCGCGCCGCGTCGTGCCTGACTGTACCGATTGTCGGGACCCGATATCCCTCCATGTTGCCCAGCCCTTTCGCCATTCGAACGATGGTCTGGTATTGCGCTACAAGCGTGTCGTACTCGCGTAGCGTCCGATCCGCGATCAGCACCGCCTGGGCGAGGTTCCCTGGGTCAACGACGACGAGCTGCGCACGAGCCTGGGTCGCGAAGAGACCGAGCAGGCACACGGCAACAACACTGAGGCGTGTCATGGTAAACCTCCCGCGAGACGGCTATTGGCAAGCCTTGGCCTCGGCACTTCATTCGGCACGTACGCTGGCAGCTCGAGATCGCTGGTCAAGTACACCTTGACGCGGTGACCTTCCCGAACGGTCACGGTTGGTAGGCGATTCAGGAACCGGCCCATCGTCTGAGCTGTCGCCTGTCCGGTCTGATCGCCCACACCTCCTGCGATCACGACGGTGCGATCGCCGTCGCCCCGGCTGAGGCCGAGCGATCCCAGGAACTGCGCGAAGCCGCTAATGAGACCGACCGCTCCCGATGCACCAACCGTTGACCAGTAGTGGTGGTTCACCTGATCGTGGAGGCCCGCATCGCCAACCTGGTT
>CAYGMD010000149.1:0-2193 GCA_964350785.1 uncultured Acidobacterium sp. | reverse complement strand
TTGACCAGTAGTGGTGGTTCACCTGATCGTGGAGGCCCGCATCGCCAACCTGGTTTAACCCGGCGACTCTCTCAAGGCTGTGGCTGCTGCCGTCTGGCAAGACTATGCGGTGGAAGATGACGGCGAGGCGCGTCTCGCCGACCGTCTGGATCGGTTTCGTCTCGCCGACCACGCGAGAGCCGGCAGGAATCAGCACGTGTTGCCCGCTGTGGGAGTAGATCGGGTTCGTCACCAGACAGTTCACGGGTGCGGCCGTGCTGCCGTCCAGACGATTCGTGAGTACCGTATCGATAACCGTGCCTTCGACGAGGCGATGAAGTGGCCCGGCCGCTTCGATCGGGCCGGTCGTCGTCGAGGCCGCTCGGCCCACAAACGGCGAACCGCCGGCTGCGGCGTTCGGCGCCGGACTCGATGGCGGCCCCGCAACCCCCTGCACGGTGACTTGTCCGTTGCGCGCCGCCGCGCGAATGACGGCCTCCGCGACGGCGTCGAGACTTGGTGGCCCGTTCGGCGCGCCACCGCGCTCGAGACCGTCGAGCGATCCGCCGTCACGGGCCAGACCGCTCGGGGGTGTGCCAAGCCCTTGACGATCGCCACGCCGGCTCATGACCACGTTGCTGGCGAAGAGGCTTTCGTAGTCGCGCCGCTTCTTCTCAGCCTCCAGAGGGTCGGGGCTGGCCGCCAGCCCGCCGTCGTCGGACCGAGGAGCCGGCGCGAACGCGCGTGGCTCGTCCACCGCCGGCTGTCGGCTCCGCTCGTCGAAGACTCTCAGCCGGTCCTGGTAGTTGCGCACACGCTCGGGCGTCGGCGCCGCGTCGGCGGCGTTGACGGGCCGCGACGCTTCGACCGTCGGTTCGGGTCGTCCCGTGAACACGATGATCCCCAGGATGACGACCGCCAGTCCCACCATGATCCAGGACTGCGTCCCGCGCGGGAGCACGCCGCGGGGCGGGGTGCGCTTGTCGGTAATCGCCGCGGTGCCGGGTATGTTGTCGGCCATGGCCTACCGCCCTTGCTGAAACGCGAAGCGATCCTTGCCGAGCGCGAGATATCCACGCTCAACCACCTTCGGAATCACGTAGGTTCCGCCCTGCACCTGGAAGTTGACGACTGCAGGTTGGCCGTCCTTCATCTCGTAGAGCGCCGGGAGCTCGCTGGCGTCTGACTTGATGTACGTGAACTGGCCGTCGTGCCAAATCGAGCGAACAAGAAACGGTTTCTCGTACTTCGTGGGTGCGAAGGCGAACTGAAGTGAGGCGGGATACTCCTGCCTGAAGGCCGCGAGCGCCTCATCGGATCGCCGTTGCACGGCTTGAATGGCGGCGCGAGTCTCGGACAACTCCGTCTGCAGCGCTGAGACCTGCGTCGCCGAGTAGTACTTCGGCTGCCCCCTCGGCGCGTTGGCGTCCGCCGCCACGTAGAGCTTGAGATCCGGCTGCGCGATCCGTCCTTCACGGAGCATGAACGAATAGACGGCGCCGCTGGCGGTGACCAGATTGAGGTTGGTCGCGGCCCCTTCCTTGGCCGGCTTTACGTGAGCGATGTTCTGAGTTGCCGAAATGACCCAGAAGTCCCGGTCGCCGCACACGACATCCATGATTTCCTCGCCCTCCGGGAGAAGAATCATCGTCGTGTACCGGACCTTGGTATCGATCGGGATGACGCTCCGGCCGGACGCGGACACCTCGCGAACCCCTGTTGCCTGGGCGGTCAGTGCACCGGTGCCAAGTGGGATCAAGGCCAACGTGAGAATGAGCAATCGCGTGCGCATGAACGAACCCTCCTTTTGATCAGGCCGAAGCCGCCAGCCGGTCGAGCCCGGCCTCGAAGCCGCAGTCGCGAAAGGCGGCGCTGGCACGGTCGTTGTCGATGGGCGTGTTGGTGTAGAGCCAGTACGAATGCGGATCGACGGACAAGGTCAGAACCTTGGCGAGGTCAGGCCGCTTGAGCAGGAGCTGCTTGCGGGGATTCAAATCCGCGAGCAGGTCCAGTTCTGTGTCGTTCAGTTGGAAGAGATCGGCGTATTGCTTCCGGTCCAGCGCCGGGTTGGCGAGCAGCAGCTTCGTGGGGCAGCTCTCGACAACGGTCCGCAATAGATCGCTGGAGGCGAAATCGTCGACAGCCTGTGTCGCCAGCAACATCGCCGCGTTGCGCTTGCGCCACGTCTTGAGCGCCTCCTGCACATAGGCGCGC
>CAYGMD010000148.1:0-11285 GCA_964350785.1 uncultured Acidobacterium sp. | reverse complement strand
GCCATCACCAGCTCGACGGTGTCGAGCGAGTCCGCGCCCAGATCGTCGACGAAGGACGCGTCGGCCGTGACTTCTTCCTCGTCCACGCCCAACTGCTCCACGATAATGCTCTTCACCTTGTCGGCAACGGCCACGAGTCCCTCCTACATGTACATCCCGCCGTTGACGGCGAGAACTTGACCAGTAATATACGCCGCATCGTCGGATGCCAGGAAGCCGACCGCCGCCGCGATGTCCGCGGGCGTGCCGAGGCGCGCCAGCGGAATCTGCGACGCCCAGTCGTTCTTGGCGCCTTCGGTGATCGCGCGCGTCATGTCGGTCTCGACCAACCCTGGCGCCACCACATTCACCGTCACCTGGCGCGACGCGACTTCACGCGCCAGGGCCTTGCAAAACCCTATCAATCCCGCCTTCGACGCCGCGTAGTTGGCCTGGCCGGCGTTGCCCATCTGCCCGACGACCGAGCTGATGGCGACGATCCGGCCCGCCCGCTGCTTGATCATGGGCCTGAGCGCCGCCTGGCACAGCGTGAACGCCGCGGTCAGGTTGGTCGCCAGCACCTCGTCCCAGTCGGAGCGCTTCATGCGCAGCATCAACTGGTCGCGGGTAATGCCGGCGTTGCTGACGAGGATGTCGAGCCGCCCGTGCTGCTCGACCGTGCCCTTAATCAAGGCGTCGACCGCCGCCGCGTCGGTCACGTCGACCCCGTGCGCAACGGCCGTGCCGCCGGCTGCCGTGATTTCAGCCGCGGTGGCGCCGGCATTCGTGCCGCGCGCGACGCACAGCACGGTGGCGCCGCCGGCCGCCAACCGCAGCGCGATCGCCCGCCCGATGCCCCGCGACGCACCCGTCACAATCGCGATCTTGCCGTCGAACTGTCTCAGAGTAATCCCTCGATCGCCGCCAGGTCATCCGGACCTTCGACGTTCAGAATGGTGGCGCCCGGGACGATCTTCTTCACGAGACCGCTCAGGACTTTCCCCGGACCTACTTCAACATATCGGGTGACGCCCTCCGACGCAAGACGCTGGACGACGTTTTCCCACCGCACCGGCGACGATACCTGCCGAATCAGGGCCTCGATTGCGTCACTGGCCGTGCGCTTGGGCTCGGCGTCAACGTTGGCGATCACCGGGACGCGCGGGTCGTGCGACGCGGCGGCGCGCAGCTCGGGCGCGAGCCGTTCCTCGGCCGGCTTCATCAGCGCGCAGTGGAAGGGCGCGCTCACGGGCAGCGGAATGGCGCGCCTGGCGCCGAGCTGCTTGGCGTACTCGCCGGCGCGCGCGACCGCGGCGGCCGTGCCGGCGATCACGATCTGGCCGGGACTATTGAGGTTGGCGGCGCTCACCACCTCGCCCTGCGCCGCTTCGAGACAGGCCTGGTTCACGCCGGCTTCGTCGAGGCCCAGGATCGCGGCCATGGCGCCCTGCCCCACCGGCACGGCCTGCTGCATGTAGGTGCCGCGGTTGCGGACCAGGCGCACGGCGTCGGCAAAGGCCAGCGTCCCGGCCGCGACGTGCGCCGAGTACTCGCCCAGGCTGTGCCCGGCGACAAACGCCGGCTTCAGGCCGCGTTCGGCGAGCAGGCGCCAGACGGCGACGCTCATGGTCAGGATGGCCGGCTGCGTGTTCGCCGTCAGCTGTAACTGCTCCGCTGGACCGTTGAAAATCAGCCCGCTGAGGGATTCGCCGAGCGCCGCGTCGGCTTCGGCAAACGCCTGGGCGCACACCGGAAACCGGTCGGCCAGCGCCTTGCCCATGCCGACCGCCTGCGATCCCTGCCCGGGAAACAAACACGCGATCATGACTGTGTCACCGCAAAGGCTGCCATCTCGTGTCGAACCCGCTCCACCATCTGATGCTCCGCCATGCGCGACGCCATCGCCACCGCGTTGCGGAGCGCTTTCACCGACGACCGGCCGTGGCCGACGATGCACAGGCCGGCGACACCGAGCAGCGGCGCGCCGCCGAATTCCGAATAGTCGACGCGCTTGCGAAACCGCCGGAACGCGCGCCGCGACAGGAGGTAGCCCATCTGGCTCGAGAACGTGCTCTGCAGTTCCTCGCCGAGCAGCTCCTCGACCATCTCGACCAGTCCTTCGCTCAACTTCAGCGCGACGTTGCCGGTAAATCCGTCGCACACGATCACGTCGGCGTCGCCCGAGAAGATGCCGCGCGCCTCGACGTTGCCGATGAAGTCCAGCGCCGAGGCCTTGATCAGCTGGTGCGCATCGCGCGTCAGCTCGTTGCCCTTCGTCTCTTCCTCGCCAATCGACAGCAGGCCGATGCGCGGCCGCGCCACGCCCAGGCCGACCCTGGCGTAGACCGCGCCCATGTGGGCGAACTGCAGCAAGTGGGCCGGGCGGCACGCCACGGTCGCGCCGACATCCAGCAACACCGCCGACCCCACCCGCGTCGGCACCGTCGGCGCGAGAGCCGGCCGGTCGACGCCGGGCAACATGCCAAACGCGGCATGCGCCGCGACCACGCAGGCGCCGGTATGCCCGGCGCTGACGAGCGCCGCGGCCTCGCCCGATGCCACCAGGCCGGCGGCCACGCGGATCGACGCCCCGGGCTTGCGGCGCAAGGCCTGGGCCGGCGACTCGGCCATGTCGATCACATCGGGCGCGTCAACGACGCGCACGTCCAATGACTCGACGTCGGGATGGCGTTGGAGCTCGGCGCGAATCGCGCCGGCACGGCCGACCAGATCGATGCCGAGGCCGAGGTAGCGCGCGGCGGCCAGGGCGCCGTCGACCGGGCGCCCGGGGGCGTGATCGCCGCCCATCGCGTCAACCGCGATGCGCATAGGTTTCAGCTCGTCAGCGAGTCCAGCGGCCGCGACCATCGGGAGCGGCCGGACACCGCATTAATCGGTATTGACCGGACGCACCTGGCGCGCGCGGTAGAAACCGCAATACGCGCACACGCGGTGAGCGGCCTTGGGCTCGCTGCACTGCGGGCACAGGCCGGGCGTGGTGGCCTTGAGCGCGTCATGAGTGCGGCGCTTACGGCCGCGGGTCTTGGAGTGTCTGCGTTTTGGATTAGGCATCGTCGTGCTTTCGCTTCGTGATCAACGTCTTCAAACCAGCCATCCGCGGATCTTCCACCTGCGGACTACAGTCGCAGGCGGCGAGATTACGGTTGGTCCCACATTGCGGGCAGATCCCCTTGCATGCCGGCGTGCACAGCGGCTTCATCGGCAAGGCCAGGTAGAACTGCTCCCGCAACAACTCGATCAGGTCGATCTGCTCGTCTCGATAGTACGTAATCGACACGTCATCATCCGCGACCTCGGTCTCGTCGTCTTCGGCCTTCTCGGCGTCCACCACCGTCGCGGGCAGGAACCGGAGGTCGAAGTCGCGATCGACCGGCAATACAAACGGCTCGAGACATCGGCTGCACTCCAGCCCGAGCTCGGTCTTCACGGTGCCCACCAGCCGGTACCGGTCGTGGTCCTTGTGGACCGTCAACCGGAGCTCGACCGGGGTGTTCACCCGATACTCCTCGCCCTCTCCCGGCAGGTCAGCCGGAGCGAAGACCTTGGCAATTTCGGTCTCGGGCAGACGGATATGGGACAGTTCGAGGCGCATCTTCAAAAAAACCTGGCAGGCGGCACTAAAGTGCCGCCCTTCTGGTACACCCCTAAAGGATGGCCCTACAAGCACTTCCGGGAATTTCGCCGGCGTACAAGACTTTTCAGTATACCACGCTGGGGCCGACCCAGGGCTTGGGGATAAAGAGGCGCTCGAAGAGGGTCACCGCGAAGCGGTCGGTCATGCCGGCCACGAAGTCCTGGGCCGCCACGTCCACCCCCTCGGCGGCAATGGTCCGGACGTCCAGGAACTCCTCCGGGCGCTGCTGGACCTTTTCCCACAGCCCCCCAAGGATGCCGGCGGCCTTGGCAAACTCGGCCGTGGCGGTCTGGTTCTCGTACACGGCTTCGAACAGGTAGCTGCGAAGGTCGACCAGGGCCGCCAGGACCGAGTCGCTCATGCGGATTTCCGTCACGCCGGCATCGAGGGTCTGGTGAACCACGTCGGTGACCAGCCGGCCAATGCGCTCCGACGAGGAGTGGCCCAGGATGGCGGTCGCCCCTTTCGGCAGGCTGGCTTCCGAAATAATGCCGGCCCGCACCGCGTCGTCGATGTCGTGGTTCACGTACGCCGAGATGTCGGCCACACGGGCGACCTGCCCCTCGATGGTGCTGGCCCGATGTTCGGGCGGCGCGCCGACCGGCATGCCGTGCTTGCCCTTCGAGTGGCGGGCGATGCCGTCGCGCACCTCCCACGTCAGGTTCAGGCCCCGGCGGTCGTTCTCGAGCACGTCGACAATGCGCAGGCTCTGCTCGTAGTGGTTGAAGCCGCCGGGCACCAGGTCGCTCAGCACGCGTTCGCCGGCGTGGCCGAACGGCGTGTGGCCGAGATCGTGGCCGAGGGCAATGGCCTCGGTCAGTTCCTCGTGGAGATGCAACACCTTGGCGATGGTCCGGGCAATCTGCGCGACTTCCAGGGTGTGCGTGAGGCGGGTGCGGTAGTGATCGCCGGTCGGCGAAAAGAACACCTGCGTCTTGTGCTTGAGACGGCGGAAGGCCTTGGTGTGGACAATGCGATCGCGATCGCGCTGGAACGCCGGCCGGATCGGATCCTCGGTCTCGGGACGGATGCGGCCCTTGCTGGCGCCGCTCTTCGCGGCCTGGGGCGCCAGGGTCTCGCGCTCGCGCGCCTCGAGTTGTTCGCGGATCACCGGCCGCCCCACGCTGGTCATCTCTCTATTGTAGCGTCCGGCTCTAGCCGGACCTACGCTCGCCAAGAATTTCCGGGAGGAAGCTGGTGCCGTGAACGAGCGGCCCCACGCCAAACACCTCGGCCAGGGTCTGGCCCAGGTCGGCAAACGTGGCCCTGGTACCCAGGTCGACGCCGGCCCGCACCCCGGCGCCCTGCAGCAACACGGGGACGTGCTCGCGCGAGTGGTCGGTGCTGGGCGTGGTCGGATCGTTGCCGTGGTCGGCGGTCACGACGAGCAGGTCGCCCGCGCGAAGCCTGGGCAGCAGCGCCGCGAGGCGGGCGTCGAACCGTTCCAGGTTCGCGCCGTAGCCGGCCGTGTCGTTGCGGTGGCCGTAGAGGGTGTCGAAGTCCACGAGGTTGGCGAAGATCAGTCCGCGCTCCTGGGTGGCCATCAACGCTTCGACGCGATCCATGCCGTCGGCGTCGCTGCTGGTGGGATGCGACTCCGAAATGCCCTGCCCGGCAAACAGGTCGGCGACCTTCCCCACTGACGTCACGTGGTGCCCGGCGCGGACGAGCCGATCGAGCAGCGTTTCCTGCACCGGCGGCATGGCGTAATCGTGACGGTTCGAGGTGCGCGCGAACGAGCCCGGCAGGCCGATAAAGGGCCGGGCAATCACGCGGCCGAGTCCCAGGCCCCTCACCGACAGGTCGTACGCCGCCTCGCACCACTCATAGAGCGTCGGCACCGGCACGATGCCCTCGTGCGCGGCGATCTGGAAGACGCTGTCGGCCGAGGTGTAGACGATCGGATACCCGGTCTCCATGTGCCGGGGGCCGAGTTCGTCGATGATGGCGGTGCCCGACGCCACCACATTGCCGATCGACGGACGGCCGATCCGATCCTCGAACGCCCGGATCAACTCGGGCGGAAAGCCGTTGGGAAAGGTCGGGAACGGGTGGTCGAGCACCACGCCCATCAGCTCCCAATGGCCGGTGACCGAGTCCTTGCCGGCCGAGCGCTCCATCATGCGGCCAAACGCGGCCGTGGGCGCCGTGGCCGCGGGCATGCCGGGCAGCGGCACCAGCCGCCCCAGCCCCATGGCGGCCAGCGTCGGGATGCGCAGCGGCACCCGCGCCGCGATATTAGCGAGGGTGTTGCTGCCCTGGTCTTCGTACAGCGCGGCATCCGGCAATTCGCCGATGCCGACGCTGTCGAGGACGATGACGATGGCGCGCGCGTACACGCGTCAGGGATGGTGCGATGAGAAGTAGTTCGGCACGCTGCGGGGCGTCCGAATCGTGGCGATGGCGTGCTTGAAGATCAGGTGATCCATCCCCGCGTGCTCGACGATCAAGGCAAACCGGTCGAAGTTCTTGATGCGGGCTTCGAACTCGCGACCATCGAGCAGGTGTAGGGTGACGGGCAGTTTTTCACGACGTGCATAATTCAGGAAGACATCCTGAATGTTTGGAGCGCCGGTCTTGGCTTCAGGTATCGGCGGCATTTGTCCCGTCCTTCAACAGGTCCCGCGCGGCCAGCATCGCAATTACGCTGTCCTGCACTTCGGCGTGAGTGCCGGGACCGTCAAACCAGACAAGGTTAGGCTCTTTTCGGAACCAGATCAACTGCCGACGCGCGTACCGGCGGTTCTCTTGCGCAATCAGTGCACGCGTTTCGGCTTCGCCGCGCACGCCTTGCAGGTGCGCCATGGCCTGGCGGTAGACCAGCCCGCCGAACGGCCGCGCCGTGGGAGGGACACCGGCCGCCAGCAGCCCGCGGATCTCGTCGAGCAAGCCCGCGTCGAACTGTGCATCCACCCGCCGGGTCACCCGTTCCGACAGCCAGGCCGCGGGCATGCGCAGGCCGATCGGCACCACCTGCACGTCGGGGTCGAGTAACGAGGCCGTCGCCTCGAAATGCGCGGTCAACGGGCGGCCCGTCAGGAAATAGACCTCGAGCGCCCGGACAATGCGCTTCAGGTCGCGCGGCATGATCCGCGCCGCCGACGCGGGATCCACCCGGCCCATCAGGCGATGCAACCGCTCGACGCCGCGCCCGGCGGCAATGGCTTCCAGCCGCGCCCGCAGTTCGGGATTGGCCGGCGGGCCGGGAAACAGGCCACGGGTCAGCGCCCGGTAGTAAAAGCCGGTCCCCCCAACCAGGATCGGCACGTGGCCCCGGCCCTGGATCTCGCGAATGGCCGCCGTGGCGTCGCGCGCGAATTGCGCCGCCGTGTACTCGTCGGTGGGATCGGCAATGTCGATCAGGTGATGCGGAATGCCCCGCCGTTCGGCCATGGGCACCTTGTCGGTGCCGATGTCGAAGCCGCGGTAGACGGCGGTGGAATCGCAGTTGATGACTTCGCCGCCCAGCCGTTCGGCCAGCGCAATGCCAAGCGCGCTCTTGCCGACGGCGGTGGGTCCGAGAACGGCGATAAGGGGTTTCACGTTGACCGGCGCCCCCAAAGGGGCGCCCTCCTGGCACTACTGGCCGGGCGGATTCTCGTTGTAGAAGAAGGTAACCGTGAAGAACGCCTTGTCTTCCGGATACTCCGGCGGCAAGGGCGTCGTCGGGTTCGAGGCCAGCAGCGCGTTGACGGCCGAGGTATTGAACGATTGGATCTCCGACGGCCGGATCACGGTGACGTCGGTCAGGGCGCCGTTGCGGTGCACGTTGAACGTGATCACCACGCGGCCGCGCATGGTCTGCGCCGCCATCGGCACGAACCAGTTGCGCCGGACTTGCGAGATGAAACGGCGAATCCACGGCCCGAACTCGACGCCCTTGGTGTCGAACTGCAGCGGGCCGAATTCCTGCGTCTGGCCCTTCTGGTTGTTGAACGATTCGGTCTGCACGTACTTCTGCAGGTTCTTAAGGGCCTCGCCCAGCGACCCGCCGGCTGGCGGCTGCACATGCGGGCGCTGCATCATCGCCATCTGCGGGTCGGTCCGCGGGTCGCTGACGGGCGGCGTTTCGACCGCCGGGGCGGGCGGCGCCGGTTTCGGCGCGGGGCCATCGCCGCGCATCTTCTCTTCAGGCGTCGTCTCGGCGCGCTCGGTGGAGTTGCCGCGCGCCGCGGGCAGCGGATTGGTCATCTCCGGCGCTTTTTCAGGGGTGCGGGCGCTGCGGTCGACGTCCGACATCTCCGCGCGCTCGGGCTGGCGCAGGGGCGGCAGGTCCATCTTGGGCTGCACGAACACGAAGGTTGGCGTGTTCTCGTCGCGCGGGCGCGGCTGCATCACCTGCTCGTCGGGTCGCCGTTGCGGGAGAGTTTCAGGCAGAAACAACAACGCGGCGAGAATCGCCGCGTGGACGAACACCGACACGGCCACGCCATCGCGCCGGTTGATGGCAGACCCCACCGGCTCGATTTCGCGATAGCGATCATCGAAGTCGAAGTACATCAGTAAGTTACACGATTATACATGTAGGTCTAAGGTGCCTAAGGTGCCTAGGGTGCACCCTAAGTCTTCTGTCCTGTATACAGATAGACGGCGCCGAACATGAATGGCCGGGCCTCAACCTGTGACAATCCTGCGGCAGACAGGATTCCGGCAAACTGGTCGCCAAACGGAAAGGCGCCGATCGACTCGGGGAGGTAGGAATACGCCGCGTCGTGGCGCGACACGGCACGCCCGATCCGGGGCAGGACGTTGCGCGAGTACCACGCGTAGACGGGTCCGAAGATGGGCGAGCTTGGCGTGCCGAACTCGAGAATCGCCACGCGGCCGCCAGGACGAAGCACCCGCACCAGTTCGCGGCAGGCCACTTCCGGCTGCTGCACGTTGCGAATGCCAAAGGCAATGGTGGCCGCGTCGACCGAGGCGTCGGCGACCGGCAGGTTCATCGCGTCGCCCCGCACCAGTTGGACGCGGTCCGCCAGGCCGCCCTTCTCCACCTTCACCAGGCCGTGCGCCAGCATGGCACCCGAGAAGTCGACGCCGAGGACGCGGGCCGCGCCGTTCACCTTGCGCGCCGCGCCGAGCGCCACGTCGGCGGTCCCGGTGCAGACATCGAGCAGCCGTTCGCGCCCGGTCAGCTTGAGCGAAGCAATCGCGTGGTACCGCCAGTAGCGATCGACGCCGCCCGACAACACGGTGTTCAGCAGGTCGTAGCGGCCGGCGATGGCGTCGAACATGCCCGAGATTTTCTCCGGTGACTTGTCCACCTTCGCGCCGTTGACGTCAACCGACATACAGCGCCGCCCCCGTCGTCAGGAAATACAAGATACCCACCCACCCATTCAGATCGAACGCCCGCTTGACCTGCGACAAATCGTGCTCGCTGACGAGCGACTGTTCGTAGAACAGCAAGGCCGCCACGAGCGCGACGCCGCCGAGATAGATCGGCCCCAGCGGCACCAGCCCGGCGAGCGCCGCCATGCAGATGATGGTGGCCACGTGCATCACGCGCGAGATGACCAGCGAGCGCGCCACGCCGAAGCGGACCGGGATCGACTTCAGGCCGTGGGCCCGGTCGAACTCCAGGTCCTGGCAGGCGTAGAGGATGTCGAAGCCGCCCACCCACAAGCCAATCGCCAGGCCAAGCAACCACGGTTCCCAGCCGCCGCGGCCGCCCGCGGCCAGCCAGCCGCCGACCGGCGCCACGGCCATGGCCAGGCCCAGAAACGCCTGGGTGTACGACGTGAACCGCTTGGCCACCGAGTACCAGAACACAATGCCGAGCGCCACCGGCGACAGCATGCCGCACAGCGGGTTGAGGCGCGCGGCGGCGACCACGAAGACGATCGACGAGACGCCGACGAAGATGGTCGCCTCGGCCCGGCTCATGGCGCCGCGCGGGATCTCGCGCATCGCCGTGCGCGGATTGAGCGCATCGAAGCGGGCGTCGACGAGGCGATTGAAGCCCATGGCGGCACTGCGAGCCGACACCATGGCCACCATCACCCACAGCACCTGGCTCCAATGAAACGGCGCCTCGCGCCACGCCAGCAACGCGCCGGTGAGCGCGAACGGCAGCGCAAACACCGAATGGCTGAAACGGACGAAGGACAAATACGTCGCGAGGCGATTAGGTGCCAAGGGTGCCAGGGGTGCCAAAGGTGCCAAGGTGCCGGATGCGAGAGGGGTGGATGCCGCTGATCAAGTGCTCTTCGATCTCATCCACCGGGCCGGGCAGTTCGATGGCGAGAATCGCCGCGCGCTTGCCGGGGGTCAGCGAGCCCAGTTCGCGGTCGAGGCCCAGCGCGCGGGCGCCGACGAGGGTGGCGCTCGCCAGCAACTTTCCCGCCGGCACGGCGGGGGCAATCGAGCGCATGGTCTTGAGCTCGTTGAACAGGTTCAGGTCTTCGACGCTGGCGAGGCTGTCGGTCCCCACGGCCACCGGCACGCCCGACTGGTAGAACCGCTCGAGGGGGGGCGCGCCGACGCCGACCCACTGGTTGCTGCGGGGACAGGTGACGACCGTGGCACCAATGGCGGCCAGCCTGGCCAGCGCGGCGTCATCGAACTGCACGCCGTGCACCACCAGCGTCCGCGCATCGATCACCCCAAGGCGATCGAGATAGGCCACCGGCCCGCAGGCCGGAATCGCCCAGTCGTCGCGCCACACGCCGATGAACTCCAGCATGCCCCGCCATGGCCCGGTACCGGTCGCCAGCAGCTCGCTCTCCTCCGGCGACTCGCCGAGGTGCACGCTCATGATGCCGCAGCCGGACGCATCCACGGCCGCGCGAATCGCCTGGAACAACTCCGGCGAGGTCGAGTACGGCGCATGCGGCGCCAGCGAGACGCGGCCGGCCGCGGCCGCGCGCGCCCCGCGCGTGCGCTCGATCGCCGCGCCGTCGCGGTCGGCGAAGCCAAGCAATTCGTGAAAGACAATGCCGTCGAGGCCGGCGGCCTGCATGGGCCCCGGCGAGGCCAGTGAATTGCTGATATCGCCGACCGCGACGGTGCCGCTGGCCTGCAACTCGCGGATCGCCCCCTGGATCGCCTCGAGCACCGCCGGATCATCCGGCCGCTCGACGCCACCGCGGCCGGCAATCAACTGCTTGACCCAATCGGTGAACTTGGTCGCCGGCGGCACGCGCCCGCGCAGCCACGACAGCTCGAGATGGATGTGCGCGTTGATGAGACCGGGCATGAGGACAACGGTGCCCAGATCCCGAGTTTCGGTCTCCCGACTCCCGACTCCCGACGCCCGACTCCCGAGGGCGACAATTCGCCCGGCCTCCACGATCACCAGGCCGTCCCTGATGGGAGCTTGATCGATCGGGCAGACCCAGGCCGCCCGGTAAGCGGTCATGCGACCGGCGACGCCGGCGGCTGCGACCGCTGCCGCTTGCCGGCAGCGGTGCGGGCGGGATAGTTCACGAGCTCGGCCGGCACCGAGGCGTCCCCCGCCTCGCGCGCGGTCGACAGTGCCAGCGTGCGCGGCACGTGGTGCTCGCGGAAGAACGGGTCGCCGAGAATCTCGTAGTGCATGTTGCGGCGCTTGGCCATGAAGCCGGCGTCTTCAGCGTTGCGGACAATCTCTACTTCGTCCATGCAATACACGGCGCCGGCCGCGCGCACGACGTTTTCTTCGATCATCACG
>CAYGMD010000147.1:0-11507 GCA_964350785.1 uncultured Acidobacterium sp. | reverse complement strand
CCCCTGCACGTGGCGGCGACGACGGCGACGCCGGTGGTGGCGTTGTTCGGTCCGACGCTGCCCGAGCGGTCCATGCCGTGGCGGGATCCGGCGATTGGCAGCATCGCGATTGACGCTGGCCCCCTCCCCTGCCGGCCCTGCCATCAGCGGCACTGCGTGCCCGGCGACTTTCGCTGCCTGACCGGGATTTCGCCTACCATGGTGATCGCCGCAGCACAGACGCTGCTGCAAAGTGCAAAGTGAGAAGTGAGAAGTGAGAAGCAAGAAGTAGACGGATGACGACACTCTCATTCACCGCCGGCATGCCGCCGCGCGATCGCCTCGAGCAGATCGGCCTGTTCGCCCTGGTCGGCATCGTCGCCACCATGCAGCTGTCGATCGCGGCCTCGCAGATCCTGCTGACCGTCGCGGTGCTGACGTGGCTGGTATCGCACGTGACGCGCAGCGAGCGGCTGCAGGCGCCGTCGTTCTTCTGGCCGCTGGTCACCTACGCGGCCTTGACCCTGGCGTCGGCCGGCTTCTCGCTGGATCCCGAGGTGAGCTTCACCGACTGCAAGCAACTGGTGCTGCTCATGCTGGTGCCGGTGACCTACGACCTGGCCCGCGGCGCGCGCGCCAACTCGGTGCTCAGCATCATCCTGACCATCGGCGCCGCCAGCGCCTTTGTCGGCATCGTGCAATACGGCGTGCTCAACTTCGACGGCCTGGGCCGCCGCCCGCAAGGCACGCTGTCGCACTGGATGACTTATTCCGGCACCTTGATGCTGGTGATTTGCGCCGCCACTGCGCGGCTGCTGTACGGCACGTCGGGGCGGCTGTGGGCGGCCTTCGTGATGCCGGCGCTGCTCGTAGCGCTCAGCCTCACGCTGACCCGCGGCGCGTGGGTCGGCGTGGCCGTGGGCGTGGCCGTGCTCTTCCTCAGCAAGGACTTCCGGCTGCTGGCGCTGATTCCGATCGTGGTGGTGGGCGGCGTCCTGCTGGCGCCGCAAGCGCTGACCGACCGCATGTACTCGATCTTCGATCGCAACGATCTCACCAGCCGCGATCGCATCGCCATGCTGCAGGCCGGCGTCGCCATCGTCAAGGACTACCCGCTGGCGGGCGTGGGGCCCGATCAGATCGAGCGCGTCTACCCGTACTATCGCGTGCCCGACGCGGTCAAGCCCACCAACCCGCACCTGCACAACGTGCCCATGCAGATTGCCGCCGAGCGCGGCCTGCCGGCGCTCGGCGCGTGGCTCTGGTTCATCGGCTCGGCCTCGCTGGGCCTGTTCAAGCTGCTAAGGCGGTCGCGGCACAAGAGCCTCGCGGCCGCCGGCCTCGGCGCCATGGCCGCGATGCTCGCGGCCGGCCTCACCGAATACAACTTCGGCGATTCCGAATTCCAGATGCTGCTGCTCGTGATGATCACCCTGCCGTTTGCCGCCAACCGCGATGGAGGCCTGCCGTCGTGAGCGCCTCGCTGCTGCCCGAGATCGCCGCCGCCCGGGCCCACGAACTGATCGACCGCTTCGCCTCGCGGCGCATCACCGTGGTCGGCGACGTCATGCTCGATCGCTTCGTGATCGGCCGCGTCAGCCGCATCTCGCCCGAAGCCCCGGTGCCGGTGGTGGTGTTCGATCACGACGAGTGGCGCCTCGGCGGGGCCGCCAACGTGGCGCACAACCTGCGCGCGCTCGGCGCCGCGGTCGACCTGATTGGCGTGGTGGGCGCCGATGAAGCGGGCACGCAACTGCGGCACGAACTCGCCGCCAAGGGCATTCCCGCCACCGGCTTGATCACCGACGTCGAGCGCAAGACCACCACCAAGATGCGGGTGGTGACGACCCGCAACCAACAGGTGGCGCGCGTCGACTACGAATCCGATCACGAGGTCGGCCCCGCCATCGAAGAGGCGCTGGCCGCCCAGCTCGACATGCGCGCGAAGTCGGCGCAGGTGATCCTCGTCTCCGATTACCAGAAGGGCGTGATCACCCGCCGCTCGATGGCCCACGTCGCGGCCTACGGCCAGGCCGCCGGCATCCCGGTGATCGTCGATCCCAAGGTGCCGCACATCGACTATTACGCCGGCGCGGCGCTGGTGACGCCCAATCACGTGGAGGCCGAGAGCGCCACGAACATGCGGATCGAGTCGCACGACGATGCCCGCCGGGCGGCGGAGACCTTGCGCAAGCGGCTGGGCGTCGAAAACGTGCTGATTACGCGCGGCGAGCACGGCATGTGGCTGACCCACGCCGGCGTCGACGGCTACCTGCCCGCCGCCGCGCGCGAAGTCGCCGACGTGACCGGCGCCGGCGACACCGTGATCGCGGCGCTCGCGCTCGCCATTGCCGCCGGCGGCACCATGACCGAGGCCGCCCGCATCGCCAACGAAGCCGCCAGCCTCGTCGTCGGCAAGTTCGGCGCCTCGACGGTGACGCCCGACGAACTGCGGCAGCGCTTCCCCGGCTAGGGCGCGGTCGCGGCCGGGTAGCCCAGGCGGATGATGCCGCTCGTAGCAGCACCGACCGACCCCTTCGTCAGCCAGTCGAGCGACGCCTTGAACATCAGGAGGCGATTCTTCTCCCACATGGCGTTGTGCGACGAGCAACCGAGGTCGATCAACACTTTTTCCGACGAGCCGAGATCGTCGTAGAGCGGACGCACGCGTTCCGGCGTGACCTGCTTGTCGTGGACGCCGGCGATGATCAGGGCCGGGATTTTCGTGGCCGCCGCCATCGCCGCGTTCCAGCCCCACGTGGTGGTGGATGGCGCGCGGCGCACCCCGGTGCCCCACGTGGCGCCGACCGGGTCCGACGCGAGCAGGTCCGACCACACCGCGTCGCGCACCGATGGCTCGACCTGGTCGGTGCAACCGACCTGCCGATCCCAGTTGGCGACGAACTCGGCCTTCGACTGCGTGTTGAAGGCGACGCCGGCACGGGGCAGCTCGGGGGCCACGGCCTCGGCCGCGCGGTTGTAGGCCGGGGCCAGCAGCACCAGCGAACGAACCTTGTCCGGATGCTGCGCGGCGTAACCGCCGGCGCGCGGGCCGCCGAGTGACCATGCCACGAGGCTGACCTTGTCCACCTTGCGCAGCGCGCGGATGTAGTCCACGACGCCGTCGATGTCGTGCCAGTCGGAGGCGATGTTCGTGAGCTGGCTTGGGTAGGAGGCGGCGCAGGGCGCCGCCATCAGCACCGGCACAAACTGCTTCTGCTGCTCGGGCGACAAGTTGCACGGATCGTTCATCGGCGCCGGCCGGGTCGAGCGGCCGTAGCCGGTGGTGTCCATCGAGAACACGTCGAAGCCTTCGGCGGCGAGATAGGCCATCCAGCTGTGGCCGGGCGCGGACGGATCGAACGCCACTTCGGCCGGCGTGCCGGCGCCGTGGACAAACAGTACCACGCGGTCGGCGGCCGGGGCGGCCGCGCCAGCCTTCACGCGCTCGCGCACGTAGATGTTCGCCACCTGCCCGGCGATCGACGGCACGGTCGACGTCACGCGCACGTAGTGATCGACTGACGCGACGGCCGCCGGCGGCTGCTGGGCGGCACCAACGGCGACCACCGCCGAGGCGAGTACGGCGACAAGGGCGGGTAACTTCATCGGGGACCTCGGGCGGATTCTCTCACGGCTCGATGAAAGTCGCGATGGCATCAAGCGGCTTCTTGGTGATGTCGGGCACGGTCGCGCCGGCGGCGGGATAACCGACCACGAGAAGCAGGAACGGCCGCTCGCGCGCGGGCCGGCCGAGAATCCCGTTCAGAAATCCCATCGGGCTGGGCGTGTGCGTCAGCGACACCAGGCCGGCCTGGTGCACGGCCGTGATCAGGATGCCGGTGGCAATGCCGACCGACTCCTGGGTGTAGTAGTGCTTCACCTTCCGGCCGTCGGGCAGCTCGCCGTAGCTTTCGGCGAAGATCACGACCAGCCAGGGCGCAGTCTCGAGAAACGGTTTGTGCTCGTCGGTGCCGAGCGGCGCGAGTGCGTCGAGCCACTCCTGCGGCGCCTTGCCGTGATAAAACGCGCGCTCTTCTTCTTCGGCGCCCGCCCGGATCCGCCGCTTGATCGCCGGATCGGACACCGCCACGAAGTGCCACGGCTGCAGGTTGGCGCCGTTGGGCGCCGTGCCGGCCGCCCGGATGCAATCCTCGATCACGGCGCGCGGTACGGGGCGAGCGGAGAAATCGCGGACGGTCCGCCGCCGCTTCACGAGCTCGTAAAAAGACGCCGCGCGATGCGTCATCGTCTCGGTGTCGAACTCCTGGTACCCGGTCAGCGCGACAAACGGCGCCATGCAGATCTCCTAGTCATCTTCGAAAGTGAACGCAATGGTGACACGGGCGCCCGCTTCCCGCTCGCCGCGAATGCGCTTGGGGATGGGCAGGAAGCCCTCGCCCGTTTTCGAGCGCCACACGCTGGTCGCCCACTCCACGTCGTCCAGCGAGGCACGCACCGGCGTGCGCGCCCAGGCGCGGGTGACCGGCGGCGTCAGCTTCTTGGGCACGCTGACGTACGTCCACCCGCCCTTGCCGGGAATCCGCTTCAGCCGCGTCGTGAACGGTCCGCGCGCGACGGTCCTGGTCGAGCGCGCCGTCACAGCGCGGCCCAGGCCAGGATGATCGTGAATGCCGGAAGGGATGCGAACAGGCATTCAGCGATCCACGATCGGCAGGTAGGCGCGCCAGGGGCCAATGGCCTCGCGATAGCGCTTGGCCATCACGCGCGAGGTTTGCGCGATGTGACCGAGGTCGTGCACCACCCACGTGGACAGCAACTGGCGCAGGGTCACGGCGCCCAGCGCCGGATGCTCGCCCTCGAGGGCGAGATGGTGGTCGGTCAGGTTCCAGCCGCGCACGATGTGCAGGTTCCCGGCCCTGAGCGTGGCGAACTCATCGAGGAGGTCGGCCAGCGTCTTCCCGGCGCTCTCGCGGACCTGGGCGAAGCGATCGTAGGGTTCAAAGCGCCGGTTCGCGCCCTGGGCCAGGATGATCTGCGCGCGCGGGATCCAGTCGGCGCGCTCGCCGTGAATCAGGTGGCCAAGGTTGTCGAACGGGCTGAAGGTGTCGGGCCCCTCGTTGCAGGTCAGCCACGCATTCGGCAAGCCCCCGAGCAGGGCGCGAAATGTGGCCGGCGTCCGTTCCAGCACGGTGATTGCTTCCGTGAGATCAAAGCTCATGTTGTTGGCCTCAACACCTGAGCGGTGCGATCGCGCCCTGTCCGTGGAGTCTAATGCATCCCCCATCCGATATCATTCCAAGGTGACCTCGCTGGTGCGCACCGAGACCCCCGGTGGCGATGATCTGGAAAGCCTGGGCGCGCGGGTGGCTGAACTCGACGCGCTGCTTGGCGAACGCAGTGCCGAAGTCCTGCGGGTGAAGGCGGCGCTCAACGCCTTCAAGGCGACGTACCGTCAGCAGGTCGGCTCGCTGCACGAACAGCTCGAACAGCTCGAACTCGAGATTACCGAGGCCGAACTCGGTGAGCTCGCGAAAAACGCCGCCAACCGGGCGAGCACGCCGAAGGATCCGGGCGCGGCGCCCGCGGCCGAACGGCCCGAGCCCCTGCCCCGTTTCACCTCCGATGCGGTCCGCAAGTTGTTTCGTGATGTGGCCCGGACCATTCACCCGGATCTCGCCCGCGACGAAGCCACCAAGGACCGGCGTCACACGTTGATGATCGAAGCCAACCGGGCCTACGCCCTGGGCGACGAGGAGCTGCTGCGCTCGATTCTTCAGGCCTGGGAGAGGAGCCCGGAAGCGGTCGAAGGCAGCGACCCCGAGGCCATGCGCCTGCGGCTGGTGCGCCGCATCGCCGAGCTCGAGGAGCAGTTGGCCTTGCTCGCCGCCGATCTGGCGGCGATGACGGATTCGCCGCTGGGCAAGCTGAAGGCGACGGTGGACGACGCGGCGAAGAAGGGCAAGGACCTGGTGCGCGAGACCGTCCGGCAACTGAAGCGCGACATCATGGCCGCCACCAATCGCCTCGACGCCATGCGGCCGCCGGCCTAAGCCTTGGCGCCGTCGATGTACTGGTCCACGTTCTTGGCCAGCACGTCGAGCGGCACGTTGCCGCCGAGCACCACGGTGTCGTTGAACGCCTTGACGTCGTACTTGGCGCCGAGCGCCGCCGTGGCCCGCTCGCGCTGGCGGTTGATCTCGCTGTGCCCGACCTTGTAGCCACAGGCCTGACCGGGCCATGAGCAGTAGCGATCGACCTCGCTGGCCACTTCCATGGGGTTCGAGCCGTTGATGTCGACGAAGAAGCGCACGCCCTGCTCGCGCGTCCAGTGCTTGGCGTGGATGCCGGTGTCCACCACCAGCCGGCAGGCGCGGAACGCCAGCGCCTGCAGGTAGCCCAGCTGCCCAATGGGATCGCTGGCATAGGCGCCAAGCTCGTCGGCGAGCTGCTGCGCATACAGCGCCCAGCCCTCTGAATAGGCATTGAACGCCAGCAGCTGCCGGATCAGCGGCATCTGGTGCGTGTACTCCCCTTGCAGGATGTGGCCCGGAATCGATTCGTGGAACGTGAGATCGGCGAGGCTGTACTTGCTGTGCAGCGCCGGCGTCTTCAGGTTGATCCAGTACTTGCCGGGAATCTTGCCGTCGATGGAACCCGCGCCGCCGTACGCGGTGGGCGCGCCGGGCTCTTCTTCCGGCGGCAGGCGCTTCACTTCCATGTTGGGATTGACGAGCGTGTTGAACGCGCGCGGCAGCTGCGCGCGAATCCAGGTGAGACGCTCCTGGATGAAGGCGAGGATCTCGGCGCGGCCTCTGTCGCCGTCGGCAAACTGGTACTTCGGATCCTTGGCCAGCGCATTCATGCGCTCTCCCACGGTGCCCTTCGTGTAGCCGGCGGCCTTCAGGATGGCGTCCATGCGCGCGTGCAGCTGTTCCAGCTCCTGCTGGCCCATGGCGTGCACTTCGTCGGGCGTCATGGTGGTGGTGGTCGACGCCTTCAGCGCCCACCGATAGAACTCCTCGCCGCCCGGCCGCGCCCACATCCCGGCCTCGTCCTTGGCCACCGCGCGCTGGGCTTCCAGTTCGGCAATCTGGCGGTCGAGGGCCGGCGCAATCTCCTGCGCGGCAATGGCTTTGGCGCGCTCGGCCCAGGTGCCGGGAATCGCCTTCGTCCGCCGGGCAATGGACGCCACCAGCGAGCCGCCCTCGCGCGCGCCCTTCGCCGACAGCCGCATCTGCGACAGCGCCTTGTCGATCAGGAAGGCCGGCGGCACCAGGCCCTGGCCCCGCGCCGCCTGCATGCGGCCAAGCTCGCCATCAAGCTGCCTGGCGTACGACTGCAGGCGCGCGAGGTACGCCTCGGCGTCGGCTGCCTGGTTCACGGGATGGTCGCTATCGAGGAATCGCGGCAGGTCCAGATAGGCGCCGACGTTTTGAATCACCACGTACGGCGTGTTGCGCCAACTGCCAACGGTGATGTCGCCATAAGGCAAGGCAAAGCCTTCGGCGGCGGTGGCGTATGCGCTGCGCACGACTTTGACGCTGGTGCGGGTGGCGTGGGTAAGGCCCGAGGTATCAAACGCCTTGGCGCGGTCGAGGTCCTGCCGCACCTGGTCGGCGATCTTCTTCTGGCCGTCGGCGGACCGATCGGCAAGCTGCGACCGCAGGGCGGCCCTCGCGCCGGTATCGATGCCCAGCGTCGTCGCGCTCTCGGGCGCGAAGCGGAGGTAGTTCTCGCCAATCTGGTCCAGCAGCGCGAGCGCGGCAGCGTCGGGATTCGCCGCGGCGGGCGCCGGAGCCGGCGTGCTGTTGCAGCCGGGCAGGAGCGGCAAGGCCGCGGTGGCCGCAATAGCGGCAAGGGCTTCACGACGGTTCATCAACGGCGTCGGCTGGTCCATGGGCTGATTCTACTGTCTACAAGCGCGTGAACGTCCAGGCCAGGATGCGGCTCTTCTTCTGGCCGTGGACCATTTCCAGTGTCTGCACGTCCACGGCGTTCGCGTCTTCGAGCGCGCGGAACAGCGGCGGCAGGTGCGCGCTTTGCGACACCAGGGCCGTGAACCATCGGCACAGGCCGGGCCGCTCGGCGCTCTCCGCGATCATCCGGCGCAGGAATCCGAGTTCGCCGCCTTCGCACCAGAGCTCGCCGGCCCGGCCCCCGAAATTCAACACCGGGGCCCTGCCCCTCTTGTGGCCCAGGTTGCGCTGCTTGCGGAGCGTGCCCTGCGCGGCCGCCGCGGCCGACGCGTGAAACGGCGGATTGCACATCGACACGTCGAACGTCTCCCCGGCCGCGACCACGCCGTCGAAGCACTTGAGCGGAGACTTCTGCAATCGGCAGTCGATCAGCTTGGACACTGCTGGATTGGCTGCCACCAGCTTCTTCGCCCACCGCAGCGCGACCGGGTCGATCTCGGTACCGACGAAACGCCAGCCATGCTCGCTGGCCCCGATCAGCGGGTAGATGCAATTGGCGCCCATCCCGATGTCCAGGACGCGTACGGGATGGCCCGCGACCCCCGGCAGATCGGCGAGATGGTGAAGATAGTCGCTGCGCCCTGGGATCGGTGGACACAGGTACCCGGCCGGCAGGTCCCACTCGATGCCGTAGGCGTGCTTGAGCAGCGCCTGGTTGAGCGCCTTGACGGCTTCGGGGTTGGCGTAGTCGATGGAGGCGTCGCCGTACGCGTTCGGCGCGACAAACGCGGCCAGCCGCGGGCTGCAAGCGATCAGCGCCGCGAAGTCGTAGCCATGGCGGAATCGGTTACGGGGATGCAGTTGTGCCTTGGCCGACGCCCTGATCATTCTCTGGTCCTCGCACCTCGTACCGAAGCTCCACCATGCCGGTCTTGTAGGCCTTGACCCCGGCCAGGTGCAGGGGCACGTCTCGATCGAGCTTGTCGAAGAACGCAATGCCTTCGCCAATCAGAACAGGCACGATCGAGTACCGCACCTCGTCGGCCAGCCCCAGGCGCAGGCAGTCGGCGGAGACCACGCTGCCGCCGACAAACCAGATGCTGCGGAACGAAGGCCGCAGGCGCTCGTTCACCAACTGGGACAGATCGCCCGACACGAACTGCACGCTGTCGCGCGTTCGCGGCAGCTCGCGGCTGGTCAGGACAAAAGTCGGCTTGTCGCCGTACGCCCAGCCCAGTCCCCGGGTCTCGAACCGGCGCGCCAGCTCATAGGTTCGCGAGCCCATGACGTAGCAATCGATGGTCTTGAGGAACGACTCGATGAATCCCGGCTCCAGGGTTTCGCCGCCCGCGAACTGGTCGGCGGTTTCGAGCCAGTCAACGCTGCCGTCCTTGCGGGCGATGAAGCCGTCAAGGCTCGCGGCCATGTGGATCGTGACGCGGGAATCAGGGTGTGCCATGGTCGTCGTTGGCGGCGCAAGGCGAGACGAAGCTGACGAGCCAATCCGCAAAGGTCATCCAGGGGCCGGTGGTCATCAGCGCCGCCCCGCTCAGGAACACCCGGTTCGCGCGGCCGTGGCATTTCGCGTCCAGGTCAAGGCACAGCAGGGTGAGCCCGGTCGGCCGAAGAACCAAGTGGTGCCGCTGGCGCCGGAGAACGACGGTCACCCCAAGCGCCCCTCACGGCCATCCACCTCATCTCATCCGCTCACGACTGTTTCGTCAGCGCGTGGTGCTCGCAGGTGACGTTGGTGTTGAATTGCGCGAACAATCCGTTCGGGTTGGGTCGATACAGCCACATGTGCAACTCATAGTGCGGCATGAACATGTGCGCCTCGTTCACGTCGGACGTCGCCGAATTGTCGATCATGCGGTAGTACTCGTTGCCTCGAAAGGTGGGTGGTGCCTGATTCGCGGCATGCCACGCGTCCGCGAACACCAGGTTCTCGATGGCGACGAGAGCCATGCGTCCATCCGCCTGCGGTTCGTAGATGAGGACGCCGGGCCGTGCAAAGTCCGTGTGTGTGCCGGTTCCGTTCACCGGAGGCGCCGGAACAGTTATTCCGAGCAAATCCGGCCGGAAGTAGTGCACGCCCATCGAGCCGAGCTGCTTCGGAAACCCCTCCATCGGGGCCGTGAAGCAGTGGTTCATCGGGTCGCGTATGTACCCTTCCTTCAACGCAACGTCGAGATCCTGGAACCGGGCGGTTGCCGTCCTGATCGCCTCGAGCTCCGCATCGGCTGACTCGACGGGTGCAGCCCCCGCAGCACGGTCGTCGCGCGGGGCCTGACTGCAGGCTGACGCACCCCAAACTGCTGCAACGAACCATCCTGCGATGAACCAGCGGAACGGTGCACTTATGTTGTTCATGGCATCTCCTTGTTCACGTAAACCGCATCCTCTCCGACGACCTCGGGCCAGACGATGGGTGTTGATTGCCGCCGGCTTCACGCGCTTGTTAGGCGGCTCGGTCATCCTAGTCTGTCTCGACTCCGAATTTCATGCCGAGCGCGCCGCTTCGGGTGACGAAACCGGCGCCACCGGGCCTCAAGGTCACCGTGCCATGTGGCCCACAATCCAAACGGGCCAACAGAAACGTCGCGGGATACTAGCATGGCCCCCCCACGCGAGACGCCCCCCAATGACTTGCGAAGGCGCGCTTGGCTGGCGATTGGGCGCAGCATCTGAGCGCTGACCACAGATGGTCCGCCTAAAGGCGGACGCCAGATCGGCCTAGTGCCGGAAGTGCCTCCGGCCCGTGAACACCATGGCGAGACCGTGTTCATCGGCGGCGGCGATCACTTCCGCATCCTTGACCGAACCGCCAGGCTGCACGACCGCGGTGGCACCGGCCACCGCGACGGCGTCCAGGCCGTCGCGGAACGGGAAGAACGCATCCGACGCCGCCACCGACCCCTTGAGGATCATCGACACGGCGTCCGACTTCCAGCCGGCCGCCTTCATGGTCGCCACCTTGACGGCGTCCACGCGGCTCATCTGGCCGGCGCCAATCGCCAGTGTGCGATGGGCGTCGGTGAAGATCACGGTGTTGGACTTCACGTGCGCCATCACGCGCCACGCGAAGCGCAGCGCCTGCCACTCTTCCTCGGTTGGCTGCCGCCTGGTGACGACTTTCAGGTCGCCCGACGGCCACGGCAGGTGCGCTTCGATCACCTGGTCGCGCTGCTGCACGAGCAGGGCGCCAAGAATCGACCGGTACTCGCTGCCGCCCAGGGCGCCGAAGTCGGCTTCGAGCACGCGCAGGTTCGCCTTCTTCGCCAGGATCGGCCTCGCCGCCTCGTCCACCGACGGCGCCACCACGGCCTCGATGAAGCTCGAGACGATGGCGGTCGCGGTGTCGACGTCGATGGGACGGTTGAGGCCGATGATGCCGCCAAACGCGGCCAGCGCATCCGCTTCGCGCGCGCGCACATAGGCGTCCGCAATCGTCGCCCCGGTGGCCACGCCGCACGGGTTGGTGTGCTTGATCACCGCCGCCGCCGGCTCGCTGAACTCGAGCACGATGCGCGCGGCGGCGTCCAGGTCGAGCAGGTTGGTGAACGAGAGCTCCTTGCCCTGCAGGATGGCGGGAGCGCCGAGGCCCGATTCCGGCTCGAGCGCGTACCAGGCGGCCGGCTGGTGCGGGTT
>CAYGMD010000146.1:0-11573 GCA_964350785.1 uncultured Acidobacterium sp. | reverse complement strand
CCCCATTGTTTCCAGAGACTCCCGAATGAACAACGTGTGTAGCATTCACAGCTAGCCCAGCTCGCGTTCGACCTCGACGCAGCGGTCGCGCAGCGCTGCGGGCAACAGCGGAAAGGCCGCGACGACGTGCGCGTAGTCGTCGCGGCGGATGCCGTAGAGGTGGGCGGCGACCGCGTTCAGGCGGGCGTACGCCTCCGGCGCCGCGTCGATGCCGGTGCCGGCCAGCCCGCGTGCCAGCGCGGCCAGCGTGCGAAAGGCCGGCGATCCAGACGGCGGCCGCGGCACCGGCAGGCGCGCCATCAGCGCGGTCGTCACGTGCGTGGTGACATTGAGCCGCACCAGGTAATTGGCCATCAGGCTATTGAGCAACGCCAGCAGGCACCATTGTTCGTCGGCCCCGAGCGGTGTTTTCAACACGAACACCGTGTGGGTTGAGAGGGCGCCTTGCGGCAGCAGCCCGGCGATCAGCGTGAGCCGGTTGGTGGCGCCGGCCACGTCGCGGTAGGCGATGCGATCGCGGGCGAAGCTCACCGCCGGATCGATCAGGCGCGCGGCCGTGTCCCGAGGCACGGCGTGGGTGGCTGCCTGCAGCATCACCTGGAACGGGGCGACATGTTTGCCCTCGACGATCGGCAGCGACGCGCCGGCTGCCGTCCACCTGGTGAAGTGCGCGCGGTCCTCGGTGGCGTTGAGCTCGCGGCCGAAGCGCGCGTGCCAGCCGCGGGCGGCGCCGAGCGGCGGCGCCGTGGCGGCGGCCCCGCACAGGACGGCGAGCGCGGTGGCCGACGTCACCGCCGGCACCGTCAATTGCTCCGGATCCCAGGCCTCCAGCCGCGACCGCGTCACGCTGAGCCACTCGTCGCCCTGGTCGTGACGGGCGTCACTGGCGCAGCGGTCGAGCGTGGCTGGATCCTGCACGCCCGACCTGAACTTCAACACGCTGGTGCGGCCGCCGTGGCGGCCCGCCATCACCACAAAGCGCACGCTGCGGTGAATGGGAAAGATGCCGGCCTTGTTGTCGAGGCCAATCCAGGTGTCGAGCGCGCACTGGTCGAACAGGCGCCGGCGCAGCGGCGCGCTGCCGTGATCGGTCGCGATGCCCGAGGGCAGGATCAGCCCGAAGCGGCCGCCCGGCCGCGTGAGCTGGAGCGTTCGCTCGAGGAACAACTGGTAGCGGTTCGCGTGGCCCTGGCTCTGGGCGGTGTAGATCCCCGACGACCGGAAGAAACGCCGCAGCGGCGCGGCGCGCTTGCGATCGGCGCCGCGAGCGGTGGCCGTGCCGCTGTCGGCCCGCAGCATGTCCCAGGGCGGGTTGCCGAGCACCGCGTCGAACCCGCCATCGCGTCGCCGCCGCCCATCCGCGTCGAAGAACACTTCGGGAAACGCCAGTTCCCAATGGAACACCGAGTGGCCCGCGGCCACCTGCGCGGCGCGCGTGAGCCACCGCGCGAGTTGATCGGCGGGCAGCGTGGTGGGGCCGCCAAGCGCGGCCGACAGCCATTCGTTGACCACCGCGTGCGCCGGCGGCGTCCCGGGCCACAACGCGGCCGCGCACCAGGCATCGGCCGCCCGCCCCCAGCGCGCGAAGGGGCCGTCGGACGCCGAGAGCGCCTCGAACAGCCGCTCCTTGTCACGGACCGCCTGCAGCGAATCCGACGGCTGGCTGGCCAGGCGCAAGCGTTGCGGCAACACGTGCGCCGCCACCACCGACGACACGGCGTCGAACAACGGCAGCGCCGGGGCCGGCGCGGTGCGGCGCACCGGTGCGCGCGACAGGTCGGCGAGCCATCCTCCCAGCAGGCTGTTGCCGACCGCCAGGTGATGGTCGAGAAAGGTCAGCGGCTTGCCCGTCGCGAGCGTCGTGAGCCACAGCGACAGCCGTGCCAGCTGCACGGCGGTGGGATTGAGATCCACGCCGTAGAGGCAGCGCTCAGCGACCTGGCGGCGCAGGCCGGCGCGATCGGCGGCGCTCACCTCGGCGGCGTCCCATCGGCCATCGCGTACGAGGGCCTGCTCGCATTGCTCCGCCAGGTAGCGACAGGCGGCGACGAGAAACGCGCCGCTGCCCATGGCGGGATCGACCACGCGCAGGTTGAGAATGTCGTTCGCCGCGCGATCGGCCACCAGCGGCTGCAGGGTCCGCCTCACCACGAATTCGGTGATCGAGCGCGGCGTGTAGAAGCTGCCGGTCGCCTTGCGCTCCGCTGACGTGCGCCGCAAGGCCACGCCGGCGCGGGTTGCGACCGGCTCGTGCTCGAGCACGCGTTCGTAGACCGCGCCCAGCTGTTCCACGCCGAGGTCGTGATAGGCAATCCGCCGGCGGCTCTTGCCCGAGTTGGTGGTGGCCAGCGCCAGGACCAGCGTCCTGGCCACGTCTTCGGGGACGCGGCGGTGTTCGGCCAGCGGCGCATGCCGCGGCGAGAACAGGCGGCCGTTGAAGGCGGTGACGTCAAGGTCGCCAGCCTTGCAGCCGGCGTGCGCCATCCGCGCAATCGCCTGCAAGGCCGGCCACAGCCCCCGCGGCGCGGCGGGGGCGATCGACTGCCGGTACAACGCATCGATGGTGTACGACTCGCGGTACACCGGATGCCACACCGGCACCAGCCCCCGGGCTTCGGCGAACAACAGGAACAGCACCCGGTAGACGACGGTGAGGGCCTGGTCGTAGGGGTGGGCGGCGGGTTTCTTCCGGCTGCGGCCAGGAGCGAGCGCTGCGGCCAATGCCGGCAGGGCGGCCAGCACGCCGTCGCCAAGCGCATGGCAGACCGCGGCGGCGTGCCGGCCCGATGCTTCGATTCGCGCGCGCAGCCCAGCGGGCCCGGCCTCGTCGGCGGTGGCGCGCGCCCCCGCCAGCTCCCACAGCACGCCGGCGCCGCGCGGATCGCCAAGCAACCTCGAGAAATCAAACTGCACCGTGTGCCGTGCCCAGGGCCTGCTGCAATCGACGATCTGGAGCGCGCGGCCGTTGGAGATCAGCGCCCACCGCGCATCCGCGCCGGTGCCGCCACGCACCGCGTCACGCCAGGCCGCATCGGCGGCCGCGGCCCACGGTAACGCGATCACGAGGACGGGTGACTGGCCGTCGCCGGCCGACAGTCCCACCAGCGTATCGCCCAGGGGCCGCATGGCCGGCGCCACGTATCCAAGCGAGACGAGCAATGGCGCCGCGGCAACGTCGAACACCTGGCGGGCGCCCGCAGCCGGCCCGAGCGACCGGGTCACGGTTCGCCACCACCGCAGTGCCTGGCGCCCGAGGACCGCGCTGGTGGCGGAATCCAGGTGCGGCAGCAGGTGTTGCTCCAGGTACGCGTGCGACAGCAAGGCTCCGCCTACGCCGGGGATCATGGTTCGCGCCGCCAGGGCCAGCAGGCGATCAGCCTGTGTGTTGGTGGTGAATCCGGAGGCCCCAACGAGGCCGCCCGCCGCGCGAGCGCCGCATCGAGGTGGGCAGCGATTTCCCGCCGCGCGCCCGCCACGCGTTCGGCGCGCCGATCGAACAGCGAGGCCTGGTGCAGCGCCGGTGTCGCCGCCAGACGCGCGCGGGCCGCGGCCAGGCGCGCCGGCACCGCGTCCTGCATGGGCAGGCGCGATAGCGCCGGCGCCTGACTCCGCGCGGCGGCGCCGATGGCCAGGGCGCCGTCGCGCCACGCCCGGGCGCCGCGCCGGCCCGGCATCGCTACGCGAAACCCCAGCACCCGGCGTTCCATCATTCCGCCGGCTGGTCCCGTCCATGTGTACTCCACCAGCGCGATGGCCGTCTCCGCGTGACGGCGGCGCCGGCCCGGAGGCGCGAAGACCGGGCGCTCGAAGGTGATCTCCGCGTGACGGCGATGTTCGCGCTGGCCCGCGGCCCGCGCCAGTTCAGCCGCCGCATCACCGACCCGCGTGCCGGTGACGGCCGCCGCAACCGGCGCCGGCAGCGGCCGATCGCCGAAGGCGGCGTGCGCGACGTCGTCGTTGGTCGGCGGGACCCACTCACCGAGCGCGGCATCCGCCCGCCGGCGCCGCTGCTCGAGGTGACGCCATACGGTGTCTTCCACCGTTCCCCGATGCAGCAAGTGCACGGCATGAACGCGCCGCTGCTGGCCCAGCCGGTCGACGCGTCCCACGCGTTGCTCCAAGCGAAGGGGATTCCACGGCAGCTCGAGGTTGATCACCAGCCGGCATCGTCGATGCAGGTTGAGGCCTTCGCCAGCGGTGTCGGTAGCGACCAGCACGTCGATGTCGCCGCGGTCGAACTGGCGCACGACCTCCAGCCGCGTGGCGGCCGGCACGCCGCCGTGGATCGAACCAAGCCGGAAGCTTCCGGCCAGCGTGTCGACGGCCGTCTGCAGCGTGTCGCGGTACTCGGTGAACACCACGGCCGGTTCGCCGGCCCGGATCAGGAGGCGCTGCAGCCGGCGCAGCTTCGACGCTGGCGCCGGCGCGCGCCCGGCAAGCTCGATCAGCGCGTCGAGCTGCCGCCGTTCTGCCTCCCGATCGAGCAGGCCAGGACAGGCGAGTGCCGCATCCGGTTCGTCGCCATCGCCATCGTCCATCTCGTCCCAGGGGAAGACGCCCTGCACGGGATCGGTGGGCGGACTATCGGCGAGCAGCGCGCGGCGGCGGACCAGCGTCCGGCCGAGCGCCGCGGCACTCGAGGCGGCCCGGCGCGCGAGGGTGATGGCCACCAGTTGCACCGCGCGATCCGATTGCCCGCGTGCCTGCCAGATGGCGCGGGCGTAGCCGGTAGTGGCGTCGAGCAGGCGGGCCTCGTCGCCCGTGGGCGTGATGCCGAGCACGTGGCTGCGCCGATCGGCCGCCAGGCCGACGTCACGGCGATCGCGCCGGAAGATGACCAGCGGATCACCAAGGGAGCCGATGGCGGTGAGGTACTCGAAGGCCGCCTGGTCGCCCGAGTGCGGCGTGGCCGAGACCAGCACGAGCCAAGCGGCGCGCGAAGCGAGGCGCTCCACGGCGTGCCCGCGCTCGCTGGCGGGCGTCAGGTGATGCGCTTCGTCGGCGATGATCACGTCGAACGCCGCGCCCTCGGCCGCGGCGAGCACTTCCGGGCGCTTGACGTAATCGATCGAGGCAATGGCGACGGCCTGGGTCGTCCAGGGATTCACGCCGGCCGGGCATGCCACGCCGCCGGCGGCGATCGCGGCGTGATCGAGCACCGCCGCGGTGATGCCGAACCGGTCGCGCAGCTCGCGCCGCCATGCCGCCCGCAGGCCAGCCGGGCACAGCACCAGCGCGCGGTCGGCCAGGCCCCGCGCGCGCAACTCGGCCAGGATCAAGCCCGCCTGGATCGTCTTGCCGAGGCCCACCGCGTCGGCCAGCAGCACGCGCGTGGCGCCGCGCAGCACGGCCAGTGCCGGCTCCAATTGATAGGCAAGCAGATCAAGCGACGCGCCCGCCGCGGTCCACAAGCCGGGCGCGCACCGCTCGTGCGCAGTGGCGGCAAGGGCCGCACGAAGAACCGTGCGCCGTTTTCTTCGCCTGGGTCGCGTGGTTTCCGACGCGCGCACGCGATCGAACGGCGTGACGGCCTGAAAGCGGCGGCCCATGTTGCCGGGACCGCGGCCCTCCAACGTCAGGAGGGTGCAGTGTTCAAAAACCTCCGTGCGCGCGACGGTCCAGCATTCGTCGCGAACCACCACGACTTCGCCTGGGTGCGGGGGCTTAGGTGCCAAGGGTGCCAAGGTGCTAGGACTGCGGTGGATCCGGCGTTGTTTCCAGGTGCCGAGTCAGTCCTGTCGCGGCCTTCAGTGACTTGCGAACCGCGTGCTCCAGCGCCGGCAGTTCATCTGGCTCGATGTAGCGTTTGTCCACGCCGTCGATGAAGTGATTGAGGACTTCGACCTCGGATTCCTTGGCAATCCGGACGAAACGCGCGAACTCCTTGTCTCCAAACCGGCCGAAGCCTTCGGCAATGTTTCGCGGCGCCGAGGCGGCTGCGTCACGAAGCTGATCGCGGTATTTGAAGTCCCGGCTCGCGCCAGGTCGTTGGCAGACTTCGTCAGCCAGCCGTTTCAGCTGACACGCCAGTTGCCATGCCACTAGTTCCCGAATGTCTCGCGCTCCTGCCATGCGAGGTGGCAGTGCAATCGACGGGCCGGGTCAAGACGGGCAGATCTTCACGTGTTTCTGGAAATCGCCATTTCAGGGAGCGCAGTTTCTGCGGCGGCGACCGTCGTTCAGCAAGGCAGAAACTGCAATGCGCCGTGCCGCACCCTGGCACCCTTGGCACCCTTGGCACCTAGTTCGACGTATGCAGCGCGTTGAAGAACAAGCGGAACGTCGCGTGCGACTGCGCGCGGTGTTGCGGGCGGAACCCGAACAGGATGGCGCGGCCGAGTCCGGATCGGACCTCGACCATCGCGCCCTTGCCGGCGACCACGCGTTCGCCCTCGAGCCATCCGCTCAGCAGGACTCCGCTCTGCGCGTAGCGACCGATCACGCGCGCGGTGACCGCCGGCGCACCGGCCGCCGTCGCCGGTACCGCCGGCTGGAGTTCGAAGGCGGCATTGAACGCGCAGAACCCGGCGGTCTCGCGCGGCACGCCGTAGGTCAGCGGATCCGGATCCAGTTCCAGTTTGATCACCGAGCCCGGGCAGAAATACTCGTCGGGCGGCAGGCCGCGCGTGACGTCCTCGACCGGCGCGCCGAGCAGGTTGATGGCCAGCTCGCTGGCTGAATCGAGGGCCACCAGCGTGCCGCCGCCGGTGACGAACTGCCGGAGCATGCCGACGCCCTCGGGGCCGAGGCCGCCCACAAACTCGGACGGCATGGTCCCCGCCGGATGTCCCGCCATCAGCCGCTCGGCACCCTGATCGGGAATGATGATGGCGTCGAAGCGCGTGCGCAGGCCCCCGCGGCGGATGTCGGCGTCGGTGATGTTCTCGAACGGGAACTCATACTGTTCGAGCAGCCAGCGCGTCCAGCCTTCGTCGATGTTCTCGACCCACGGCTTGTAGAGCGCGATGCGCGGGTTGCCGAGGGACCGCGCCTCCTGTGGCGGCCGGCCCGTCGCCGCGGTGACGCGCAGGCCAAGGTCGCGGGCCACCGCCTCCACCGCCCCGCGCACCCCCTTGGCTTCGCCGACCACCAGCGCGCCGGGTTCATACGTGTGCCCCTCGATTGCCAACGGCTCCCTCAGCCACGACACGCGGGCGCCGGCCTTGAGCAGGCGGTTGATGGCGAGGCTAGCGCCGTTGCCGCGGCCGTCGATGACGTAGAAGGCCGGCTTGCGCACCTCGCCCCACACCCGCGCCGGCGCGATCGTCGCGCGATCGAGGCGCGTCGTCGGTGGCGGCTCGAAATACTGGTCGATGCGATCGACCGTCACGTTCATTTGCAGCGGCAGCGTCCAGCCGGCGACATCGTAGGGGCGCTCGATCGGCGTCCCGGGCGGGCCGCGCCGCACGGGGTAGTGCTGGACCTCCAGCAACGTCTTGGCGTACGCGCGGAACGGCTGGGCCATGAGGACGAGGTCGGCGCCCTGCGGGTAGACCGTGTCGGCGACGCGGAACGGTTCCAGCGCGCGCCGCACTTCCACGGCGCCGTCGATCAGGAGCTGCTCGAGCTTGCGCGCGGCATGCGCGTCGAATTGCCCCGGCGGAATGATGAAGGCGAACGGCCCGCCCTTCAGCCCGAGCTCCACCTGCCGCCTGCCCATGCGGTAGAAGTTGCGCACCAGCTCCAGGCGATAACGCGCCGCCGCGCCGAGCATGCCGCGGGCCGCCGACAGGTCGTAGTCGACGATGTCGCGCAGGCGCCACTGGCCGCCCGGCCACGGGTTGGGGAACCTCGTCGTCGGCGAGTGGTCGGGAAAGCCCGGGCCGCCGGTCAGCTGGTCCTTCGCCACCGTGATCGGGGTGGCCACGCGAACGCCGGCGGCCTCGGTGAGGATCGTGACCGTGTTGTGGCCGATCGGCGCCGAGTCCTCGTAGCCGGGCCAGTAGTAGTCGTAGAGTGCGTTCTGCACGACGCCCTGGCGGCCGTCCTCTTCGAGCGCCAGCGCCATGGCGTGCCCGAGCAGGCCCGCGGTGCGCCACACGAGCGGGTCGTAATTGGGATCGATCGGATCGGCGTTGGGCGGCACGAAGAACCGCGGCCCGCGTGGCCCCATCTGGTGCATGGCGAGGAACACCTGCGGGTGCCAGCGGCGATAGAAGAAGTCCGCGAGCGAGCGGTTCTCGGCCATGTTCATCATGAAGGCGTCGCGGTTGATGTCGTGGCCGACGTAGCGGTGGTAGAGCCACGGCATGTTCGAGCCTTCGAACTCGGTGCCCTTCCACCGGCGATACCAGTCGACGGTAAGCACGTGGCCGTCGGGGTTGAGCGAGGGCAGCAGGATCAGCACTACGTCGCGCAGCGACCGCAGCACTTCCGGATCCTGCGAGGTGGCGAGCGTGTGCAACAACTCGGGCGCCGCCTGGGTCGCGCCGATCTCGGTGGCATGAATGCTCATGCCGAGCGCGACGATCACCGGCTGGCGTGCGGCCAGGGCCATCGCCGCCGGTTCGTCCAGCGTGCGCGGGTCGGCGAGCCGCAAGGCGGTGGTGCGAATCTCCTCGAGCCGCGCGATGTTCTCGGGCGACGACACGACGGCGGCGACCAGCCGGCGTCCCTCGGTCGACGGACCGGCATCCACGAGCTCGACCCGGTCGGAGGCGGCGGCCACGGTTTCGAAGTAGCGCTGCAGCCCGGGCCAGTCGGCCAGTTCGCGGTCGGCGCCCATCTTGAAGCCGAATGCCGCCTCGGGCGCCTGAATCGCGCCCGGCGTCTGCGCGTCCGGCGCCACCGCCAGGCCGAGGGTGAGCAGGAGCGTCAGTGATAGCGCGCGCATGATGGCGCGATCATATCCACACCGCGCGTCGGCCGGAGGGGCTCGAAAAAAAGACGGGGTGCGCAAGGCACCCCGAGAGGGACCGAGGAGAGGGACGGGTGGTTTACTTCGCGTCGCTCAGCGACGGTCGCTCGGGAGCGGCGGGATTCTCGATGGCCTTCGGGCGCTCGTCGACGGCCGGTTTGACAGGCAGGTCGAGTCGCGCGAACAACGCCGCGAGGCCGGCCTGCTGAGGGTCGTAGACGCCCCATTCATCCATAGCGGGACGCGCGGGTGGTTGAGTGTTGATGTTGGCCATTAGTCCTTGTTTGGAGGTCGCGCCCTCCCCAGAGCAAGCCATGTGCCGGGCCTGTCGCGACCGCGCCGGTTCGGCGCAACTCGTCCCGTTCGTGTGAGTTACCACCCCATCGGGCCGCCGCCCCAAGGGGGGCAGCCCGGCCGGTGCAACCACCAAACACGTGGACCCGCTTACAGATGTGCAACGGGAACAGCGGTCGCGCCGGCCGCCGGTGACCCCCTGTGCCTAGGCGTCGCGGGTTTCCCGGTCTGGCACACAGGTTGCGTTCTGCCCGGGCATGATCGTCAGTTATCTCGGGACGAAGGGCGGCACCGGCACCACGACCCTGGCCGTGAACGGCGCCGCGGACATCCGCCGCCTCAGCAGGAAGCCCACGGTGATCGTCGACCTGAAGACGGGTCCCGGCGACGTGTCCCTGTTTCTCGGCCTGCGGCCGCGCCACTCGGTGCTGCAGGCCATTGACTGCCTGTCCTGGATGGACCCGGGCGCGGTCTCGAAGTACGTCATCCAGCACGAGTGCGGGCTGCACGTGCTGGCGGCCGGCGACGAGTTTGGCCGGCCCGCCTCGCGTGACGTCGACGGCATCGAGCAGCTGCTGCGCTGCCTCAACGCCCTTTATGACTTCGTGATCGTCGACATCGGCAGCACCTTGAGCACGTGCGGCGCCATGGCCCTGCAGCTGTCGGAAACGGTGATGCTGGTGGCCAACCCCGACGTGCCGTGCCTGCGCAACCTGCAGCGGCTGATCGACGCCGTGAAGCTGACCGGCGTGGCCGGCGACCATTTGAAGGTCGTCCTCAACCGCGCGTCGGAATTCGGTGTGCTGTCGACCGGCCAGATCGAGCGCGTGCTCGGGCTGGGCATCGACTACAGCGTCAACAGCGACTACCGCACGGTGGCCTCGGCGGTGAATTCGGGAGTTCCGGTGTCGGCGCTGCGCGGCTCGGTGGAGTTGCACCAGCAGCTGGATGCCATTGCCCGCGCGCTGTGCGGCATGCCCGGGGGCCGCGCCCGGCACGAACCCGGCGACCACGGCGAGGACGAGGAGTCCGGGGTCGCGGCCCGGCACCAGCTCTAGGGCCGCAGATTCACGCCGATTGCCCGGGCGCGCCCTGGGGCGCGGGGTGCTCCGCCGTCACCTTGGTGGTGATCCCCCCCCGCGCCGTGAAGTCGCCGACCACGGTCATCCGCCGAGGGGCGCACGCCGCCACCAGGTCGTCCAGGATCTGGTTGGTGGCGGCTTCGTAGAAAATTCCCTTGTTCCGGAACTCCAGCAGATAGTATTTGAGAGACTTGAGTTCGAGGCACCGCGCCGCCGGCACGTAGCGGATGCGGATGACGCCAAAGTCGGGGAGACCCGTCTTCGGGCACATCGACGTAAACTCGGGGCAGTCGATCGCGATCTCGAATTCGCGCTCGGGCCGCGGGTTGGGAAACGTCTCGACGGTCGATGCGGTAGACATGGTGATCAGTCTACGGCAAAAGGATGCAGACGGCGGCCAGGGAGCCACCGTCTCCGGTTCCGCGGCGATTGACAGCCCCCAAGGTCGGGGTTAGCATACACGCCGCTTAACACTGACCCTGGGGGACACGATGGACGAAGCCCGAAGGATGGGCAAGTCGGAGCTCTTTTCGCACTTCGCCGAACGGTTCGACGTCAAGCGCACGCAGTCGCGCGAGTTCTTCGACGAGTTGGCGATCCTGTGCGAGAAGGAACTGAAGCGGACCGGAGAGTTCGTCATCCCCGGCATGGTGAAGCTCGTCGTGCAGCACCGCAAGGCTCGCACCGGGCGCAACCCGGCAACCGGCCAGCCGATCGAGATCGCGCCGAAGACCGTGGTCAAGGCGCGGATCGTCAAGCAGCTGAAGGACGCGATTCTTCCGAAGAAGCCGAAGTAGCGCGGCCGTCCCGCCCGGAGGGCGGACAAGGCCGGGCGGTCCGGACTGGCGGGGGATCTATTTCTTGATCTTCCTCGCCAGCTCCCGAATTTCCAGTCGTTCAATCTTGAACTTCAACGTGCTGAGCGGCACGCCCAGGTAGCGCGCCGTCTGCGTGACGTTCCAGGCGTTGCGCTCGAGCGCGCGCACGAGGAAGTTGCGCTCGAACGTCCCCAGCGCCCGGTCCAGCAGGCTGGTGTCCGACTTGGTGCGGTCCAGTTCGACGACGTGGAACTCGAAGGGCAGGTCTTCGTCGGTAATCCACTCGTGATCGGACACCGCCACCAGCCGCTCGACCAGGTTCTCGAGCTCGCGGATGTTCCCCGGCCACCAGTAATGCGACAGCATGCGCAGCGTTGATTCGGCAATGCCGCGCACCGGCTTGTGGAAGCGCGCGCTGTAGCGGCGGATGAAGAAGTCGGCCAGCACCGGCAGATCCTCGATGCGCTCGCGCAGCGGCGGCAGCCGCACCGGGATCACGTTGAGGCGGTAGTAGAGGTCCTC
>CAYGMD010000145.1:0-11655 GCA_964350785.1 uncultured Acidobacterium sp. | reverse complement strand
CAGCGCGACCGCCTCTGACTGATCGAGAGCGGTCTGTCCGGTCCCGCCACTTTCCGTATAGGTCGCCAGCGCTTGGCGGAGCTCGTCCGCGAGGCCGAGGTAGTCGACCACCAGTCCGCCGGGCTTGTCCTTGAACACGCGGTTCACGCGGGCAATCGCCTGCATCAGCCCGTGCCCGCGCATGGGTTTGTCCACGTACATGGTGTGAAGGCTCGGGGCATCAAAGCCGGTGAGCCACATGTCGCGAACGATCACGATCTTGAAGGGGTCGGCCGGATCCCGGAACCGCTGCGCCAGTTCTTCGCGGCGCGGTTTGTTGCGAATGTGCGGCTGCCAGTCGAGCGGATCAGACGCCGAGCCCGTCATCACCACTTTCAATGCCCCATGATCATCATCAGCAGCGTGCCAGTCAGGTCTGAGGGCAATCAGCTCCCGATACAAGTCCACGGCAATGCGACGGCTCATCACCACGATCATCGCCTTTCCGTCCATGCTGCCCAGGCGCGTCTCGAAGTGCTGCACCAGGTCCTTGGCGACCAGCTTGATACGGGTTTCTGACCCGACCACCGCCTCGAGCTGCGCCCAACGGCTCTTGAGCTTCTCCTTGCGGTCCACTTCTTCGCCTTCGGTCGCCTCTTCGAAATCAGGGTCGATCCTGGGCTTCTCGGAGTCTTTCAGCTCCAGTTTGGCAAGACGGCTCTCGTAGTAGATCGGCACCGTGGCACCGTCGGCGACGGCACGCTGGATGTCGTAGACGCTGATGTAGTCGCCGAACACGGCCCGCGTGTTGGCGTCCTTCAGTTCGATGGGCGTCCCGGTGAAGCCCACGAACGATGCGTTGGGCAGCGCGTCGCGCATATGCCGCGCGAAGCCGTCGATGAAGTCGTATTGGCTGCGATGGGCCTCGTCCGCAATCACGACGATATTGCGCCGGTTCGAGAGCATGGGGTGGCGATCGCCCTTCTCTTCGGGAAAGAACTTCTGAATCGTCGTGAAGACCACTCCGCCGGTAGCCACGGAGAGCTTGGACCGCAGGTCTGCGCGGTCGACGGCCTGAACCGGAGGCTGGCGCAGCAACTCGTGGCAGCGTGAAAAGGTCCCGAACAGTTGATCGTCGAGGTCGTTGCGGTCGGTCATCACCACGATGGTCGGGTTCTCCATCTGCGGATGCACGATCATGCGCCCGGCGTAGAACGCCATCGTCAGGCTCTTGCCCGACCCTTGCGTGTGCCAGATCACGCCCACGCGCCGGTCGCCCCGCTCGCCACCCGGTTGAGAGACGCCGAACCGGCCGGGCGCTTCGGCCGCCATGTCGGACCTCAGCGCATACGAGGCGCGCAGCGTCTCATCCACGGCGACGTTCACGGCGTAGAATTGGTGGTACCCGGCCATCTTCTTGGCCAGCTTTCCGCCGCCAAGATCCTCGAACACGATGAAGTGTCGAATCAGGTCGAGGAAGCGCTGCGGCTCGAATGCGCCGAACAGCAGCACCTGGAGCTCCGGCATCTTCGCCGAGATCGCCGCGTCGCTGCGCCAGGGCTTGAACCATTCCTTGCCGGCGCCAATCGAGCCAATGCGCGCGACGGTGCCGTCTGACACGACGAGCGCGGCGTTGGTATGGAACAGTGATGGAATCTGCGCCTGGTAGGTCTGAAGCTGCTGGAACGCGGACCACACGGTGGCGTTCTCGTCGGCTGCGTTCTTGAGCTCGATCACGCCAAGCGGCAGGCCGTTTACGAACAGCACGATGTCGGGGCGGCGGTTCTGTTTGTTCTCGACGACAGTGAACTGGTTTACGGCCAGCCAGTCGTTGTTGTCGACATCGTCGAAGTCGAGGACCCGGGCCTGGCCGCCGCGAATTTCTCCGTCGGCCCCTCGGTACTCGACCCAGACGCCTTCGACGAGCAAGCGGTGCATCGCCCGATTGCCGGGCAGCAACTCGGTTCCCTCGGGCCGCGTCAGCCGTCTGAAAGCGTCGTCGATCGCATCGGGTGGCAGGGCAGGGTTGAGCTTTGTGAGGGCGCGCCGAAGGCGACTGCCGAGCACGACGTCGCCGTGGCTGTCCCGCTCCGCCCCAGGCTCGCCCGGGGCGATGTCGACCCCGTTCCGGATCACCCAGCCCAGCGATTCAATCCAGGCCAGGGCGGCGTCTTCGACAACGGACTCGGTGAAGGCTGGCGACATACGGTTTGGGCCTAAATGAGCAAACTGTTGTCTATCAACAACTTATGGCCATTTGGCCGTTGTGCGTGTCTTTGGACCAAAAAGAGCTAGGCCCAGTAGGGAAGGTACTTCGCGTACCGCTTCGAGCTGCTTTCCGGATCCTCCGCTTTGACGAGCTTCGCCCGGATGGTATCCCGAATGATTCGAGAAGCGGTTTCGGCCTTCGCCTCAGAAAGCCCAAACCGCTCGCGAACAGTCTGGTTGGTCATCGGCTCGGACATCACCCATTTCAGAGCGCAGTGTTGATAGCACGCCCTGACGCGGTCGTCGCGATCCATGTCTTCGAATGGCTTGGGACCGAAGATCGTCACGAGAGTGCGCATGTGGCCGGCCTTGAAGGAGGGGGCCGGAAGCTGGAAGACTTCGGCAGCCCTGACGACCCGGTCAATCCCGCTGCTTTTCTCTTCACAGATGCCAAGCCGGCGCATTAAGTCGGCCAGCCGCTCATTTCGCGACTGATAACCATCGATGAATCGATCCACGGGAACGATTGGCAGACCGGGGTTCGAGATCACGATCCGGTTGCTGTAGACCTCCACCATCACTGACACGCCGGTGATCGTGAAGTCCTGGTGAATCAGCGCGTTCGCTACCAACTCGCGGATCACGATTTCCGGAACGAGTTTGACTTCACGGCGCAGGGCGTCTTCAATGACCTCATTCTGGGGAAGCTGCGCCATCACGAATCGGACCAGGCCCTGAAACCCAACCGCGTAACCCTTGACGCCGGTCTGATCCAGCCGCGTATCGAGTTTCGAAGCCCCCGTGTAGACGACGACGCGAGGTGCCTTTCGCGCGATGTCGGGGAAGTCCTCCAGCCGTTTTGCAAGTAGCAATGCTCCGAGCCGGTTGATCGCAAAGTGTCCGGCGTCCTCGAACACGAGCCGTTCTCGCTTCAGCCGATCGATTACACCCGCCTGCTCAGTAGGGTACGGAAGCTTTAGCAGCTCGAAATAGCCCTGCGTATCAAGAACATCGATGACGTGGGCGGCGCTAAGTTCAGCCCTGGCGGGTTCCTCCAGCCAGTCGGGCCGCCCTTCATCGAAGATCCGCCGAAGTTGGTCCTCGCTCATCGGCACCAGGGCTTGCCCGGAGCGCATCAAGTACTTGCCGTCGAGGTGATACGCCGTGCCGCGGGGCCGGGACGGAATGGTGAAAACGACAACACGGCCGTCGGGGTGCATCACCTCCTCGACGTCGACCCGAAAGCCCACGCTGTCGAACAGCTTTTCCGCCATCCCGGTAGGATCGCGAAAGGCGAGCGTGCCGACTACTGGCCGCGGAGGGTTGTTGGCGACGCCAAGTATGAGGTGACCGCCACCCTCGTTGGCCAGCGCCACACAATATTCGTGTAGCTTGGCGTTGTCGAGCTGAGTCTTCGCCTCTTTGAACTCGAGCCGTTGGTGCTCGGTCGGAGAGCCTCGCCAGATGTCGATCTGCTCTGGGGAAATGGGCATGAGCTACGAATTATCAACCACAAACCGCTCCGCATCCTTCACCCGCAACTCGCCGGAGATGAGCTTGGGCAGCAGCGTGTCGCGCAGCGCGGCGAGCGTGTCGGCTTCGCGGTGGTTCACCGAGCACTTCTCGAACCAGGGTTTGGTCAGGCGTGAGAATGCGGCCAAGATCTCGTCCGGCGGCTTCGCGATTGGTGTGGCCATGACGACTTCCGGTCGAACCGCAGGATAAGCTCCGCCGTCAGCGAGGTGCGCAAGGGCGTCAATGTTCTCTCGAGCAGTTGCGGCAAGATAGACGAATTCCGCATAGCTCGGCTGTTTCGGCCTGAGCACCGCGAAGCCCGTGCTGCCAGTCAGCCCTTCTTCCGAGACAAACGCGTAGGACCCGTTGCCGGGGCGCACTGTCCCAACGATCGAGTCTCCCGGCCGGAGTACGCGTTGGGCCCGACTCGGAGCGTCTTCTCGCGAATGCGGTGTGACCGCCTCGATTCGGCCCCACTTCGTGTTGGACAAGTCCACGTAACGGATCGCCGCCGGTCGCGTCTCGCGATACCACGCCTCTGGATTCAGGTTGGCGATGCTGGCCAGGGTCCCGGCGACCCACCCGGTTGGTATGTCGCCCAACTCCGAGCCCTCGAACGATCTTGGAAATAGGTCGGCGAGTTGGGCTGACAGGTGCAAGGCCCTGCCTTCGCCTATGACACGCACCGGATCAAAGTCCACGAACCACGACTGGAACAACGCCCGCGCCATTGCCTCCAGCGTCTCGTTCATCCGACGGTTCAGCTCGATTTTGTCGTCGAGCGTCCCGAGGATGCGGACAATAGTCCGTTGCTCCGGTAATGGGGGGAGTGGCACCGGGGTATTGCGCAAAATTCCCAGGTTCGTGTGCGGAACACCAGTTTGAATGGCGTTCTGCTGGATATACTCCTTCTGTTCCGCGGTCGAAAACACGTAGTAAACGAACAACGGATCGGCGAGCGACGGATCCACCGTCAGCTTCATCTGGCTCTGCGACACCAGATAGCGGTCGTGCTGGCCGACCGGAACAACAGAAACCTGTCCCAGTGTCCCGCGCTGAGTGAACATGATGTCACCGGGGCGTGCGATGTTTCCCTCCAGCGACTGCGCTTTCTGCTCAGTTACGAAGGCGAACTCACCTGAAACCCATCGGCCACCCATGTTCTGGCCGCGGATCACAGGAACGCCGGCGTCTACATAGTCACTCGACACAAGATTGGAGCCGAACGGCCCTCCTACGAGAGCGTTGCGTAGTGGAGCCGCCAGCTGACCGATTTTGAACTCGGGCCACTCAGCTGGCAAACCCAAGTCCTTTCAGGTTGGCAATGATGGAGTTGTCCAGTCGTTCACCATCAGCCCTCTGAGCGCGCAACTCATGGGCTAGTCTGCCCATCTTGGTCTCGAAGCCCTCCTCGTCGTCGTCTCTTTCTGTCGCCCCAACGTAGCGACCAGGAGTCAGGACGTGGCCGTGCTTGCGAACTTCTTCGAGCGTCGCGCTGTTACAGAAACCCGCGATGTCGACGTACGCGCCCGCGTCCTTCTCTCCCCGCCATGCGTGGTAGGTATCGGCGATCCTCGCGATATCCTCGTCTGCCAGTTCCCGATGGGTGCGATCGACCATTCGTCCCATCTGGCGCGCGTCGACGAAAAGGATTTGGCCGCGGCGATCGCGGAACTTGCCATTGCGGCGATCACGAGCCAGGAACCACAGGCAGACGGGAATCTGCGTGGAGTAGAAGAGCTGACCGGGCAGCGCCACCATGCAGTCCACGACATCTGCCTCGATCAGGTTTTTGCGGACCTCGCCCTCGCCGGACTGATTCGATGACATCGATCCGTTGGCAAGCACGAAGCCCGCGACGCCCGTTGGCGCTAAGTGATGCACGATGTGCTGCACCCAGGCGAAGTTGGCGTTGCCTGCCGGTGGCGTGCCGTACTGCCAGCGCTTGTCATCGCGCAGGCGTTCGCCACCCCAGTCGGAGATGTTGAAGGGCGGGTTGGCCAGGATGTAGTCGGCCTTCAGGTCGGGATGGCGATCGTTCTGGAACGTATCGCCGTGCCCGATCTGGCCCTCGATGCCGCGGATGGCCAGGTTCATGCGGGCCAGTCGCCAGGTCGTGTAGTTCGACTCCTGGCCGTAGATGGAGATGTCGGCCTTGGCCTTGGTCGTTCCCTTGCCGTTGCCATTACCGTTCGCGTGCGCGCGGATGAACTCGACCGACTGCACGAACATGCCGGATGACCCACAACATGGGTCGTAGACGCGGCCCGAATAGGGCTCGATCATCTCGACCAGCAGCTTGACCACCGACCGCGGGGTGTAGAACTCGCCGCCCTTCTTGCCCTCGGCGCTGGCGAACTGCGACAGGAAGTACTCGTAGACGCGCCCGATCACGTCCTTGGCGCGGCTTTCCTTGTCGCCAATGCGGATGTTGCTGATCAGGTCAATCAGCGACCCAAGGCGGGTCTTGTCGACGACGGGCCGGGCATAGTCCTTGGGCAGTACACTCTTTAGCGCCGCGTTGTCACGCTCGACACCCGCCATCGCATAGTCCACCAACTGGCCAATGGTCGGCTGGCGAGCCTGGGCTTTGAGATGCGCCCAGCGCGCCTCGGGTGGCACCCAGAAGACGTTCTGCGCACGGTACTCGTCCGGATCCTCCGGGTCGGCGCCCTGGGACTTCTCGGCAAGCAGGGTGGCGTGACGTTCCTCGAAGGCGTCGGAAATGTACTTGAGGAAGATCAGGCCGAGCACGACGTGCTTGTACTCGGCGGCGTCCATGCTGCCGCGTAGCGCATCGGCCATTTGCCAGAGTTGGGCCTCGTAGCCGAGGTCGCCCCCGCCAGTGTTCTTGCCCTTGGACCTGGAGCCTGCCTTCTTCGCTGCCATGTGAGCGGATTGTGTCATGAGCCCCGGGCAACCCCAAGAAGGGGTTGTTTCCACCCGTGAATGAGTAGCTCTGATCTCTTGGTCTCCTGTTAGAATCTGCGTTTCGCACTGCTGCTGGAGGCCGTGGAGACGATGAGAATCCTGCTGAAGACTGTTGGCGTGCTGGTCGCGCTGGTGGTGGTGGCCGCCGGCGCAGGATTGGCGTATTTGATGGTTGCGTTTCCCAAGGTGCCGCCGCCCGCGGTGGTGACCCTGGAGCCCACGCCCGAGCGCCTGGCGCGCGGCAAGTACCTGAGCGACCACGTCGTCGGCTGCACCGACTGCCACAGCGAGCGCGACTGGACGAAGTTCTCGGGACCCGTCAAGCCCGACCGCATTGGCGTCGGCGGCCAGGAGTTTTCGCTGGGCGGCGCCGGCACGGTCTACGCCAAGAACATCACGCCCGCCGCCATCGGCTCCTGGACCGACGGCGAACTGCAGCGCGCGGTGACGGCCGGGGTCTCGAAAGACGGGACGCCGCTCTTCCCGCTGATGCCATATCCCCACTTCGGCGCGATGGCCGCCGACGACATCCACGCCGTCCTGGCCTACGTCCGTACCTGGAAGGCGATCGAGAACCAGGTGCCCGCGCGCAGCCTGAATTTCCCGATGAACCTGATTGTCCGGACTATTCCGGCAGCAGGCACGCCGCAACCACGGCCGTCGCCCACCGACCAGCTGGCGTACGGGAAGTACATGACTCGCGCGGCCCTGTGCGGTGATTGCCACACCCCGATCGACGATCGCGGCCAGCCGCTGCCGGGCAAGGAGTTTGCCGGCGGCATGGAGTTCGTCGAGACCGGCTACCGGGTGCGCTCCGCCAATATCACGCCCGACGCGGATACCGGCATCGGCTCGTGGACCGAGCAGCAGTTCATCGACAAGTTCAAGGCGTTCGAGACGCCCTCGGACGCGGTGCTGAGTGACACCGAGCGACGACAGAACACCCCCATGCCGATGACCGCCTACGCCGGCATGGCGCGCGAGGATCTGGCCGCGATCTACGCGTACCTGCGCACGGTGTCGCCCGTGGTGAACCGTGTCACTCGCTTCCCGGACGCGAAGTAAGATCAACCAATGTTCGAGGACCTGACCGGGATCTACAACATCACGCCGACGCCGTTCCAGCCCGATGGCCAGCTGGACGAGGGGAGTCTGCGGCGGCTCACCACCTTCACGCGCGGCACCGGCGTCAACGGCATGACCATTCTTGGCGTGCTCGGCGAGGCCGACAAGCTGACGGAAGGTGAACGCGATCGCGTCACCGCGATCGTCATCGAGACGGCCGGGGCTGATTTTCCGATTTGCGTGGGCACGACGCACGCCGGCACCGACGGCTGCATCGCCTACAGCCGCCGCGCCCAGGAACTGGGCGCCCGGGCCGTGATGGTGGCGCCGCCCAAGCTGGCGCGCACCAACGACGCGGCGCTCGAGCGCCACTACCTGGCCGTGGCCGAGGCCGTCGACATTCCCGTGGTGGTGCAGGACTTTCCGCCGGCCGTCGGCGGCATCACCATGAGCGTCGAGTTGATTGCCCGGCTCGGCGCCGCCACGCCGCGGTTGGCGTTCCTGAAGCTCGAAGACGAGCCGGCGCCGATGAAGATCACGCAGATTCGCGCCGCCAGCAAAGACGTCAAGATCTTCGGCGGCCTGGGCGGCATGATGTTCCTGGAAGAGCTGCGGCATGGGGCGATCGGCACCATGACCGGTTTCGCGTTCCCCGAGATCCTGGTCGACATCTACAAGCGGTTCACGGCCGGCGACCTCGACGGCGCCACCGAGGTGTTCTACCAGTTCCTGCCGATCATCCGGTTCGAGAACCAGCCACGCATCAACCTGGCACTGCGCAAGCACATTTACCAGCTGCGCGGGGTGATCCAGCACTCGCGCGTGCGCTCGCCGTTCACGCCGGTGGACGCCGATACGTTGAAGGATCTGGACGACATTCTTGCGCGTCTCGACCTCCTGGCGGTCCACAAGAACTAGCCACAGAGGACTCTGAGGACTCAGAGTTACTTTTCCAAATTCACAGACAGGACAGGCAGCAATGGACTTTGGACTCAAGGGAAAGCGCGCGATTGTAATGGCCGCCAGCCGCGGACTTGGTTATGCGTCGGCCCTCGGGCTGGCGCGCGAAGGGTGCAGCCTCGTGGTGTGCAGCCGTGACCAGGCGCGCATTGAAGCGGCCGCCGACACCATTCGCAAGGAGACCGGCGCCAAAGTGAAGGCGCTCGTGGCCGACGTCAGCAGCGCCAGCGAGGCGCAGCGGCTGGTCGACACCGCGGTGGCCGAGTACGGCGGCCTGGAAATCGTCGTGCACAACGCCGGCGGGCCGCCGGCGGGCGAAACGCTGGCCATGACCGACGAGCAATGGCAGAAGGCGTTCGAGCAGAACCTGCTGAGCTTCACGCGCATCGTGCGGGCCGCCGCGCCGGAGATGACCAAGGCGGGTTACGGCCGCGTCCTCACCATCGCGTCGTCATCGATCAAGCAGCCCATTCCCAACCTGTCGCTGTCGAATGCGCTGCGGGCGGGCGTCTGGGGCATTGCCAAGACCCTGTCGCGCGAGCTGGCGCCGCGGGGCATTCTCGTCAACGTCATCGCCCCCGGCCGCATCGACACCGAACGCATTGCCGAGTTGGACCAGGCGACCGCCCAGAAGTTGGGCAAGCCGGTCGAGGACGTGCGCACGGCGTCGATCGCCAGCATCCCGCTCGGCCGCCTGGGCCGCCCTGAAGAGCTGGCCAACCTGGTGGTGTTTCTCGCCTCGCAGGCCGGCAGCTACATCAGCGGCCAGGCCATCATGGTCGATGGTGCGGTTGGAAACGCGCTCTAACCAGATCTCACCAGAAGGTCGCCGGGAGGGCAGCACTTTAGTGCTGCCCCCTTGCCGCCCGCAAGTAAAGTGAGAAGGTGATTCTAAAGCTCTTGCTGGCGGTCTCTCTCGCACTCCAGGTGGCCGCGCCGGCCCCGCCAGAGTCGCGCCCGCCGTTCTCCGACTTCCTGTCGCAGCTGAAAGGGCAGGCGCTCGCCAAGGGCGTGAGCGCCGCCACCGTCGAGGCCGCGTTGACCGGCCTCGAGCCGCTCGAAGTGGTCGTCGAACGCGATCGCACCCAGGCCGAGACGGTCCTGACCATCGATCAATACATCCAGCGCCGGCTGACGACGCGGTTCGTGCGGACGGCGCGCGAGCAGGCGAAGACCCACCACAAGCTCTTGACGCAGGTCAGCCGCCAGTACGGGCCGCCGTCCTCGCTGCTGGTCGCGGTCTGGGGCATGGAATCGAACTTCGGGCGCTTCACCGGCACGCGGCCCACCGTGCAAGCGCTCGCCACGCTGGCCTGGGATGGCCGCCGCGGCGCCTTCTTCACCGGCGAGCTCATGAACGCGCTCGAGATCGTGGACAAGGGCTACATCGACCTCGAGGCCATGAAGGGGTCGTGGGCCGGGGCGATGGGGCAGACGCAGTTCATGCCATCAAGCTACCTGGCGCACGCCCAGGATTTCGACGGCGACGGCCGCCGCGACATCTGGAACGGCCTGCCGGACGTCTTTGCGTCGATCGCCAACTACATGAAGGCGTACGGCTGGACCCCGGGGCAGGCCTGGGGCCGCGAAGTGAAACTGCCGGCCGGCGGCGCCGCCCGTCTCGTCGACAAGGTCGGCCTGCGCGCGAGCGGCTGCCGCGCGGCGCGCGAGCTGACCGTGGCGGTGCCGTTGAAGCGCTGGCAGCAACTCGGCGTGCGGACGATGAGCGGCGGCGCCCTGCCGAAGGTCGATCGCGCGGCGTCGCTGCTGCGCGCGGGCAAGACCCACTACCTCGTCTATTCGAACTACGACGTGCTCCTGGGCTACAACTGCGCCCACGCCTACGCCTTGGCCGTCGGCCTGCTCTCGGACCGGATTGGCCGCTGACCGCGTCAATTAAGTAGAATCAAAGGCTATGGGTACCAAGCCGTCCGCCGCCCTCGTCGGCGCAGTGTTCTCGACTGCCGTCCTGTCGATGATGGCGGCCGTGTATTTCGGAGGAAACGGTCAACTCCCGCTGGCCATGACCGGAACTGGACTTTTCGTCATCCTTGGAGGCGTGGGCTTCGAACTCGCGCGTCGTCGATCATGAACCGTGTGCTTGCTTACGTCGCTCCTGTTGCCTTCATTGCCGTCACCGTCGCCTGCGGAGGGGGAGCGCCCGCGAGCGCGCCAGCTCCTGCGCCGGCGCCCGCCGCGGCCCCCGCGGCCGAGTCGCCCAAGCCGGCCGGCACGCTGACGTTGATCGAACCGATCGAAGGCGCCATGGGCGGCCACATCGACATGTTCCGCTGGTCGGCGGTTGACGGCGCCGACGGCTATGTGATCAAGATCACGGCCGTGACCGGCGATCGCGTGGTGTGGGAGAGTCCCGTGATGACCGCCACCGAAACGCGGCTGCCTGCCACCGTGGCGCTGGAGCCGGAGCCGCACACGTGGCAGGTGACGGCGCGCAAGGCCGGCCAGCCGCTGGTGACCTCGGCCACGCAGCGGTTCACGATTACTCCCTAGGCCACGGATAAGACAGCCACAGATTAAACACAGATTAAACACAGATCAGACCGATCAGACAGACAGGGCAGCAGGACATCTCATGACGAAAGATCTACTCAAGGGCCTCAACGAGCATCTCAAGCTCGAGTTTCGCGCGTCGCACGAATACCTGGCCATGTCGATCTGGCTGTCGGAGCACGACCTGCCGGGGTTTGCGACGTGGATGCGCAAGCAGTCGTCCGACGAGCTGATGCACGCGCAGAAGATCATTGATCACCTGGTCGAGCGCGATCAGAAGGTCGTACTGCCCGCCATTGCCGCGCCGCCCATGACGTGGAAGTCGGCCGAGGCGCTGTGCGAGCACGTGCTCAAGAACGAGAAGGAGGTCACCGCCTCGATCAACGAGCTCTACGCCATGGCCGAGAAGACCAAGGACCGCCCGGGCGTCGTGATGCTGCAGTGGTTTGTCACCGAGCAGATGGAAGAGGAAGCCGCCGCGCGGGC
>CAYGMD010000144.1:0-11668 GCA_964350785.1 uncultured Acidobacterium sp. | reverse complement strand
AGCTGCGAGTTGACAGCCGTCTGGAGCGAGTGCGGAAGCGGATGGCGGGCGGCCGCCCCCACCCGTCTGCCATAATCAGCGAGTGACTGCTCCCCGTCTGGTTATCGCCTTGATGCTGGTCCTTAGCGCCCAGACGGCGTTCGCCCAGAGCAGCCCCAAGACCGGCATGCTCGAGCAGGACGCGTGGGCGGCGCTCGACACCGGCCGGGCGCAGGCGGCCGAGCAGGCCTTCCGTGAGGCGATTGCGCTCGATCCCAAGAATGCCCGGTTGCACCTCGGGTTCGGCCTCGCCGCATTCGTGCTGCGTCACGACGCCGACGCCAAGGCGGCGCTCGAACAGGCGCTCGTCCTCGCGCCCGGCTTGACGCGCGCCCGCGCGCAACTGGCCCAGGTCTACAAGCGCCAGGGCGACCTCACCGAAGCCATTCGGCTTTATGATCTGATCGCCACTGAGGTGCCCGGCGATGCCGGCGTGCGCGACACGCTGGAGCGCTGGAAGCGAGAAGCCGAACTGCACGACCGGATGCGGCTGACCATCGGCGATTTCTTTACCGTCTCGTTCGAGGGCGCCGAGGATGCCGACATGGCGTCGCAGGCGCTCGAATCGCTCAACCGCGCCTACTGGCGCATTTGCGATCTCTTCGGCGCCTTTCCGCCGAAGTCGGTGCCGGTTGTCCTCTACAGCGGCGAGCAGTTCCGCGACATCACCCGTTCGCCGCAATGGGCGGCGGCCGCGTTCGACGGCACCATCCGCGTGCCCATGCGCGGCGCCGGCGAGAAGGGCGAGGACCTCGACCGCGTGCTGGCGCACGAGTTTGCGCACGCGCTGATTCGCTCGCTCGCCACCCGGTCCCTGCCGACGTGGCTGAACGAAGGGCTGGCCTCGGTGCTGGAGAGCGACAGCCTGGCCTGGGCGGAAGGCCGCGTCGCCAGGGCCAGGCGCGTGCCGTCGCTGACCGTGCTGTCGAACTCGTTCAGCAAGCTAAGCGGCGCCGATGCGCAGGTGGCCTACGCGGCCAGCGCGCTGGCAGCCAGGCGGCTGCTGGACGAGGCAGGCGGCACCGCCGTCGCCAACCTGCTGCGCGACCTGGGCGCCGGCGTGGATTTCGAGACCGCCTTCCTCCACCGCGTGCAGCGGTCCTTCGCCGACTTCCAGGCCTCGCTCAGCCCGTGACCGGCGACGCCCAGCCGGCCGTGCGCGTGTCCGGTGTCCGCAAGACCTATGGCCGGGTCGTGGCCGTGGACGATGTGTCGTTCGAGGTCCAGCCAGGGGAGATCTTCGGCCTGATCGGGCCCAACGGCGCCGGCAAGACCACCACGCTCGAATGCGTCGAAGGGTTGCGGCAGCCCGACCGCGGCACCATCTCGGTGCTGGGCCTCGACCCGGTGCGCGATGTCTATCGCCTGCAGGAACGCGTCGGCGTCCAACTGCAACAGGCGCACCTGCAGAAGCGCATCAAGGTGTGGGAAGCGGCGCACCTCTGGGCGTCGCTCTATCGCAAGCCTACGGCCGACGCCGACCGCTTGCTCGAGCAGCTGGGCCTGGCCGACAAGCGCAACGCCTGGTTCATGACGTTGTCGGGCGGCCAACAACAGCGCCTGTTCATCGCGCTGGCGCTCATCAACGATCCCGAACTGGTGTTTCTCGACGAGCTGACGACGGGCCTTGATCCGCAGGCGCGGCGTGCCATCTGGGATCTCGTGCGCGGCATCCGCGCCCGCGGCAAGACCGTGTTCATGACCACGCACCTGATGGAAGAGGCGGAGCGGCTGTGCGACCGCGTCGCCATCATCGAGCATGGCCGCATCATCGACGTGGATACGCCGGCGCGGCTCGTCGCCCGCCACTGCCCGCAACGCACCGTCGTCCTGGTGACCGACCATCCCGGGGCAGAGGAGCGCTTTCGCGCGCTGGCGCGGGTGGACGAGGCGCTGCGCGTCGAATCGCGCTTCACGCTTCGCGGCCAGGGTGACGACTTCGTCACCAGCGTCATTCAATGCCTGGCCGAACACCAGGTGCGCGTCAGCGACTTCCGCACCGAACTGCCCAGCCTCGAAGACGTGTTTCTCAAGCTGACCGGCCACTCGATCAGGGACTAAAGAGGACCAATGCCGCGCGGACTGCTGCAACTGACCTGGCTGGAGATCAAGATCTTCATGCGCGAACCGCTGGGAGCGATTGGCACGGTGCTGATGCCGGTTGCGATCTTCCTGGTCATCGGGCGGGCCCTGGGCCGCGGCAACGGGCTGCCACGGTCGCCGGGCGCCGCGGCGTTTCTCCAGTCGGGCCTGCCGGTAATGGTCTCGGTGTTGATTGCCATCAGCGCGGTCGCCTCCCTGGTCACGATCATCTCGATCTACCGGGAGGGTGGCATCCTCAAGCGGCTGCGCGCCACACCGCTGCGGCCGTACACGATCCTGTCGGCACATGTGCTGGCCAAGATGGCGTTTACCGCCATGACCATTGCCTTGCTGCTGCTGGCGGGCCGCCGCTTCTACCCGGTGGGCTTGAACGTGCCGGTGTTCAGCTTCGCGCTGGCCGTGATCGTGAGCACCTTGTCGATTCTGTCGATGGGGTTCGTGATCGCGAGCCTGGTGCGCACCGCTCGCTTTGCCCAACCCGTGGCGGCGCTGGTGTTCTACCCGATGCTGGCGATCTCAGGGCTGTTCGCCCCGATCGAGGCCATGCCCATGTGGCTGCAAGGACTCGCCCGGCTGCTGCCCATGACCTACGTGGTGTCGCTGCTGAGCGGCATCTGGGTGGGCGAGTCGTGGCGGTCGCACCTGGGCGACTTGGCCGCCCTGGCCATCATCGCCGCCGCGTGCACGGCGCTGTCGGCCAGGGTGTTCAAGTGGGAATAGGCGAGCCGCTGTCAGGCGGTTCCCAGGAACAACTCGTAGGCTGGATTGTCCCGCTCCGGTTGATGAAAGTAACCGAGCGAGCGCAGGAAGTCCTCGAATTCGGCGCCGTCGGGGCCGGGCACCTCAAAGCCCGCGAGCACACGGCCGAAGTCGGAGCCGTGGTTGCGATAGTGGAACAGGCTGATGTTCCAGCGCCCGCCCAGCCGATCGAGGAAATCCATCAGCGCCCCGGGTCGCTCGGGGAATTCAAACCGATAGAGCTGCTCGCTCGCGACCTCCCGTGAGCGCCCGCCGACCATGTAGCGGATGTGCAGCTTGGCGACCTCGTCATCGGAGAGGTCCCGGGTTTCGTAACCGCGGCCTTCGAGCAGCGCGGTGATGGCCCGCGCATCGTCGCGCGACTGGGTGGCAATGCCGACAAAGATGTGCGCTTCGCGCCGGCTGCTCAGGCGGTAGTTGAACTCGGTGACCACGCGGCGGCCAATGGCGGCGCAGAACTCACGGAAGGCGCCGGGCCGTTCCGGAATGGTCACGGCAAACAGCGCCTCGCGCGCCTCGCCGACGTCGGCCCGCTCCGCCACAAACCGCAACCGGTCGAAGTTCATGTTGGCGCCGCTCAGCACGGCGGCCAGGTGCCGGCCGGTCGTGCCCGTGCGGGTCGCCCACGAGCGGAGCCCGGCGACCGCTAGCGCGCCGGCCGGCTCCATCAGCGAGCGCGTGTCCTCGAACACGTCCTTGATCGCCGCGCAGATCTCGTCGTTCGAGACCCGGATCACTTCATCGACGCAGGCCTGGGCAATGGGAAAGGTGAGGGCGCCCACTTCGCGCACGGCGACGCCATCGGCGAAGATGCCGACGCGATCGAGCACCACGCGCGAACCGGCCTGGAGCGAGCGGTACATGGCATCGGCCTCGAACGGCTCCACGCCAATCACCTTGACCTCGGGCCGGACGGCCTTCACGTAGCCGGCAATGCCGGCGAGCAGGCCGCCGCCGCCGACCGGCACGAAGATGGCGGCCAGGTCCTCGCGCGCCTGGGCGAACAGCTCGAGCGCGACCGTGCCCTGGCCGGCAATCACCAGCGGATCGTCGAACGGGTGAATCACCACGCGGCCGGTGACCGCGGCCAGTTCATCGCAGCGCGCCTTGGCCTCGGCAAACGAGTCGCCCGACAGTTCCACGTCGCCGCCGAGCTCGCGGACAGCGTCGACCTTGATCTCCGGCGTGGTCCGCGGCATCACGATCAACGCGGTCATTCCGAGATGGCGCGCCGAGAAGGCCACGCCCTGCGCGTGGTTGCCGGCGCTGGCCGTAATCACCCCGCGCGCGCGCTCGGCGGCCGACAGGTGGGCCATGCGGTTGTAGGCGCCGCGGAGCTTGAACGTAAAGATCGGCTGCAGGTCTTCACGCTTCAGGAACACGTGGTTGCCGGTGCGGCGCGACAGCCGGTTCGCGCGGTCGAGCGGCGTGGTGCGCGCCACGTCGTAGACGCGCGTGGTCAGGATGAGACGCAGCAGGGCATCGGGCGTCATGACGAGCCCAGCGACCGGATGTCGTTGAGGATGCCCGCGGCGGTCACGTCCGCGCCGGCACCGGGCCCGCTGATCACGAGCGGCTCGCGCTGATAGCGGCGCGAGTGGAACGTCACCAGGTTGCGCGTGCCGCCGGCTGATCCCATGGGGCTCGACCGGTCCAGCTCGACGAGCCCGGCCGACACCTTGCGGGCGGTGGCCGAGACGACATAGCGCAGCACGCGGCCTTTCTTCGCGAGGGCCTCGACCCGGGCCTGCCAGGCGGCGTCCAGTTCCGGCATCCGCTCGAGGAACGCCTCCAGGGACAGCGCCGCGTACGCCTTGGGCACCAGGTCATCGGCCCTCGGCGCCTCGCCGCGGTAGCCGAGCATGCGCGCCAGGATCAGGCCCTTGCGCGCGGCATCACGGCCCGACAGGTCGTCCCGGGGATCGGGTTCGGCGTAGCCGCGCGCCACGGCTTCCCGCACCGCGGCTGAAAACGGCCGCCCGGCCGACAGTTCCGACAGCACGAACATCAGCGTGCCGCTGACGCAGCCGTCGATGCGCAGCACGCGATCGCCGGTTTCATCCAGCTTGCGGAACGTATCGATAATCGGCAACCCGGCGCCGACCGTCGCCTCGTAGCGCACGCGCCGGCCGGCCTGCGCCGGCATGGTGATCAGGCGGTCGTACGCCTCGAGCGAGCCGGCGAGCGGTTTCTTGTTGGCCAGCACGACGTCAAAGCCGTGGCTGATCGCCGACTGCAGCAGCGGGCCGGTGTCGTCGCTGGTGACATCCACCATGACCGGCCGCGACACGGCGTGGTTCGACATCACCGACAGGGCTTCGGCGGCCGACGCCCGGTGGCCGCCGAGCGTCGCCAGCAGCGCGCCGGCGTCCTTCTCGCGCGCCAGCCGCAGCAGCCGCGCCCGGGCCAGGCCGCGCGAGTCGAACACGTAGCCCGAGCGATCGAGCAGGCCGACAATGCGGACGTCGTGGTCGCTCGCGGTCGCGATCTGATCCGACAGCGCCCGCCCCACGCGGCCAAAGCCCAGCAGGACCACGTCGGTGTGCCGCTTGGTCGCCGCCCGCCCGCCGCCAATCTTCGACAGCTGGAACGCGGCGTGCACCCGCCGCGCCGCCTCGGGCGCCTGGACGCCCGACACCACGAACGAGATGTTGCGTTCCGACGACCCTTGCGCGATCGCGACCACGTTGATGCCGCCGCTTTCAAGCGCCGCGAACACGCGCGCCGAGATGCCCGGCGTGCCCGCCATGCCCTCGCCGACGACGGCGACGACCGACATGTGGGGACGGGCGGTGACGCCGTCGATCAAGCCCTGCTCGAGCTCGTGCTTGAACGCCTGTCGCAACCGGCGCACCGCGCGCTCGGCCTGCGATTCCGGAATGGTGAAGCCAATCGAGCTTTCAGACGAGGCCTGGAAGATGGTGGACACCGACAGGCCTTCCGCGTCGACGGCGGTGAACGTGCGGGCGGCAATGCCGTGCACGCCGACCATGCCCTTGCCGGCCACGGTCACCACCGCCTGGGCGGGCAGCATGGCCAGCGCCTTGACGGGATAGCCCTTCAGCGTCTGCCGCGCCGAGACTTCCGTGCCCGGCAGGCCGGGGTTGATGAACGACCGCACGTGCAGCGCGATGGTGGTGCCGGCGATGGGGATCAGCGCGCGCGGGTGCAGCACCTTCGCGCCGTAATGCGCGACCTCGGCGGCCTCGCGATGATGCAGCTGCGGGATGAGCCGGGCATCGGGCACCACGCGGGGATCGGCGGTGAGAATGCCGGGCACGTCCTTCCACAGCACCACCGTGCGCGCGCCCAGCGCGCGCGCCAGCAGCGTGGCGGTCAGGTCCGAGCCGCCGCGGCCGAGCGTCGTCAGGCTGCCATCCGGCGAGCGGCCGATGTAGCCGGGCACGACGGCGACGGTGGCCGAGGCGAGCAGAGGCCGGAGCGCCTTGCGCGCCCGCGTACGCGTCTCTTCCAGGCTGGGCGTCGCCCCGCCATGTACCTCGTCAGTGCTGATCACCTCCAGCGCGTCGACGAACCGGGCGCGCCGGCGCAGGCGCGTCACGGCGGCGGCCAGCAGTTGCGCCGACACGCGCTCGCCACGCGAGACCAGGGCGTCTTGCACGCGCGGGTCGACGTAACCCAGCACCGAGACGGCGGCGCACAGGTCTTCGTACTCGCGCGCGAACCCGTCGATGACCGGCATGAGCGCCCGCACGGGGGCGCCGGCGCCGAGCACGGCGCGCGCCGCCACGACGTGCTTGCGGCGAAACGCCGCCGCGGCCTCTGGCGTGCCCTGCAGCAGCAGGTCGGTGACACCGGCCAGCGCCGACGCCACGACCACCAGCGGTCCGCGGTGCGCGGCAATCTGGTGGGCGGCCTTCTGGATGGCGCGTCCATCCGCGAGCGACGCGCCGCCGAACTTCCAGACTTCGAGCTTCGTCTCCATCGTTTCCTTCACACGTAAAAAGGGCCATCACCCTTGCGGATGATGGCCCTGGAATCAGGCCCGGTGAACAGCCGCTCACCTCATCCGCTGGAGTGGTCCCCAGTGGTAATCGTGGTGGTGCGGGTAATCGTGGGACGGGCGGCGGCGACGGTCAACATGAGCTGGCTTAGACTACACCATGCGCCCGCTGTTGGTGAATGCCGTTCTGTGCAGCCTGCACTCGCGATGAACAAGAACGTCCTTGCGCCCGGGCTGCCCACGCCTGGAACCCCGCCGGCCGGCCAATCCTCGGCCCGGCTCCCGGACGCTGCCGCCGGCGCGGGCGATGTTCGTGCTGGAGCAGATCTGCCATTCACTGGCGGAGGCGCACGAGCGTTGTCTCGTGCATCGCGACGTGACGCCCGCGAACATCTTCCTGTGCCGCATGGGGCGTGCTTGCGCAAGGACCGCGCCTGGTGGCGGGCGCGCCTGCCGGAATTGTCTGGGCGACTGGCGCCCAGGGCCTGAGCGCCGGCCGGCCCACCCGGCGTGCGAGCTCCTGGTCACTTGTTCCCGCCGCGCTCGCCGTGGCCGGCGCGCAGCTCGGCCCTCACCAGTCGCTCCACCAGCACGGCCGCGCGCGTTTCAAACACGTTCTCGGAAGGCCCCGGGTGGTGGCCGGTCGCCTGGTACAGCCGGCGCACCGCCTCCATGTCGTGCGCGTCGGATGCGGCGAGTTCGCAGGCGTGCTGCAGCTCGTGGCCGAGGATGGCCGCACGATCGTCGGGCCGGATGCCGGTCGCGAGGTGAATGCGGACGTAGCGAAAGCCGCCGCGGCTGGTGACGAACCGCATCGTGCCGCCCACGCCCGACGGCAAGGACCAAGACGACTCGATGTGGACGACCAGGTTCGACGCCTCGAGCCGGCGGACGAGGTCGCGGACGAGCGGGGAGCCGGCCACCGCCTGCTCGTACGCCTCGGCCGCCACCGGGTCGAGCGGACGGGGCGTCCGCCCGTTCTGCGCCGACACCACATCGGCCATGACTAGATACAACACGACCAGGAACCACGACTTCACGGGCCACCTCGCGAACCACCGCCGCCACAGCGACGCGGTCAAGAACCACCTTCGCCACGGCTACGGCGGTCAGGCAGGGAAACATCCACTCGGCGCAGGGCGCCGGCGGCTTCACTCACGAACGGTTGGGGGGATTACTGCTGCTGCGACGGCTGCTGGCAGCGCTGCTGCTGCGCCGTCGCCGTGGCGGAGGTGGAAATCTGGATGGGGTCGATCGCGGACTGCTGGCGGGACTGGCGGCGGGATGAGGATGGACGTGAACGGGAGCCGCGTCGCGCGGCGGGACCTGGCCTCTTTGAACTCTCCATGGCCGGCATCGTATGCAAGGAATCGTGAAGATTCAACGCATGAGCCATCGGCATTGAACCGGCGTCACTCGGCCGTGAGGTTCGAGTGTCCCGTCTAGGCCACGCGACAGGCCGTCTCCCAGCACGATCACCGAGGGCAGCGCATGCTGCAGTGTCTGGAAGAACTGGCCCTTCTGGGCGCGGCGACAGCGGACGGGGACGGCAGTCAGGCTGCGCTACAATAGTGCAGGTCCGGGGCGTGGCTCAGCCTGGTAGAGCGTCCGCTTTGGGAGCGGAATGTCGCTGGTTCGAATCCAGTCGCCCCGACCACTTTCCCAGTTTCAACTGCAACTGCAACTTCCAACTGAAACTACCAACTACCAACTTTCAACTCTTCAACTACCTGCCCAGCCGCACCATGTGATCGAACGCCGGGTCGGTCGGCTCGCCGAGCGCCCGCTTGGCGATGTACTCCCCGATCACCGGGCCGTGCTTGAAGCCGTGTCCCGAACCCCCACCGGCGATCAACACGTTGTCGTAGTCGGGATGACGGTCGATGATGAAATGCTCGTCGGCGGTGTTCTCCAGCTGGCACACCCGGGTTTCGATCACCGGCTGGTCTTTCAGCGCGGGGAAGCGCAGCGCGAGGTAGGCGCGGGCGCGGCGCACTTCGTGTGGCGTGACGATGCGCTCGTCGGTGTCGGGGTCGAATGACGTGGCGCCCGAGGTCGCGCAGACCTTGAAGCCGCGTTCGTCGATGTTCGAGAAGCCGTAGCAGCGGTCTTCCGAATAATTGGGGAAGTTGGGGAAGTTGAATCGGGTGTCGCCGGCCGGCGTGCCGAAATACAGGACGTCGCGTCCGGGCACCTGGATCTTCGTGCCGAGCAGCGCCGGGAACAACTTCGGCAGCCACGGTCCGCACGCGAACACAAACTGCTGCGCCGGCACGCGCTCGCCGTTGGCGGTCTCGAGGTCCACCAGCCGCCGGCCCTCGCCGCGGCCGGGCCTGGCGCGGGCAATGGTCACTGTGCCGCCCTTGCGCCTGAAGGCGGCGGCCACCGCGAGAATGGCCTGCTTGGCCCGCAGCACGCAGGCGCCGGGCTCGAGCAGGCCCACGCCCATGCCCTCGGGATTCATCTGCGGATACCGCTTGCGCATGTCGTCCTGCGTCATCGCCTCGGTCTTGACGCCAATCTTCGCCAGCGTGGCCTGCGTGGCCCTCAGGCTTGGCGTCCAGTCGGGCACCAGTTGCAGGCGGCCGGTCTCCATCATCAGGGGCACGCCGAATTCCTCCTGGCGGGTCCGCCACGCCGTGAAGGCGCGCAGCGCCGAGCGCGAGTAGCGTTCGCGGTCGCCGTAGCCGCATCGAATTTGCCGCGTCTCGTCGCCCGAGGTCGCGCGCGAGTTGCCCGGGCCGTAGGCGTCCAGCAGGGTCACCGTGTGGCCCATCTCGCGGAGGTGGAGCGCGGTCCAGGCGCCGAAGGCGCCGCCGCCCACGACCACCACCGACGAGCGCGGCGGGCCCTGCGTCGCGGCGGCCATGGCCGCCGGGTCGAGCCCCAGCGCCGATGCGCCCAGCGGCGCGCTGGCCGTCTTGATGAAGGTTCTGCGGTCCATGTCTATTTCGCTTTCTGGCCGGCGAGCCATCGTTGGATTTCGGCGAGTTGGGCGGCGACGGCGGCCGGGTTGGTGGACTGCGGGGTCTTCTTGGCGCGCACCGACGCCTGGGCGGTCACCACTTGCATCACGCCGTCACCGAACGAGGGATGGTACGCCCGCCATTCGGCCGGCGTCAGGGTCTCGAACTCCTTGCCCTCCGCGAGCATCTTGCGGACCATGCCGCCCACCACTTCGTGCGCGGTCCGGAAGGCAACCCCCTGGGCCACCAGGTAGTCGGCGACGTCGGTGGACAGCAGGAACCCCGACGCGCCGCGCGTGGTGCGCGCGCGATCCAGCGTCAGCGTTCGCACCACGACCGCGGCGGCGCCCGCCGAGCCCATCAGCGTGTCCTCGCTGTCGAAGAGCGCCTCCTTGTCCTCCTGGAGGTCCTTGTTGTATCCGCTCGGCAGGCTCTTCATGGTCGCCAGCCAGCCGGCAAGATTGCCGATAGCGCGGCCGGCCTTGCCGCGAACCAGCTCCATCGGATCGGGGTTCTTCTTCTGCGGCATCAGGCTGCTGCCGGTGGCCACCGCGTCCGAGAGCACGAAGAAGCCGAATTCCTCGCCGGTGAACAGCACGACATCCTCGGCCAGCCGGCTCAGGTGCACCATGGCGAGCGCCGCCGCGTGCAGGAAGCTGCTGACGTAGTCGCGGTCCGACGTGGCGTCGATGCTGTTGGCCACCACGCGCGAGAAGCCGAGCCGGCTGGCGAGCAACGCGGTGTCGACCGCGTAATTGGTGCCGGCGATCGCGCCGGCGCCGAGCGGCATGGCGTCGGCTTCGGCCCGGACCACCGCGAAGCGCTCGACATCGCGGCGCAGCGCGGCGGCATGCGCGAGCAGGTAATGGGCCACCGTCACCGGCTGGGCCCGCCGGACGTGGGTGTAGGAAGGCATGACGGCGTCGCCGGCCGCGGCCGCCTGGGTGACCAGGGCATCGATCACAGCCACCAGCGATTGCTGGATCTCGGGGACGCGGCGGCGAACATAGAGCCGCATGTCCACGCCGACCTGGTCGTTGCGGGAACGGCCTGTGTGCAGCTTGCGTCCCGGCTCGCCGATGCGCTCGATCAGCACGCGCTCCACAAACGAGTGCACGTCTTCGTCGGCGCCCGCCAGGAACGCCGCGTCGGCCCGCCCGCGTTCGAGGATCGCCGACAGGCCGCGCTGAATGGATTGCGCCTCGGCCGGCGTGAGGACGTTGGCGCGGGCCAGCGCTTCCGCCCAGGCCATGCTGCCGGCCACATCGTCTTCGAACAGCCGCCGGTCGAACCCGAAGGAGGCCCCCCAGGCGAGCAGGGCCTTGTTGGGTTCCACGTCGAAACGGCCCGACCACAGCGGCTTGGTCGTGTCCTGCGCGAGGGCCGGCGCGGCGGCCAGGGTGGCGGTCAGGATCAGCAGCGAGGCGGCCATGAAATGGCGTCGATTGCGAGCAGGCATCGGGATCTCCGCGTGGAGTGTACCGTGCCTCGGCGACGCTTCCTAGCCTTCGCGAAGGGCCGGGCGGCGACGAGCGCCGCTTGACACGAATCATCAAATCGCCATACATTGATTAGGTCTTGGCCGTGACGGCCGGGACGGTTATCGAGAGTGGCTGAGGGACCGGGCCCGCAGACGCCACAGCAACCTGGCCGCAAGCGCCGTGGTGCTAACTCCCGCCCCACCAGGGGGAGAGATGCGGACATGAGCGATTCGTTCCCTTCGTCCATCCATCGTCAACTGGCCCTCGTTCATGGCGAGCACGGCTCGCACGTCTACTTCGGCGCTGCCGAGGGCGCGCCCGACATCATCGCCGCCATCACGGACGGCCCGCCCAGT
>CAYGMD010000143.1:0-11791 GCA_964350785.1 uncultured Acidobacterium sp. | reverse complement strand
TCCTGATGCACGAGCTGATGCACGGCCTCGGCCCGCACGACGTCGTGGTCGGCGGCCGCACCACGACCGTGCGGCAGGAGCTGAAGGAAACCTACAGCGCCATCGAAGAGGCGAAGGCCGACGTCTCGGGCCTGTTCGCGCTGCAGTTCCTGATCGACAAGGGCCAGCTCGACCAGGGCCTCGAAAAGACGATATACACGACCTTCCTGGCGTCGGCGTTCCGCTCGCTGCGGTTCGGCATCAACGAAGCGCACGGCCGCGGCCAGGCGATCCAGCTGAACTATCTGCTCGATAAGGGCGGGTTCACGGTCAACGCCGATGGCACGTTCGCCGTGGACACCACCAAGATCCGCGACGCCGTCATCGCACTCACCGGCGAGATCATGACGCTGCAGGCCGAAGGCAGCTACGCCAAGGCCAAGGCCATGATCGACACGCTCGGCGTGATCCGGCCGCCGACCAAGGCGCTGCTCGACAAGCTGACCGCGGTGCCCGTGGACATCGAGCCACGGTTCGTGACCGCGTTGGACCTGGTTAAGCAGGGCACCCCTTAAAGGGATGCCCTACCTGAGATGGCGGTAGACGAGCTCCAGCAGCTCGTCGTACGTCGCGTCTGCTTCTTTCGGTCCCTGCTTGGTGGCCGAGGCCACGCAGTGTTTCAGGTGGTTGCGCAGCAACTGCCGCCCCACCGCGCGCAGCGCCTCCTGCGCCGACGCAATCTGCGTGATGATGTCGGGGCAGTAGCGATCCTCTTCGACCATCTTGTGGATGCCGCGGATTTGGCCTTCGATGCGGCGCAGGCGCTTCAGGTTTGCGTCCTTCACGTGTGGGTCGACCGCCACCGCGTGATCGCGGTGCTGATGGGCTGAGGTGCTCGAGGGCTTGAGTGCGGTCACGACAGGCTCACTCCTCGAAGGCGAAGGCTGTTGGAGACGACGCTCACCGAGCTGAAGGCCATGGCGGCGCTCGCCAGGATCGGGCTGAGCAGGATGCCGAATACCGGATACAGCACGCCGGCCGCGACCGGGATGCCGATCACGTTGTAGACGAACGCCCAGAACAGATTCTGCTTCATCGTCCCCATCGTCTTGCGGGCCAGGACAATGGCCTGGGTGACGCTCGCCAGGTCGCTGCGCATCAGCGTGACCGATGCCGCCTCGGTGGCAATGTCGGTGCCCGACGCCATGGCCATGCCGATGTCGGCCTGCGCGAGCGCCGGCGCGTCGTTGACGCCGTCGCCGACCATCGCCACGACGCGGCCGCTGGCCTGCAGCGACTTGATCGCCGCCACCTTGCCGTCGGGCAGGACCTCGGCAATCACCTCGTTCACGCCGGCGTGCTTCGCCACGGCCTCGGCCGTGGCCTTGCGGTCGCCGGTCAGCATCACCGTGCGCAAGCCCCGCCCGTGCAGTCCCGCCACGACCTTCGCGGCGTTGGGGCGCATGGTGTCGGCGATCGCGAACGCCGCGGCGGCCTGGCCGCCCATGGCGACGAAGATCACGGTGTTGGCGTCGGCCGCCCACTCGCGGGCCTGCGCCTCGAGCGGCGCCACGTCGATGCCCGATTCGCGCATCAGGGCCTCGGTGCCGGCGATGACGCGGGTGCCGTCGACCATGCCAATCACGCCCTTGCCCGGCAACGCCATCACGTGGTCGACCCCCGGCTGCGGCTCCGCCGGCGGGCCCGCGGAGGCGACAATGGCCTTCGCGAGCGGATGCTCGGAACGGCCCTCGAGCGCCGCCGCGGCTCGCATCACCGTGTCCTGCGCGTGCCCCGGCGCGATCAGCGTATGAACGACCCGCGGCGTGCCCTCGGTCAGCGTCCCGGTCTTGTCGAAGACGACGGTGTCAACCGACGACAGCCGCTCGAGCGGCTCGCCGCCCTTGATCAGGATGCCGGCGGCCGCACCGCGGCCGCTGGCGACCATCACCGCGGTGGGGACCGCCAGGCCCATGGCGCACGGGCAGGCGATGATCAACACCGCCACCGCCGCCGTGATCGCCGAGGCGAACGACGGCGCGGCCGGCACCACCATCCAGGCCGCGAACGTGGCAATGGCAATCGAGATGACGACCGGCACGAACACGGCGGAGATGCGATCGGCCAGCCGTTGAATGGGCGCCTGCGATCCCTGCGCCTCTTTCATCAACGTGACAATCCGCGCCAGCACGCTGGCGGCGCCGATGGCGGTGGCCCGCACCTCGAGGGCGGCGGTCTTGTTGACGGTGGCGCCGATGACGCGGTCGCCGGCCGCCTTCTCGACGGGCATCGATTCGCCCGTGAGCATCGACTCGTCCACGGCGCCGCTGCCGCCGACGATCTCGCCATCCACCGGGAAGCGCTCCCCGGGGCGGACCAGGACGAGGTCGCCGAGCCGGACGTCCGCGATCGGGACGTCCAGTTCCTGCCCGTCACGCCGCACCCGCGCGCCCGACGGCTGCAGCTTCGCCAACTGGCGCAACGCGCGCGTGGTCTGCGTCTTGGCGCGCGCCTCCATGGCGTTGCCGAGCAGCACCAGCGCGATGATGATGATCACGGCTTCGTAATAGACATCGGGCCGCGCGCCGTCGGCGACGAACCACCCCGGCGCGAACGTGGCCGCGAGCGAGTACAGGAACGCCGAGCCGGTGCCGACCGCGATCAGCGTGCTCATGTCGGCGGTGCCGTGCTTGAGTCCCGACCAGGCGCGGGTATAGAAATGCCGGCCCGCCCAGGTCATGACGAACACGGTGGCCGCCAGCAGCGCGTAGGTCAGGACCTGCAGGTCGATGGCATAGAGCCAGGGCAGCGCGGACCGGACGGGCGGGTCAATGGCCGTCATGGCCCACCGCAGCAGCGGATCACCGGAGTGATCCGCGTGCGCGGCGCCTGCCCCGAGCGCAGTCGAGGGGCCGCCCATCAACGGCATGGATGCCAGCATCGCGATGGCGCCCAGCGCCAGGCTGGCCAGGGACTTCGAGCGCAGCGCCTCATACTCACGCCGCTGCTGCCGCTCCCTCTCATCGTCGGCGTTGGTGGCCGTGTCGGCCGCGACCGGGAGGCGCGATGCGTATCCCGTGTCGTTGATGGCCGCCACCAGTTGCGTGGGATTGGTGAGGGCGGGATCGAAATGAATCGTCGCTTCGTGCATCATCAGGTTGACCGCGGCCTTGCTCACACCGGGCGCCTTGGTCAGCGCGCGCTGCACCGTGGCCTGGCAGGCGGCGCAGGTCATGCCCTCAACCGGCAACGTTACCTTGTCCGGCGCCGTCGCGCCTGCAGTGGACGTGGATGCCATAGTCAGCGCCTACTTGACGACGATCGTCCCGCGCAGCATGCCCATGCCGCACGAGAACTGGTGGATGCCGGCGGTGTCGGCGGTGAACTCGACGACGGTTCGGGCAAAGGCGGGGAGGTCGCGCCTGATGCCGAAGTCCGGCACGACGACCTCCTCTGAGCACGGGTTGTCTTCCTGGCGGTCGAAGGTCAGGCGCACCCGGCTGCCGAGTGGCACCGCGATGGCGTTTGGTGAATAGCCGCCGTCGACGCGAATCGTGAAGTCGACCACCTGGCCCGGCCCGGCGGCGGCCGCCACCGGCGTCCGCGACCGGCCCAGGAAATACCAGTTCACCAGGACAATCAGGACGGCGGCGACGCCGATGATGGTGAAATCCATGACGTCCATGGCGGTTACCCCTGGCTGATGACGGTGAAGCCGGCCCGGTCGACGGCGGCGGCAATGATTTCGGGCGTGACGGCATCGGCGTCGACCTTGAGCCGCGCCTTGCCGACCTCGATCTCGAGCGGTTCGACGCCAGGGACGGCCTTCAACACCCGGGTGAGGCTGTTGACGCACCCGCCGCAACTCATGCCCCCGATGACAACGGTCTTTTCAACGACGTTCATGTGTATACCCTCTCCCCCTATTTGATACCGGAGGGGGGTATTGGTGTCAAGGGATCTACGGTGCCAGGGGTACCTAGTGGCAGGGGTCGTTGGGCGGTTTCTTCTTCAGGGTCGAGAGGGGGACAAACGTGGCCGCCTTCTTTGGCTTGCGTGACCCGCCGAAGAATCGGCGGGCCAGGAAGGCCACCGCGCCCAGCACGACGACGGCGACGCCGATTTCCTGCAGCATCAGCCCAGCCCCAGGCCAAGGCGGCTGCCGAGCTGGTAAACAGCCAGCGACGCGCCGTAAGCGAGCACCGTCATGTAGGCCAGCATGAAGAGCGGCCATCGCCACGTGCCCGACTCGCGCCGGACGACGGCGATCGTGCTCATGCACTGGCAGGCGAGCACGAAGAAGACCATCAGCGAGACGCCGGCCAGCGGCGTCATCAGGCGCCGGCCGTCGGGCCACGTCGCCGCCCGCAGCGCCTCGCGCAGCGGCTCGTCGTCACCTTCCGCCGACTCGATGTCGAAGACGATGGCCAGCGTCGACACGAACACCTCGCGCGCGGCAAACGCGCCGATGATGCCGACGCCGATGCGCCAGTCGAAGCCGAGCGGCTCAATCGCCGGCTCGATGGCATGGCCCAGGCGGCCCGCGAAACTCTGGCGCAACTGTTCGCCCGCGGCCGCCGCCGTCGCCCTGGGATACGACAGCAGCGCCCACAGGATGATGGTGAGCGCGAGGATGACGGTGCCGGCGCCAATCAGGAACGCCCGCACGCGTTGCCACACGGTGAACGCCAGCACCCGCAGGGCCGGCAGCCGGTACGGCGGCAACTCGAGGACCAGCGTCGCCCCGGGCCCCTTGAGCACGGTGCGGCGCAGCACGGCCGCCGCGGTGAGCGCGGCCACGACCGACAGCATGTACATGGCGAAGAGCAGCACCGCGCCGGCGCTGAGCACGCCGAGGCGCGCGCCCGGCGCGAACACGGTGGCCGTCACCAGCACGTAAACCGGCAGCCGCGCGCTGCATGACATCAACGGCAGCACCAGCATGGTCAGCAGGCGGTCGGCGCGGCTCTCGATGGTGCGGGTCGCCATGACGGCCGGCACCGCGCACGAAAAGCCCGACAGCATGGGCACGAAGGCGCGGCCGTTCAAGCCGACGCTGCGCATCAACCGGTCGATCACGAAGGCGACGCGCGCCAGGTAGCCGGAGTCTTCGAGCAGGCCGATGAACAGGAACAGCAGGCCGATCTGCGGCACGAACACCACGACGTTGCCGACGCCGGCAATGATGCCGTTGACCAGCAGGTCGGTCAGTGGTCCCGGCGGCAGCGCGGCCGCCGCCAGCCCCTGGACGCCGGCCACCATCGATTCGATGACGGCGATGGCGGGCTCGGACCAGGTAAACAGGGCCTGAAACACCACCAGCATCACCAGCGCGAACACGACGCCGCCGTACAGGCCATGCGTCAACACCGCGTCGATGCGATCGGTCCGCCGCCGTCGGGCGTCCGGCAATCGCCGCACCACCTCGGCGACGATGGTGTCGACACGCTGGTACGAGGACGAAATGATTTCGAGGTCGACGTTGCGGCCCGCGACCGCGGCCCGCTGGCGGATGGCCAGGGTCAGCGCGCGCAGGGAGGGCGGAATGCCCGTCAGGTCGTCGGCGCCGCGGTCGTCGAGCGACAGCAGCAGCCACGTGGCCCAGGCGCGCGCCGCGCCCGGCCGCTCGAGCCCGCGCGCGGCGAGAATGGCGGCCTCGAGTTCGGCGATGTCGACCTGGAGCGCCGCGGGCCGCTCGAGCACGGGCGCGTCGCATGGCGCCTTGGCGGCGGCGCGGCCAATGGCGTCGCGCAGCGCGGCGATGCCTTCGCCCCGCGTCGCCACGGTCCGCACCACTTCCGCGCCGGTCATCGCCGCGAGCCGCGCCGCATCGATGACAATGCCGTCGCGCGCGGCTTCGTCCGACATATTGAGCGCAATCACCACCGGCACACCCGTGGCAATCACTTCAATCGCGAGAAACAGCGCCCGTCCCAGGGCGGCGGCATCGACCACCACGACCACCGCCTGCGGCGCCGGCACGCCGCGGCCGAGCAGCGAGTCGACGGCAATCTGCTCCTCGCGCGACCGCGCGCTCAGGCTGTAGGTGCCGGGCAGGTCGACGAGTTCGATCGCCTGGCCGTCGCCGGTGGTCAGCGATGCCGAGACCCGATCGATCGTGACGCCGGGATAGTTGGCGACGTGGGCGCGCGCGCCGGTGAGGGCGTTGAAGAGGGTGGACTTGCCCGAGTTGGGGTTGCCCGCAACCAGGACGATCGCAGGCGCCGTCACTCGATGTCGATGCCGAGCGCTTCGGCCCGCCGGATCGAGAGCGCGAAGTTGCGCACCTTCAGCTCGATCGGGTCGCCCATCGGCGCGACGCGCCGCAGCGTCACCCTGGTGCCCGGCACCAAGCCGATCTCCAGCAGGCGGCGGACGACGGCGCGCTCACCATGAACGCGCGACACGATGGCGGTGCCGCCCACGGGCAGGGCGGCGAGGGAACCGGGTTTTCTGGTCACAGTGGCAGTGCTTTCCGAAGTTGAGACTTGATCTCAACTATATGACATTCTGACCCAAACCGGGCTATTGGGGCTTGGCGGGCTGGTGGCCGGCGTGGGGATCGGGCGCCGGCGGGGCGGCCGGGTCGGCGCCCGCCGGGGGACCCGGGTCTCCGCCGCTCAGAAACTGCTCGATCTTCAGCTCTTCCTCGAGCTGGTCGCGTGAGGCCGGGTTGAAGCGCTCCATGATGGCCAGGTCTTCGGCCGTCAGCGACGAGAGGCGGCGGATGAAATGCACCAGCTCCCAACTGGCTTTTTCGCCTTCCGGCGTGCCGGTGCTCCACGCCGGCATGCCCGTCAAGCGGATGCCGTTCTCGATGAAGTAGAACAACTCGCCGTCGCTCAACTGTTGCGTGCGCGGCAGGCGCATGTCGGGCGCTTTCGGGTAAAACGACCGGCCCATCTCGGTGTTGCCGCTGCCGTCGTTGGCATGGCAACTGGCGCAGTGGTCGGCGAAATGCTGGCGGGCGCCGGCCAAGTTCTCGGGCGTGGCCGTGACCGGATTCCTGAGGCCCTTGTAGACCGGCGGGGTCAGCCACCCGCGCAGGAACAGCGCCGCCCGGGCCTCGACCCAGGAGGGCTGGGGCCGGGCGCTGACGCCGCGGCCCTGGACGGCCAGCAGCGCGCCGCCGACGACCAGCACGAGCAGGAACGCCAGCCAGGCCGCGATTCGCAACGCACGTTTCATCAGGGGCCGATTGCGTTACGGGACTCGCGCCGTCGCGGTCTTCACCTGCGTCGTGCCGCCCGCGCCAGACTCGGTCCAGGCGAACACGAGCTCGCCGCCGTTGAGGGCCATTCGCGGATAGCCGCTGGCCCGGCCCGCGGCCAGGCCGGCGATGGTCACCGGTGCGGACCGCGCGCCGGTGCGGCCGACGCGCCGGGCACGGAACTGCGATCGTTGATCCGCGAATTCGATCCACGTGGCGATCGCCGCGCTGCCATCGGGCACCAGCGCCACATCCACCCGTCCCAGCGATCCGCCATCGTCCACCCGGATCGGCGTGCCGTAGGTGCGGCCGGCATCGGCGGAGAATGCGAGATACGCCTGACCCTGGTCGGCCTTCACCGTGAACCACGATGCCGCCACGTTGCGGCCGCTGGCGCTCAATGCCGGACCATTCACCGGGCAGGCGGCGATGTTCCAGCCGTCGGCGTGGATGGCAGCCGGCTCGGACCACTTGCCGTTGACCAGGCGCGAGGTGTAGATGTCACGAATCTCGGCGGGGCTGCGGTCACGAAAGGCGGCGATCACGCCTTCGCTGGTGACGGTCGCCGCGGTCGGGCAGCACTCGCAAACGCGCGCATCGACTACCGACTCTTCCACTTGCTTGAAGTCGCGATCGAAGCGGCCGAAGTACACGGTCATGACGCCGCCGTTGCCGCCGTGTTCGTCATGGCCGGCCGCCGAGGTCATGTTGCGGCCGTCGAGCCAGATGGCGCCGAGGCCGTCGCCGAGCGGGAACAGGGAGGCGAACCCGTGCTCGCGCTTGGCGCCGTCGTGGTGCGGTAGAAACGACGCCGACCAGGTCTGGCCGTCGTCCTTCGAGTACGACAGGCGGACGTCGTAGGCGTACGTGTCGGCGCCGCTCTTCTGGAGCCAGTGGGCGACGAGGTTGCCGTTGGGCAGGCGCATCACCGAGGGCACATCGGCCCAGTTCACGAACCAGTCGCGGCCCGAGGCCACGGTGCGGGCCGCGCTCCAGCCGGCCGCCGTGCGTTCGGCGAACTTCAACGTGGCCAGGTCGCCCGCGCGCTCAATCCAACTGAGGAGCACGCCGCGGGACGAGACCGACAATTGCGGCTGCGCCGCGCTGCCGGTGGCGGGCGAGGGCAGCAGTTGCGGCGCGAGCGCCAGCGTCGCCTGGGAGGCAGCGGCCGTGAGCCAGGAGGCCGGGGCAGCCACCGCGGCTGCGACAACGAGGAGGATGGCGGCGCGTGTCATGACCTTAGTTCCGGCAGCTGCCGGCGCCGCGCGGGTCGCCGCAAGCGCCGCAAGCCGAGGGCCCCGCGTTCATCGCCATGCCGCCGCCCGACGGCGCGCTGACCGCGAACACCGAGAGCTGCTTGTCGAGCTCACGGCCCGCGCATTTGGGGCATTCGTAGCGGGTGGACTCGCGGACCAGCAGCTCGAACCTGTGGTCGCACGAGCGGCACTGATACTCGTACATCGGCATAGGCACATCTTACCGAAATTGCGAGATCACCAAGTCACAAGATCGCAAGATCGGGGCCCTTGGCCGCTAAGGCGGCAATGGCGTACAGCCGCCGTTCAAGCAAGGGGCGCCTGGCCTGACTGGCGCGATCGGGCGGGAGAAACCCGGCGAGGCCGTCGGTGAAGCGCCGGTTGGCCATCAGCGCATCAATCTCTTCGGCAATGAACTGGCGGACGAGCGGGTCGGCGCGCTCGAGTTCGGCGAGTAGCTGCGGCCGGCCGTCGACGACCATGACGATGTCTTCCAGGTCGCTGCTGCCGACGACGTCGGCGTGGCCGCGGCCGTGAAAGGCCTCGAGCTTGGTGGCCAGGAAGTAGGCCGGTGCGACGACGCGCGCCTCGAGGCCGGCGATCGTCAACCGCTGTGCCGACGCGCTGGCGGCGACGTACCACGTGTTCGAGAAGCCGAGCACGGCACGCTCAGTGGGCACGATGTCGACGGCCGTGTCGCCGTGGCGCCAACGCCAGGCCGGGGCGCCGTCGCTGGTGTCTTCCTTCAGGCCGATTGCGCGCAGCCGCGCGGCGAGCGCGGCGTACATCGCGTATGACGAAGCATCGACGATCGCGTCGACGTCCCTGGTGGGCCGGATGCCGGCGGCGGCGGCGTCAGTGATCATGACGCCCATGGCGCAGCCGCCCACGAAGACCAGTTCGTCGAGGACCGGGGCGAGCAGCCGCACGACGCGCTCGAACAGGTCGCGGTTGGGGTCAGCCATGGAGCAGCCGCCGCAGGCGCGTGGCCAGCTCGCGCTCGGCGAGTTGCCGCTCGCGGGCGCGTCCGTCGCGCAGCGTTTCGATGAGCGAGAGCAACTCGTACAACGCCGGGTCCTTGCGGATGGCGAACGGCACCATCTTATGCAGCGGGTCGACGCTCGTGCCGCGGACCTCGCCGGCTGGATCCGGCCAGACCGGCGGCAGGTCGGCGCCAGGAGCGAAGTGCCGATCCAGGGGTGGCGCGGCATGGGCGGTGGGGATGCCGCGGGTGACCTCGCCCCGTTGGGCTGGAAAGACGTACTTGAGGCCGTAAATGAGAAATTCTTCGACTGCGTGGACGATTGGCCGTCCGCCGTCGGCGGCCGCGGCGAGCAGGCGCGACTTTTCAAGCCGTTTCAACGACGCGTGGACCTGAGAGGAGCTAAGTCCAAGTTCCGAGGCGAGTTGGGCCATGGGCGGGCGACGGCCGTGGCCGGTGACGAGTTTGGCGAGGACGAGGACGTCTTGGGGGCGGAGGGAGCCCTGAAGCATTCTGCATTCTAGAATCAGGAATATAGAATAGCAAGCCTGCTATACTGGATGGATGTCTTCATCTCATAAGTCCTTACCGATCGCCAATCCCCTGCGCCGGAACGTCGCCATCATCGCCCACGTCGACCACGGCAAGACCACCCTCGTCGACGCCATGTTCCGCCAGGGCGGCGTGTTTCGCGCCAACGAGCGCATCACCGAACGCGCCATGGACAGCAACGACCTCGAACGCGAGCGCGGCATCACCATCCTCGCCAAGAACACCGCCGTCCACTACCAGGACACCCTGATCAACATCATGGACACGCCCGGCCACGCCGACTTCGGCGGCGAAGTCGAACGCGTGCTCTCCATGGCCGACGGCGTCGTGCTGCTGGTCGACGCGGCCGAAGGGCCGCTCCCGCAGACCCGCTTCGTGCTGCGCAAGGCCTTCGAGCGCGGCCTGCCGCCCATCGTGGTCATCAACAAGATCGACCGCGCCGACGCCCGCTCCCAGGAAGTCCTGAACGAGGTCTATGACCTGTTCATCGACCTCGACGCCACCGAGGAGCAGATCGAGTTCCCGGTCCTCTACACCAGCGGCCGCGCCGGCACGGCCAGCACCTCGCTCGAGGTGCCCGGCGAGGACCTGCGCCCGCTGTTCGAGGCCATCCTCGAGCACGTGCCGCCCCCCCGCGGCGACGTCAACGCGCCGCTGCAGATGCTGGTGTCGAACCTCGACTCGAGCGACTATCTCGGCCGCATCGCCATCGGCCGCATCTTCAACGGCAAGGTCCACCTGAACAGCCCGGTCGTCATCTGCAAGCTGGATGGCAAGTACAAGGAAACCAAGGTCACCAAGCTGTTCTCGTTCGAGGGCCTGAAGCGCGTGGAAATCGACGAGGCCGCGGCCGGCGACATCGTCTGCCTCGCCGGCATCGACGACATCACCATCGGCGAGACGATTGCCGATCCGGTGAATCCCGTGCCGATTCCGCCGGTCGCCGTCGACGAGCCGACCGTGTCGATGATCTTCGGCGTCAACACCTCGCCGATGGCCGGCCGGGACGGCACCTACCTGACCTCGCGTCACCTCAAGGAGCGCCTCGAAAAGGAACTGCTGGGCAACGTGTCGATTCGCGTCGAGCCGACCGAGACGCCGGAGCAGTTCAAGGTGCTCGGCCGCGGCGAACTGCAGCTGGCCATCCTGATCGAGATGATGCGCCGCGAAGGCTTCGAGATGCAGGTCTCGCGTCCCGAGATCGTCGTCAAGGAGATTGACGGCGTCCGCATGGAGCCGGTCGAGGAGCTGGTGATCGACGTCGCCGAGGAGTTCCAGGGCGTGGTGATCGCGATGTGCGGCATCCGCAAGGGCACCATGACCAAGATGGTGAACAACGGCAGCGGCCGCGTGCGCCTCGAGTTCCGCATTCCGGCGCGCGGCCTGATCGGCTTCCGCTCGCAGTTCCTGACCGACACCAAGGGCACCGGCATCATCAACCACATCTTCGCCGGCTGGGAACCGTGGCACGGCCCGATCGCGGCCCGCGCCAACGGCACGCTGGTGTCCGACCGCACCGGCGTGGCCACCGCCTACGCCATTGCCAGCATGCAGGAGCGCGGCACGATCTTCATCGAGCCGACGACCCAGGTCTACGAGGGCATGCTGATCGGCGAGAACTCGCGCACCAACGACCTCGACGTCAACATCTGCCGCGAGAAGAAGCAGACCAACATGCGCTCGTCGGGCGCCGACGATGCGATTCGCCTGGTCCCGCCGCACTTGATGGGGCTCGAAGTCGCCGTCGAGTTCATCAACGACGACGAACTGGTGGAGGTGACGCCGAAGAGCAGCCGGCTGCGCAAGCGCATC
>CAYGMD010000142.1:0-11828 GCA_964350785.1 uncultured Acidobacterium sp. | reverse complement strand
GATGACGGCGGCCGGACGCGTGGCGCCGGCCAAGGTGCTGGTGATTGGCGCCGGCGTCGCCGGGCTGGCCGCGATTGGCGCCGCCCGCGGCATGGGCGCCATCGTGCGCGCCTTCGACACGCGCCCGACCGTCAAGGAACAAGTCAAGAGCATGGGCGCGGAGTTCATCGAGCTCAACGTGCATGAGGAGGGCGAGGGCATCGGCGGCTACGCCAAGGAGATGAGCCCGGCCTTCATCAAGGCGGAGATGGAGATGTTCGCCGCCCAGGCGCGTGACGTCGACATCATCATCACCACCGCGCTGATTCCCAACCGCCCCGCCCCGGTGCTGATCACCGAGGAGATGGTGAAGGGGATGAAGAAGGGGTCGGTGATCGTCGACCTGGCCGCCGAGAACGGCGGCAACTGCGCCCTCACCGAACCCGGCAACGTGGTGCAAAAGTACGGGGTGCACATCCTCGGCTACACCGACCTGCCGAGCCGCCTGGCGCCGACAGCGAGCTTCCTGTTCGGCAACAACCTCACGCACCTGCTGGCCGACCTCGGCGGCGCGAGCCATTTCCACCTCGACCTCGCGGACGAAGTGGTCCGTGGCGCGCTGGTGCTGCGCGCGGGCGAGCTAATGTGGCCGCCGCCGGCCCGGCCGCCGCTCCCGCTGCCGCTGGAACCCAAGATCGTGGCGCCGCCGGTGGCGGCGGCACAGGGCGCCAAGGCCCCTGCCGGCGGCGGGGCCGCGGGCCCCGTGTTCGCGCTGCTCGCCGCCGTGGCCCTCGTCGGGCTCGGGCTGGTGGCGCCGCCGGCGTTTCTGTCGCACCTCACGGTGTTCGCGCTCGCGGTCATCATCGGCTGGCAGGTGGTGTGGAACGTCACGCCGGCGCTGCACACGCCGCTCATGAGCGTGACCAACGCCATCAGCGGCATCATCGTGCTGGGCGGCATGTTGCAGCTGAACGGCCCGCTCAGTTCCCCGGTCGTGCTCGTCGGCGCGGCCGCGATTCTTCTCGCCACCATCAACATCGTGGGCGGCTTCATGGTCACACAGAGAATGCTGCGGATGTTCCGCCGATGATGACCTTGCCTGAAACGCTCGTCACCATTGCCTACCTCGTGGCGGGCATCCTCTTCATCCAGAGCCTCGGCGGGCTGTCGAAGCAGGAATCGGCGCGGCGCGGCAACCTGTTCGGCATGCTCGGCATGGCGCTGGCCGTGGGCGTCACCGCCTTCGGCCCGCACGCCGGCAATTACGGCATCCTGATCGGCGCGCTCGTGATCGGCGGCGGCATCGGCGCGGCCATGGCGGCGCGGGTCGCGATGACCGACATGCCGCAGCTGGTGGCCATGCTCCACAGCTTCGTCGGCCTGGCGGCCGTGCTCGTCGGCTTTGGCGGCACGCTCGATCCCGCCAACACGCTGACCGGCGTCGAGGCGACCATTCACGCGGTGGAAACCTTCGTCGGCGTGTTCGTCGGCGCGGTCACGTTCACCGGGTCGATTGTCGCGTTCGGCAAGCTGCAGGGCCTGATCGGCAGCAAGCCGCTGCTGCTGCCGGCCCGCCATGCCCTCAACCTGGTGGCGCTGCTGACGTGCGTGTTGCTTGGCGGCCAGTTCGTCGGCGCCGACCACGGGGCGGCGCTGCAGCCGCTGATCATCGCCACGGTGGTGGCGTCGCTGCTCGGCATTCACCTGGTGATGGCCATCGGCGGCGCCGACATGCCGGTGGTGGTGTCGATGCTCAACAGCTACTCGGGCTGGGCGGCGGCGGCGGCCGGCTTCATGCTCGGCAACGACCTGCTGATCATCACCGGCGCGCTGGTCGGGTCGAGCGGCGCGATCCTGAGCTACATCATGTGCCACGCCATGAACCGCTCGTTCATCAGCGTGATCCTGGGCGGCTTCGGCGCCGAAGAGGGCAAGGCCCCGGCCGCCGGCGCGCAGCCGGCCGGCGAGGTGAAGAGCATCACCGCGGAAGAGACCGCGGAACTGCTGCGCGAGGCCAAGAGCGTGGTGGTGGTCCCCGGCTACGGCATGGCCGTCGCCCAGGCGCAGCACCCGATGTACGAGGTCACGAAGATCCTGCGCGACCAGGGCGCCACCGTCCGCTTTGCCATCCACCCGGTCGCCGGCCGCCTGCCCGGGCACATGAACGTGCTGCTGGCCGAGGCCAAAGTGCCGTACGACATCGTCCTGGAGATGGAAGAGATCAACCAGGACTTCCCCAGCACCGATGTCGTCATCGTGTGCGGCGCCAACGACATCGTCAATCCGGGCGCGCTCGACGATCCGTCGAGCCCCATCTACGGCATGCCGATCCTGGAAGTGTGGAAGGCCAAGACCTGCATCGTCATGAAGCGCGGCATGGCCAGCGGCTACGCGGGCGTCGACAACCCGTTGTTCTACAAGGACAACACGCAGATGTTGTTCGGCGACGCCAAGAAGATGATCGACGCAGTCCTCGCCGAACTGAAGAAGTGATTCGGTGATGCGGTTGCGATTGCCGCATCCCTTCGTCCTCCTGCTGGCGGCCGTCGGCGTGGCGGCCGCGCTCACCTGGACCATCCCGGCCGGCGAGTACCAGCGGCGCACCGACGCGGCGACCGGCCGCACGCTGGTGATACCGGGCACCTATGCCCAGGTGCCGGCCACACCCGTCGGCCCGATGGCGGCCGTGCGGGCGGTGCCTCGCGGCGTCATCGCCGGCGCCGATGTCATCGTCTCCATCCTGTTCGTCGGCGGCGCGTTTGCCCTGCTCGATGCCACCGGCGCGCTGTCGCGGCTGGTCGGCGCGCTGGTCGGCTTCACCCGGCGGCCGCGAACCATTGTCCTTGCCGTCAGCCTCGCCTTCGCCACGCTCGGCGCCGTCGAGAACATGCAGGAGGAGATCGTCGCGCTCGTGCCGGTCATGGTCCTGCTCAGCCGGGGTCTCGGGTTCGGGGCGATCACGGCCCTGGCCATGAGCGTTGGATCGGCGGCCGTCGGCGCCGCGTTTGGTCCAACCAATCCGTTCCAGACCGGCATCGCGCTGCGCTTCGCCGAACTGCCGCCGCTGACCATGCCCGTCCTTCGCTTCGCCCTGCTGGCGGCCGCGATCACCACCTGGATCGCCTGGACGCTGGCGATGACGTCGCGCGACGACGTTCGGCCGACCGGTATTGGTGGAGGCAACCGTTTCTTGTCCGCCGGAGCCTTGGCGAAGGTGGAAGGGTTGCCGGTCACGACAGGACCCGCGACACGGCGCGACGGCCTGCTGCTCGCCCTCTTGCTGCTGGCCTTCGTTCCCTATGTCTATGGCGTGTTGCGGCTCGACTGGGGCTTCAACGAACTGTCGGCGATCTTCCTGGTGGCCGGGTTCGCCGTGGGCCTGGCCGCCGGCCGCGACTTGACGGCCACGACGACGGGCTTTCTCAAGGGGATGGAGTCGATGCTGGCCGCGGCGCTGTTCGTCGGCGTGGCGCGCGCGATCAGTCTCGTGCTCACCGACGGCCGCGTCATCGACACCATCGTCTATTCGCTGGCGGCACCGCTGTCGGGGTTGCCCGGCACGGTGGCGGCGCTGATGATGGTGCCGATGCACACGCTGCTGCACCTGCCGGTGCCGTCGGTGAGCGGACAAGCCGTGCTCACCATGCCGATCATGGCGCCGCTCTCCGACCTGCTCGGGGTCTCGCGGGATGCCGCGGTGATTGCCTACCAGACCGGCGCCGGGCTGGCCGACCTGTTCGTCCCGACCAATGGCGCCCTGCTCGCGATCCTGCTCAGCGCCGGTGTGCCCTACGGCCGCTGGTTGCGCTTCGCCATTCCCGGCACGTTGCTGGTGGCCATAATCGGGGCCATCGGCGTCGTGCTATCGGCATAGAATCTGCGTCGGGGGGATGGCATGAAATCGATGATCGCCGGCACGCTGGCCGCAACCGCACTCGCCTTGACGCCGGGCTTGCTGCGCCTCGACGCGCAGGCGCCGCTGGGCACCATCGACTCGCATGTCGCGGCGGCCCGCGCCGCGGCCGGCCAGGATCACGTCGGCCTGTTCGCCCGGCTGTGCCAACCGGAGCCGGCACGGCCCACTCCTCCCGCCACGACGACCACCGCGGCGACCCCGCCAAGACCACCCGGTCCACCGGCCAGGTCCACGTGGGAGGCCGACGCCGTGAAGGTGTTCGACAACCTCTACTTCGTCGGCGAGAAGGAATACTCGGCCTGGGCGGTCGCGACCGCCGACGGCATCATCATTCTTGACACCATCTTCGAGTACTCGGTCGACAGCCAGATTGTCGGCGGGCTGAAAAAGCTGGGGCTCGATCCCGGCACGATCAAGTACGCGCTCGTCAGCCACGGCCATCGTGACCATTCCGGTGGCGCGCAGTACCTGCAGGATTCGTTCAAAACGCGGGTGCTGCTGTCCGCAGCCGACTGGGACATGCTCGAGAAGAACACGCGCGATCCCGCGAAGCCGAAGCGCGACATGGTGGTGACCGATGGCCAGGTCCTGACGCTCGGCGGCCAGACGCTGACCTTCTACATCACGCCCGGGCACACCATGGGCACAGTCTCGACGCTGGTACCGGTCTTCGACCGGGGCTCGCGCCACGTCGCGGCGGCCTGGGGCGGGACGGCGTTCAACTTCCCGCACTCGAAAGAGCGCTTTCAGATCTACATCGACTCGGCACGCCGCTTCAGCGACATCGTCACCAAGGCCGGCGCCGACGTGCTGATCGCCAACCACACCATCTTCGACGGCTCGAAGACCAAGCTGCCCGCCATGGCCACGCGCAAGCCGGGCGATCCGCACCCCTACGTCATCGGCACCGACAGCGTGCGCCGCTACCTCAAGGTGGCCGAGGAATGCGCGCTGGCCGCCATGTTGCGGCTTCCATAGCAGGTTCGACAAGGCAGGGGCATATGTTCAGAACGCGGATCGGAATCGTCGTGATGCTGGCGGCGCTCGTGCTGCTGCCGGCGTCGGCCTCCCTCCAGACCCGGCCGGCGGGGCTCGCGCCCGACCGGGTCGCCGTGATCGACAGCGGTCTCCAGCGCTACGTCGACGATAACCGCGTCGCCGGCATCGTCGCGCTCGTGCTGCAGGACGGCAGGCCGGTCTACGAGCAAGCCTTCGGCTGGGCCGACAAGGAAGCCGGCCGGCCGATGACGACCGACACGGTCTTCCGGATCGCGTCGCAGACCAAGGCGCTGACCAGTGTCGCGATCATGCAATTGATCGAGGAGGGCCGCCTGTCGCTCAGCCGGCGCGCCGGCGACTTCATTCCGACGTTCGCCAAGACGACGGTGGCGACCGGGAAGAAGGGGACCACCCTGATCACCGAGCCCGCGCGCCGGCCGATCACCATCCGCGACCTGCTCACGCACACCGCCGGCGTGTCCTACGGCACCGAGGCACTGGTTGCCGACCTGTACAAGGCCAAGGGCCTGGGCCCCGCGGCGGGCGCCGGCTGGTACACCGCCGACAAGGACGAGCCCGTCTGCACGACCATGGAGCGGCTCGGGACGTTGCCGTTCGTGGCGCAACCCGGCGAGAAGTGGGTATACGGCTACAACACCGACGTTCTCGGCTGCATTGTCGAGAAAGTCTCGGGCCTGCCGCTCGATGAGTACCTGCGCACGCGCATCACGGCCCCGCTGGGCATGAAGGACACGCAGTTCTTCCTGCCACCCGCCGAACGCGGGCGGTTGTCGGCGGTCTATGCGAGCCAGGATGCCGGCTACGTGCGCGCCCCGGAGGGCCCGCGCGGCCAGGGACATTACGTCGACGGCCCGCGCCGGAACTTCGCCGGCGGCGCCGGGCTGCTCTCGACTGCGCGCGACTACGCGCGCTTCCTCGAGGCGATTCGCCTGGGCGGCACGCTCGACGGCGTCCGCCTGCTGTCGCCCCGCAGCGTGCGGCTGATGGCCACCAACCAGGTGGGCACGCTGCACTCGACGACCGGACTGGGATTTGGCCTCGGCTTCGAGACCACCGATCGCTACGGCGCCGGCGGCATGCAAACGGAAGGGTCCTTCGGATGGGGCGGCGCTTACGGATCGACCTATCGCGTCGATCCGCAGGAGAAGCTGGTGATGGTGCTGATGCTCCAGTTGCTCCCGAACGGAAGCGACATCCGCGACGCGTTTCCGAACCTGATCTACCAAGCGCTGCGGTGAACGTGGTCGCGGACCTGGCGCTGGGGGGCCAGGCTCGACGGCGGCGCCCGGCAGGTCGGCGCGGCCTTATAATCGAGGGTCGATGCCTCGGGCTACAGCGTTCCTCATCGTTTCGCTGCTGCTGAGCTTGCCTGCGTTCGCGCAGTCCACCCGCGTCGAGACGATTGCCGACCAGCAAGCCGAGAAAGCCAAACGGCTGGAGCCGCAAGGGCCGTCGGACGCGGAGCTGGTCATCCGGCGCGTGCTGTTGTCGCCGCTGCTCAGCGGGGGGGGCGGCGCCTATCCCTGGTTTGGCAGCGTCTTCGGCGGCTCAGGCATGGCGGTCGGCGCCGGCTACCTGAAGCGCTTCGAGAAGTCGGGCTCGCTCAACCTGCTGGCCGGCATCTCCATCAACAATTCGCAGGTGCTGGAAACCCGGTTGGTCGCGCCGGCGCTGTTCCGTGACCGGCTGCAGATCGGCGCCGAGGCCCGCTGGACCAAGGCGAGAGACGTGCCGTACTACGGCGTGGGACCCGCCACGGATCCCTCGACCGATTTCGAGTACGACTACCAGCCGACGGAGTACAGCACCGACGCGACGTTCAAGCCGGTGCGATGGCTGTCGTTCGGCGGCGGCTATTCGTTCGTCGATCTCACGACCGCGGTGGAACACTTCGACCTGGCGGCGCGGCCCGCGCCGGGCATCGGCCGCGCGTTGCGGTACAACGTGATGCGCGCCGAGGTGGCCGTCGACTCGCGCACCTCGCCGGGTTACAGCACGCGCGGCGGGCTCTACCGCGTCGCCTGGGAGCGGCACGAGGAACGCCACGATCTCCCCTTCTCGTTTGATTCGCAGGAATACGAAGTGCGCCAGCTCGTGCCGCTGATGCGCGAGCAGTTCGTCCTCGCGGTCCGCGGCTTGATGACGCTGACGAGCACCGACCACGGCAGCCAGGTCCCGGTGCCGCTGGCGCCGTTCCTTGGCAGCGGCAGCACGCTGCGCGCCTTCAGCACGCGGCGCTTTACCGATCGCAACCGCGTGCTCCTCACCGGCGAGTACCGCTGGCGGCCGTCGCGGTACCTCGACATGGCGCTGTTCGTGGACTCCGGGCAGGTGGCGGGGGACGTGCGACAGTTCCGGTTCCGTGATTTCGAGTCCAACTGGGGCATCGGCGCGCGCTTTCACGGGCCGGTGTTCACCGCGTTGCGTGTCGAATATGCGCGCGGGCGCGAAGGCCGCAACCTCGTCTTCGCGGGGAGCCAGATCTTTTGACACCGATGGCGACACCAGGGCCACAGATGACGCGGATAACTCAGATCAGGCTGACGGCAGTCGCCATCGTCACGCTGGTGACCACGCTCACGGTGAGCGGGCAAACCCGCCGCTTCTACCCTGACGATCCGATCTGGCGCGAGCCGATCACGCAGGACGTGAAGAACGCCAACCGGTACGAGCCGGACCTCGCCTACCAGACGCTCGAGAACCTGTTCTGGCGTCCCGGCGACGACGACATCGGCCAGCGCGCCAAGAACATCAATACCGTCGATGAAGTCCCCGACGGCCCGTTCTTCGTGAACCGCGCCGGGCGGCTGCCGCTGACGCCGGCGCTGGTCGCGCGCGCCGCCAACACCAGCAACGGCCCGGCACCCGGCGCGTGGACGGTGGTGTCGGCCAAGAGCGACGGCGTGACGCCGGGCTTCACGATTCGCGACACGGCCGGCGATGTGTGGTTCGTCAAGTGCGATCCCCCGGGCTGGCGCGCCATGGCGACCGGCAGCGAAATTGTCGCGGCCAAGCTGTTCTGGGCGGCCGGGTATCACACCGCCGAGTACCACATCGGCCAGTTGCGGCCGGACAACCTGACGATCGGCAAGGACACGCGCATCACGCCGACCGGCGAGATGCCGCGGCCGATGCGGCACAGCGACATCGCGCGGCTGCTCTCGCGGGCCGACCGCGACGCCGACGGCAGCTACCGGGTGATCCTGAGCAAGGCAACCCCGGGCCGGCCGGTGGGCCGCATTGCCTTCCACGGCACGCGCGCCGACGACCCCAACGACATCATCCCGCACGAACACCGCCGCGAGTTGCGCGGCTATTTCGTGTTCGCGGCGTGGCTGAACCACGTCGACGCCAAGGGCATCAACTCGCTGTCGTCGCTCGTCACCGAGAACGGGCGCAGCTTCATCCGCCACTACCTGCTCGATTTCGGCTCGGCGCTCGGCAGCGCCGCGGTCGGACCACGCGAAGGCTGGGAAGGATACGAGCCGCTGGTCGAGGAGCCGGGCGAAATCGGCAAGCGCACGCTGTCGCTCGGCTTCAGGATTCCGAAATGGCGCCGTCAGGACTACTTCGAGTCGCCGGCGATTGGGCGCCTGCCGCGCGATCACGCGGACTGGGACCCGGAGGCGTGGTGGCCGCACATCACCAACGCGGCATTCCGGCACATGCGGCCGGACGATACCTTCTGGGCGGCCAGCAAGCTGGCGGCGATCACCGACGACATGATCAAGGCGGCCGTCGCCGAAGCGCGCTTCGGCGATCCGGCGGCCGAGGCGTTTCTCGCGAAGGCGATCGCCGATCGGCGGCTGCGCATCCTGCAGACCTTCCTGCCCAAGGTCAATCCCGTCGTCGAGCCGGCGATCGATGGTCAAGGCCACCTGACGTTCCGCAACTTTGCGGTCGACGCGGCCGTGGCCGACCGGGCACCGGGCTATCGCGCGCTCTGGTACACCTTCGACAATCAGGCCGACACGGCGACCCTGGTGGTAACGACTGAGGAAACCCAGAGCCCGATGCCTGTGCCGGCCCTGCCGGCTTCGGAATTCATCAAGGTGGACATTTCGGCGGTCGGCGGGCCCGAACCGTGGTCCAGGCCCATTTCCGTGTATTTCCGCCGAAATTCTACCGGTTGGTCGCTGGTTGGACTGGAACGCCTCCCGTAATTCACCGATGCTGCCGATACGCGGGCGGGACCCGAGGGAGTCGCGGCCCCGGATTTTCGTGCGATACTTGAGGACCGTTTTCGCCAGCTCAACCCAAGGTGCTGCTTGATGACTTTCCCTCGCACCGCCGTCCTTTTTGTCGCCACCCTGAGCCTGACCGTTCCAGCATTGGCCCAGGAGGCGACGCCGGCAGACACCACACGCGCGGAGGCGGCGGCCGCCGGCGCTAAACCCGGCGCGGGCGAAGAGCTCGGTGGACAGTTGCCGCGTCCCGGCCAGCCCCTGCCGGGCGACGTGATCCTGCCGCGTGTCACCGACGTCGAGTCCCGCGGCTTCTTCAAGTCCGTCGCCGGCGACTTCAAGCACTTCTTCAGCGCGGACACCGCTCGCGTGATGGCCTATACCTCGGTTTTCGCCATCGCCACGGCGCCGTGGGACCGGGAGGGCGTCAACAACGGATTCGGCATTCCGACCACCCTGTTCGAATCGGGCAACATCATGGGCAGCTTCGCCTTCCAGGCCGGCGTCGGTTTTGCCGGCTACGGGCTCGGCAAGGTGATCCGCAACGACAAGCTGGCAATTGTCGGGCGTGATATCGCCCGCGCGCAGATTCTGTCGCAGGTCATCGTCCAGAGCGTGAAGGTATCAGTGCGGCGCGAGCGTCCCGACGGCAGCAACAACATGTCGTTCCCGTCGGGTCACTCCGCCAGCGCGTTTGCCACTGCCGCCGTGCTGCATCGTCACTACGGCTGGAAGGCCGGCGTGCCGGCGTATGCGTTCGGTTCCTATGTGGCGCTGGCGCGCATGGCGTGGAATCGCCACCACGCCACCGATGTCGTGATGGGCATGGGTGTCGGACTCGCGTCGGCCCGCACCGTCACCATGAACCTGGGCGGCAGCAAGTTCAACATGGGCGTCCAGCCGCAAGTGGGCGGCGCCTCGGTCAACTTCACGAAAATCTATAAATAGCTCCGCTCATGAGCAGGACCGGCGTGCGCGGCGTCGTCCTCTTCGTGATTGCGCTGCTCGTCTATTCGCCGGCCCTCGCGCAACCCGCGGCGCCCGCGGTCTCGCCGGCGCTGACCGCCGCCGAGATCCGCGACTTCCTGCTCAACGCCAAGATCATCCGGTCGCGTGACATCAGCAAGGGCGTCACGGCCCCGAAACGCCTGACCCTCACGAACGGCACCCTGACCCACGACGCCGCCTTCCAGGCGGTGGACGAGCGGCAGACGGTGGCCAACCTGACCGGTGGCGGGAGGACGGCCCAGACGGAACTGAATTTCGTCGACGCCTACCGCTACAACCTCGCGGCCTACACCCTGTCGCAGTTGCTGGGCCTCGATCACATGATGCCCGTGCACGTGGAGCGGCGCTGGAACGGCAAGATTGGCTCCCTGAGCTGGTGGGTCGACACCATGATGGACGAGGGCGAGCGGCTGAAGAAGAAGATCGAGCCGCCCAACCCGGCCGAATGGAACCACCAGATGTATCGCATGCGCGTGTTCGCGGCTCTCACGCGCGACACCGATCGCAACACGGGGAACGTGCTCATCACGCCGGAATGGAGGGTGATGATGATCGACTTCACCCGCGCGTTCCGGCTGCAGACCGAGCTGCTCTACAGCCAGGATCTCTCCAAGATCGATCGCGCGCTGCTGCCCCGCCTCGAGGCGCTCACGAAGGACGCCGTCAAGCAGGCCGTGGACGATCAGCTCACCGGCCCGGAGGTCGACGCCATGATGAGGCGGCGCGACGCGATCGTGGCGCACTTCAAGAAGCGAATCGTCGACGTCGGCGAAGCCGCCGTCCTGTATTAGCGAACCGTCGACGGTGGACGTCGATGTCGCGTGGCGCGTTCGTAGGCCGCGGCCAGTTCCAACAGGCGCTTGTCATCCCACATTCGTCCCAGCAGTGAAATCCCCGCGGGATACCGTCCGCCGATGAACCCGGCCGGCACGGTCACCTGCGGCAGGCCGGTGGCCGCGCTTTCCTCGCAGGTGCCCGGTTCCGAGCCGTAGCGCTCGAGTCCGCCTTCGTGCGTGTGCGGACGCGCCTGGTTCGCGGGGAACAGCAGCGCATCCAGCTTCTGCCGATCCATGAGGTCCACGAAGATCTGCCTGAAGGTTTCTCGGCCGGCAATGAACCGGCGAGTCGCCTCGTCGCGCGCCGCGCCCGTGGGCACCGGCGCCAACGCGCCTTCGAAGCGGCGGGCGCTGACCGGCGCCAGCTTGCCCGATGCGAGCAGGTCCTGGATGGTCAACACCTTGTCGCCCGGCGTGGCGCCACGGGAAAGATACGCCGTCCATCCGTCGCGCAGGGAGCCTGGGGCCGCGCCACGCGCGGCGGCGTACTTCGCGTCGTAATCGGCAATCGCGACGTCAACCACGGTGGCGCCCGCGGCCTGCAATTCCTTGATCACGCGGTCCATGTTCGCGGCCACTTCCCGCTCGCCGGTAAAGCCGACAAACCGCTGCCGCAATGCGCCGATGCGCTTGCCCTTGAGCGATGCGGCGTCCAGCCCCTGGGCAAACGAGCCGGAGATGTGCGACGCCGCCTGGGCGGTGACCGGGTCTTCGGGATCCGCTCCGGTCACCAGGTCGAGCGCCAGCGCGACATCGCGCACCGACTTCGCCATGGGCCCCACCGCATCGTTATAGGTGTTGAGCGGCATGACACCGGCTCGACTCGTCAGGCCGCGCGTGGTGCGAATGGTGGCGAGCGCGGCGAACCCGGCGGGATTCGACAGC
>CAYGMD010000141.1:0-11973 GCA_964350785.1 uncultured Acidobacterium sp. | reverse complement strand
CACTACGACGTGCTCTACACGCGCGAGAACGGCCGCGTCGCGCACGAGATGATCTTCGACCTGCGCGCGTTCAAGGCCAAGGGCGTGGAGGAAGGCGACGTCGCCAAGCGGCTGATGGATTACGGGTTCCATGCGCCGACGGTGTCGTTCCCGGTGCCCGGCACGCTGATGATCGAACCGACCGAGAGCGAGCCCAAGGCCGAGCTCGACCGCTTCTGCGACGCGCTGATTGCGATTCGCCAGGAGATCGAAGAAGTGATCACCGGCCAAGTCGACGCGAAGGACAACGTGCTGAAGCACGCGCCGCATACCGCGGCCGCCGTGTCGGCCGACGCCTGGCCGCATGCCTACTCGCGCGAAAAGGCCGCCTATCCGCTGCCGTGGGTGCGCGCCGGCAAGTTCTGGCCGAGCGTGGGCCGCATCGACAATCCGTACGGCGACCGAAACCTGGTCTGCATCTGCCCGCCGATCGAATCCTACACGTAGGCGGCGCGACGGTATTGCGCTAACAACCTCTTGGTGATGGGCCCCACCTGCCCATCACCAATCGTCCGGTCGTCCACCTGGACGATCGGCACGATTTCCTTGGTCGTGCTCGTGAAGAACGCCTCATCGGCCTCGAACAGATCCTGATCCCTGAGCACGGCTTCCTCGCAGCGGACGCCGGCGGCCGTGCCCACCTCGATGGTGAATGCCCGCGTGATGCCGGCCAGCAGTCCGGCGTCGAGCGGCGGCGTTTTCACTACGCTCCTCGAGACGATGAACAGGTTCGACTGGGCGCACTCGGCGAGCTCGCCGCGGTAGTTGCGGAAGATCGCTTCCTGGGCGCCGGCGCGGATGGCCTGCTGCATGCCGAGCGCGTTGTTAATCAGGTTGTTGCTCTTGATCAGCGGCGACACCGAGTCCGGGTGGTTGCGGATGATGTCTTCCACCATCACCACCTTGGTGCCGGCCGTGTAGTGGGCCGGCGGCGTGGGCGGCAGGGGCTTGGCGATAATCACGAGCGACGGGGTGGGGCAGGCGGCGGGATCGTAGGTGATCTCGCCGACACCGCGAGTCAGCAGGATGCGCACGTAGGCTTCGGCGCCGGCGCCCAGGCCGGCCGCCGCCATCGTCTCGAGCGACCGGCGCCGCACCTCCTCGTCCGAGAACGGCACGGCCAGGCCGAGGCGCGCCGCCGAGGCCCGCAGCCGCGCCTGGTGCCGGTCGAACAGGAACGGCATGCCGCCGTAGGTGCGGAACACCTCGTAGACCCCTTCGCCGTAGAGGAAGCCGTGGTCGTAGACGGGGATCACGGCGTGGCCGGCGTCGGTGATCACGCCGTTGACGTTGACGTAAGCGCTCATCAGCAACGATCGTACTCCAAGGCGCCGAGACCATGCTATGTTGGCCTCAATCGACTCCCGGTTCCCGGTTCCCGACTCCCGATGAGAATCCTCAACGCCGAGCAGATGCGTGAAGCCGACCGACGGACCATCCAGGACATCGGCCTGGCGTCGTTGGTCTTGATGGAGAACGCCGGCCGCCAGGTGGTGGCGGCGGTCGAGTCCCTGTATCCCGACCTGGCCGAGCGCCGCGTCGCCATCGTCTGCGGCAAGGGCCATAACGGCGGCGACGGCTTCGTCGTGGCCCGCACCCTGCAGCAACGGGGCGTCGATGTATCGGTGTTCGTGATTGGCAAGGTCGCCGCGGTCAAGGGCGACGCCCGCATCAACCTCGAGATCCTCGGCCGCATCGGCCAGAACGTCGTCGAGGTGGCCGACGAGACCGCGTGGGAACTGCACGGCGCCGAGATCACCGGCCACGACCTGATTATCGACGCCATGTTTGGCACGGGCCTGTCGGCGCCGCTGACCGGCTTCTACGAAACGGTGGTGGCCGACATCAACGAGGGCGGCGTGCCGATCGTGTCGATCGACATGCCGTCGGGGATGTCGGCCGACACCAGCGACCTGATTGGCGATGCGATCGACGCCACCGTCACCGTGACGCTGGGCGCGCCGAAGCTGCCGCTGGTACTGCCGCCGGCCGAATCGAAATCCGGCGAGGTGGTGATTGCCGACATCGGCATCCCCGCCGACGTGTTCGACCAGCTGGAAGGTCCGCATATCGAGCTGCTGACGCGCGAGCAGATGCGGCCGCTGATTCCGGCGCGCGCGGTGGATGCGCACAAGGGCGACTTCGGCCACGTGGTCGTGGTCGCGGGTTCGGTGGGGAAGGCGGGCGCCGCCGTGCTGTGCGCACAGGGCGCCCTGCGCTCGGGCGCCGGCCTGGTCACCGTGGCGTCGCCGCGCGCGTGCCAGCCGACCATCGCGGCCCACGGCATCGAGTACATGACCGCGGGCCTGGACGAGACGCCCGACGGTACCGTGCATTTCGCGGCCACCGACGCCGTGCTCGGCATCGAGGCCGACGTGATCGTTGCCGGTCCTGGGCTGGGGCGCGGCGAAGGCGTGACGACGTTCGTCAGGGAGTTGCTGGACAAGTACGACGGTCCGCTGGTGCTCGATGCCGACGCGCTCAACGCGTTTGCCGACGAGCCGTCGCTGCTGGTGGGCCGCGAAGGCCGCGACCTGATCATCACGCCGCACCCCGGCGAGATGGCGCGGTTGGTGGGCTGCAGTGTTGATGACCTGCAGGCCGATCGCATTGGCATTGCCACCGACTTCGCCAAGCGTCACAAGCTCTACGTCGTCCTCAAGGGCTATCGCACGCTGGTGGTCACGCCGAATGAGAAGGTGTTCGTGAATCCCACCGGCTGCGCCGGCATGGCCACGGGCGGCACCGGCGACGTGCTCGCCGGCATGCTGGCCGCGTGGCTGGGCCAGTTACTCGACGCCGAAGCCGCCTGCCGCCTGGCCGTGTACCTGCACGGGTCGGCGGGCGAGTTGGCCGATGCCGACAACGGCGAGGTGTCGATGACGGCCGCAGACTTGGTCGACCACATCGGCGATGCTGTGTTGGAGTTGACGGCTCGGCGCCGCGTGGCCACGAAAGCCGCCGATTAGACAGAAATGCAGCCACCGATTAGACACAAATTGGTCACAGATTTCGAATCCTCTTAATCTTCTTCATTATCTTCACGTGGTCTACGATTCCAACTCCGAGGCCGACACGCGCGCGATTGCGGCCCGGTTCGCGGCGGAACTGAAGCCCGGCGCCGTGTTGTTGCTGTCAGGCGATCTCGGGGCGGGGAAGACGGCGTTCACGAAGGGGCTGGCTGAAGGCCTCGGCCTCGATCGAGCGGAGGTCACCAGTCCGACCTTTACGCTGGTCCACGAATACCGCGGCGGCCGGCTGCCGTTGATTCACGTCGACCTCTATCGCCTCGATCGCGCCGACCTCGACGAGATCGGCCTGGATCAGGATCTCGCCAACCGCGGGGTCACTGTGGTGGAGTGGTCGGAACGCCTCTCGCGGAAGATTCGCGATGCGATCACGGTCCGGATCACTGATCGCGGCGGCGATGTGCGGGAAATCGAGTTCGACTAATCCCCGCGCAGCGAGACCGCCGGGTCCACCTTCGCTGCCATGCGTGCCGGCATCATCGCGGCCGCCGGGCCGACGATCAGCAAGAGCACCGCGACACCGACATACGCGATGGCATCGTTGCCGGAAACGCCGACCAGCAGCGCGCGGAGCACGCGGGCAGAGGCGAACCCGGCGGGCAGGCCGAGGGCCAGCCCCAGCAGGACCAGGATGCCGGCCTCCCGAATGATGCCGCCGGCGACGGCGCCCGGATTGGCGCCGAGGGCAATCCGGACGCCGATTTCCCGCGTGCGCCTGGAGACCGAATATGCCAGCACGCCCTGAATGCCAATGACGGCCAGGAGGACGGCGAGGCCGCCGATCATGGCCGAGAGCAGGGCGCTCACGCGTTCGCGGGCGGGCCCTGCCGCCAGCAGATCCTCGACCATGTCAATGTCGAACACGAACTCGCGGCCATGTTCCAGCACCGTCCGGCGCACCGCAGCCGCAATGGCCGCCGTGTCGCCGGAGACTTCGATCAGGAGGTTGACGTTACTGAAGCTGGGCGCTTGTTGTCCCGCGGCGTAGACCAGATTCGGCGTGGGGTTGCGCAGGTCGCCCTGGGTGGCCTTGCCGACGACCCCAACGACAGTCAGGCTGTCCATGTCTTTCATGGTGCCGTAGCGAATGCGGCGGCCGATGACTCGGCCGTCGGTCGAAATGGCGCGTGCCAGGTTGTCGCTGATGACCACGACGCGGGGTGAGGTGCGCGTGTCGGACGAGTTGAAGGTGCGTCCGGCGATCAGCGGGATGCCCGCGACGTCAAAGAAGTTGGCCGAGACGCCGTCCAGCGACGCCGGCGCCAGATTGGCCGGTTCGCCTGTGAAGCCCACCTCGAAGGTGTTGTTGCCGAGGCGGCGCGGGAACACGCGGGCCAGGGCAATCCGCCCGACGCCGGGCAGCGCCTGGAGTTTCTCGAGCAGCAGCGGATACTGCGGGTCGGCATTCGGGCTTCGCCCATCGCCGGGGCCGGAGGCGAGCTTCGCCGTCATCAGCTCGCTGGCACGGACGCCGGGATTGGCGTGCTGGATCACGTAAAGCGACCGTGCCAGCAGGGCCGATCCGACCAGCATGACCGTCGACAGCGCCACCTGCGCCACCAGCAAGCCGCGAATCCAGCGGCCGGCCTTGCCCGTCGTCGTGCGGTCCCAGGAGAATCGAACTGCCTCCTGGCGACGCAACGCGAAGGCCATGGGCAGCGCGGTCATCAGCACGCCGGCGGCCAGGCCAATGGCTGCCATCACGGCGAGCACCCGGCGATCGGGCGAAAAGGATAGTTGCCAGCCAATCGCCCCCGGATCGAGGAGCGCCGTCACTGGCGCGACGATCGCAAAGGCTGTGGGCACGGCGAGGAGTGTGCCGGCCGTGGAGAGCAGCACCCCTTCGAGCAGCATCTGTTGGCCGACGCGCCAGCGGCTGCCGCCGAGGGCGAGCCGTACGCCCAATTCGGCGGTGCGAGCCGACAACCGCGTCAAGAGCAGGCACCCGAGGTTCACGCAGGCCAGAACGAGCAGCAGTGCCGTCAAGGCCACCATGACAGTCATGGCTTGCCCATACTGTTCACGGGTGGCCGACAGGCCAGTGCCCATGGGGTCGAGGCGAATGATGTCGCCGAGCAGGTTGGCGCCTTCATTGGCATTGCGGGTGGCCGCCCGCGCGTTGGCGAGCAGGGCCGGCCACATCGTCTCGAGTTGCGCCGAGGCTTCTTCCCGCGACAGGCCCGGCTTCAGCCGTCCCAGGATCTCTGTCGCCACCGGCCGGCGCTGCGCGCCGGCTGGGATGATGCTGTCGGGCGTGGCGAAGACATCAATGCCCGTGTCGGCGTGAATGCCGCGAAACGCCTGGGGCAGCACGCCGATCACGATGGCTTCGGCGGCGTCGATCCGAATGGACTGGCCGATGGCATCGGGTCGCGAGGCAAACAGTTGCCGCCACAGCCGTTCGCTGATGACGACGACCTTGGCGCCGGCTGCGAACACCGGCGCATCGGTCTCCGAGATGGCGCGGCCCAGGACGGGCGACACGCCAAACACTTCGAAGCAGCGTCCCGTGACAAACGCGGCGACCACCGTGGTCGGGATGCCGTTAGCTTCGACGGCGAAATTCACGCCGCCGTTGTAGCCACAGGCTTTCGCGAACGGTCCCTGGCCGGCGAAGTCGTTCACGATCGTCATGGGCACGTACCGCTTCACCCCCTTGTCGTTGTAGCTCGAAAGGCTGAAGAGGCCATCGGGATCGGGGATGGCGAGCCGGCGGAAGGAAAGGGTGTTGAGCGCGCTGATCATCGCCGTGTTCGCGCCGATGCCGAGCGCCAGCGTGACGATCGTCGCCGCCGAAAATGCCGGCGAACGGCGAATGTGACGAGTGGCGTATCTCAGGTCCTGGACGATCGTCTCGAAGCGAACCCCCACGCGAGCATCGCGAACTCGTTCCTTGAGCGGTTCGACGCCACCAAGCTCCAGCAGCGAACGGCGCCGTGCCTCGATGGGCTCAATTCCGGCCGCCACCTTCTCGTCGATCAGTATCTCCAAGGTCGCCTGAAGCTCGTGCTCGAGCTCACGTTCGACCACCTCGCGGCGGACCAGGTTGCGCCACAAGCTGCGCAGGCGGGGGACCAGCGGCATGACTAGGACTCCAGTGCCAGCGCCATGGCCTGCGCAATGCGATTCCACTGCGACGTCGCCTCGCGCAGTTGCTTGTGGCCGGCCTGGCTCAGGGCATAGAACTTCGCCTTGCGGTTGTTCTCGGACGCCTGCCAGACCGAGGTGAGGTAACCCTGTTCCTCGAGGCGATGGAGGGCGGGGAAGAGCGACCCCGGTTGTGCCCGGAAGGTCCCTTGGGTGATCTGTTCGACTCGCCGCGAGACCCCCAGCCCATGGAGTTCGCCGTTGGCGAGCGCCTTGAGGATCAGGAGATCGAGAGTGCCTTGAAGGATGTTGGACCGGGACGCCATTGCGCTTCTCCTATCGATATTCGATAGGAGGATGCGATAGCTCGTATCGAATGTCAACAGGAGATGGGATCGGGCTGAAAAGAGAGTTATGGCGGGCAGCTGATAGAGCTGCCAGGCGGGACGAACCGGTGCCTACCGCAGGCTGACCGGGCGGATTCCGGATGAAGACAGCGCCGGTGTGCCGCTCGAGGCCTTAAGGACCTCGCTTGGCGACGGGCTGTCGGCCTGGAAGATCAGCATGAGCAGGAACGTCAGCACCAGTGAGATGCCGGCGGCGGCGGCGAGGCGGCTCACAAACGTCATGCCCTGAGCGTTTTGCATATCGCATGCCGCTTATCGGCGGCCACGCGGAAGGGGATAGGGGCGCTAGAGCGGCGCCGGATTCGACACGGGCGACGTGTAAGTATTTCTGACGCTTTCGACGATCAGGATGACAACTCCGGCAATGATGGCCATGTCGGCCACGTTGAAGATGCCCGTCCTGAGCGGACCAATGCCCAGGTTGAGAAAATCAATCACCCGGCCCATGGTAATGCGGTCCACAAGGTTCGAGACGCCACCGGCGAGGAACAGCAGCAGACCGGCCTGCCCCAGGCGCGAAAACCGGCCGCGCAGCGCGACGCCCGCTGTCGCGAGCAGGAACAGTCCGTTACCGATCTGAAAGAAGGTGGTCCGCACTTCCGGGCGCCACTGGGCGCCCATGCCCAGGAAGGCGCCGGGGTTCTCGTGGTACGTCAGGCGAACGGCGCCCGACAGGAATGACTGCTCAGGCGCGCCCGCCAGGGTCGTCATGGCGAAGTGCTTGGTCGCCCGATCGCACGCGGCCGTGCCGATCAGGAAGAGGCAGAGGAGAACCGCCTTGAGCTCAATCCTGGTCATTGGGGTAAGCGACGAAGGACGGGCGCGGTGCCGTCGCCCGCCGGTGTCCGCGCCGTATTGAGCACCATCGCCAGCATCGTGTAGTAACCCGTGATGCCGAGGGCATCGACGACCGCCGGCTCGCCGAGCTGCGCGACCGCCCGCGCGTAAGTGCCGTCGCTGACGCCCTTGTCGCGATGCAGTTCCTGGCAGAAGTCGTAGAGCGCGGCCTCGTCGGCGGCCATGGCCGGCGGCCGGCGGCCTTCGGCAATCGCCAGCGCGACCTGCGGATCCAGGCCGGCCTTGATCGCGATGGGGTAGTGCGCGTTCCACTCGTATTGCTGCGTCCACGCCCGCGCCGTCATCAGGATCACGAACTCGCTCAGCCGCGGCGGCAGCGCGCTCTGGTAGCGGAGGTAATCGCCCATCGCCCGCGTCCGCGTCATCAGCTCGGGGCTGCGCAGCAGCGGATGGAACGGGCCGCTGATCCCAACGCCGCGGGCGGTCTTGAAGTCGGCGACCGCCTGCTTCTGCGCCGCGGTCATCTGATCAACTGGAACCGGTGGCAGCCGGTCCTGCGGGGCCGCCGGCTCCATTCCTTTGGCCTTGATCACAGGCGCGGCCTCTGCCGAGGCGAGAAAGGCGATGAAGGCCTGCGCCGCGGCCGCCGACCCTGAGGTCGAGCTCACGGCCGCCTGAAACGATGTGTATACCTGGAGTCCGGGCGGGAGCGGCCCGGCCAGTTCGGCGCCAGGGACATTCAGGATCTCGCTGACTTGCGTGAATCCGAGCTCCTCGACCACGGACTTGGTGGCGTTGGAACTGAGCACGACGAGCGGCGTCGACTGCGCGTGGGCGGAAGAAGCGAGAAGGAGTCCGGCAACGGCGACGAAGGCGCGAATCCGCATGACTGTCCCCCCACGAGCGCCGCGAATCGGCGACCCCTATTCCACCCGGTAGTTCGGGGCTTCCTTCGTGATCGTCACGTCGTGGACGTGGCTTTCGCGGAAGCCGGCATTGGTGATGCGGATGATCTCCGCGTCGCGCTGCAGGTCGGGAATGGTCGCGGCGCCGCAATAGCCCATGCCGGCCCGGAGGCCGCCCATCAGCTGGTGCACCACCATCGACATGCTGCCCTTGTGCTGCACGCGGCCCTCGATGCCCTCGGGCACGAGCTTCTCCATGCTCGGCTTGCCGGCCGGGCTGGTGCCGCTTTCAAGCTCGAAATCGTCCTGGAAATACCGGTCGCGGCTGCCCTTGCGCATGGCGCCAATGGAGCCCATGCCGCGGTACTCCTTGAACGTCCGGCCTTGATACAGGATCAGCTCGCCCGGGCTTTCGTCGGTGCCCGCGAACAGGTTGCCGGCCATCACGCAGCTGGCGCCCACGGCCAGGGCCTTCACCACGTCGCCCGACGTGCGGATGCCGCCGTCGGCAATCACCGGGATGTCGTGCCTGGCGGCCGCCGCCGCGCATTCCGCGATCGACGAGATCATCGGCATGCCGATGCCGGCGACGATGCGGGTGGTGCAGATCGAGCCGGCGCCGATGCCGACCTTCACCGCGTTGACGCCAATCTTGATCAGCGCCTCGGTGGCCGCCGCCGTCGCCACGTTGCCGGCGATCAGGTCGAGGTCGGGGAAGGTCTGGCGGATCTGCCGGACGATGTCCATCACGCCCTGCGAGTGGCCGTGGGCCGTGTCGACGACCAGCACGTCGACGTGGGCGTTGACCAGCGCGGTGGCGCGCTCGAGCGTGTCGCGGGCAATGCCCACCGCCGCGCCGGTGCGCAGCCGGCCCAGCGAGTCCTTGCAGGCGTTGGGATACTTGATCGCCTTCTGGATGTCCTTGACGGTGATCAGGCCCTTCAGCCTGAAGTCCTTGTCGACGACCAGGAGCTTTTCGACCTTGGCCTTGTGCAGGATCTCGCGCGCCTGGTCGAGGGTCGTGCCGACCGGCACCGTGATCAGCTTGTCCCTGGTCATCACCTCGGCCACCGTCCGCGACAGGTTGGTCTCGAAGCGCAGGTCCCGGTTGGTCAGGATGCCGACCAGCCGGCCGTCCCTGCGGCCGCCCTCGGTGATCGGCACGCCCGAGATGCGGTACTTCTGCATCAGCTCGAGCGCCTCGCGAATCAGCGCCTCGGGCGCGACCGTGATCGGGTTGACGATCATGCCGCTCTCGGAGCGCTTCACGCGGTCCACTTCGAGGGCCTGGTTCTCGATCGACAGGTTCTTGTGGATGATGCCCATGCCGCCTTGCTGCGCCATGGCGATGGCCATCTCCGACTCGGTGACGGTGTCCATCGCCGCGCTCAGCAGCGGTACGTTCAGCTGGATGTTCTTCGTGAGCCGGGTGGTGACGTCCACTTGCGCCGGCAACACGGTCGAGTGCCGCGGCACCAGCAGGATGTCGTCGAACGTGAGCGCGGTCCGAAGGCCAGCTTCCAGAGATGTTGCGATGCGGTCTTTGATCTGAGTCATCTGTGTAATCTGCGGCCCTGGTGTCTCTTCTGCGTCATCGGTGTCAGGCGCCGTGGCACTTCTTGAACTTCTTGCCGCTGCCGCACCAGCACGGGTCGTTCCGGCCCACCTTGGGCTCGTCGCGCTTCACGGTCTTGATCGGGGCATCGTCGCCGCCGACGCGGGCGGGCCTGCCCTGAGCGGAGTCGAAGGGGGCGCGCTCCTGCGTCAGCTCGTCTGGCATGCCGGTGGCCGCGGCCGGCTTCTGGGTGAACACCGACGGCCGCTCCTGTGCCGGGTTGTTGTAGTTGAGCGCGGCGGGCTTCTTCGGGGCCGGGCGCGTCGGCACCGCCAGCGTCGGCGCGCCGCCTTCACGCTCGACCACCGGCTTCAGCCACCACAAGTAGCGGACGATTTCTTCCTCGATCCGCCGCCGCATGTCCTGGAAGAGCGCGAAGCTCTCTTTCTTGTACTCGACCAGCGGGTCGCGCTGGCCGTAGCCGCGCAGGCCGATGCCTTCCTTGAGGTGATCGAGCGAGTAGAGGTGGTCCTTCCACTGCTGATCGACAATCTGCAGCATCAGGTCGCGTTCGACCCTGGTCAGGATCTCGCGCGGGACGATGTGCTCCTTGTCGACGTAGCGGGCGACGACCTTCGCCCACAGCGCGTCGCGCACTTCGTCGGCGCTCATGGTGCTGAAGTTCACGGCGGCGAAGTCGTCCTCGCCGAGCGCGAACAGCTGCATCGTCTCGCGCTGCAGGGCGGGGATGTCCCATTCATCGGGTTCGACGTCGGGGCCGATGAACTCCTCGATCTTCTCGTCGAACAGCTCCTCCGCCGTCGCCATGACGTAACCGCGGATGTCGCTGACTTCCTCTTCGCTGAGGTGAATTTTGCCTTCGAGAATCTCGCGGCGCAGCGTATAGACGCTCTCGCGCTGCTTGTTCATCACGTCGTCGTATTCGAGCAGGTGCTTGCGGACGGCGAAGTTCTGCGCTTCGACCTGCTTCTGGGCGCGCTCGATGGCGCGGCTGACCATGCCGTGTTCGATCGGCACGCCTTCTTCCATGCCCAGCCGCTGCATCAGGCCCGAGATGCGGTCCGAGCCAAAGATGCGCATCAGGTCGTCTTCGAGCGACAGGTAGAAGCGCGACGAGCCCGGGTCGCCCTGGCGGCCGGCGCGGCCGCGCAGCTGGTTGTCGATGCGGCGGGCTTCGTGCCGCTCGGTGCCGATGATGTGCAGGCCGCCGAGGTTCACGACCTGCTTGTGTTCCTCCTCGCACTGGCGCTTGAAGTGCGTGAAGATGCGGTCCCAGTCGGCGCGCCCGACGCGGTAGAAGCTGTCGATGTGGAAGAAGTTGACGAACTCGTCATCGTCCACGTACTTCTCTTCGCCCTTGACGACCTTCTCGGCGACGCCCTCGTTCAGGCTCTGCTGCCGCGCCATGTACTCGGGATTGCCGCCGAGCAGGATGTCGGTGCCGCGGCCCGCCATGTTGGTGGCGATGGTGACGGCGTCCTTGCGGCCGGCCTGCGCCACGATCTCGGCTTCCTGCGCGTGGTACTTGGCGTTGAGCACGATGTGCTTCGTGCCCTTCTTCTTCAGCATGCTCGAGAGCCGCTCGGACTTCTCGATCGAGACGGTGCCGACCAGCGCCGGGCGCCCCTCTTCCTGCCGCTTGATGATGTCGTCGACGATCGCGGCCCACTTCTCGGCTTCGGTGCGATAGACCAGGTCCGGTTCCTCGATGCGCTGCATCGAGCGGTTGGTGGGAATCACCATCACGTCGAGGTTGTAGATCTTGGCGAACTCCGGCGCCTCGGTCTCGGCCGTGCCGGTCATGCCCGACAGCTTCTGGTACTTGCGGAAGTAGTTCTGGAAGGTGATGGTCGCGAGCGTCTGGTTCTCGCGCTCGATCTTGACGCCTTCCTTGGCCTCGACCGCCTGGTGCAGGCCATCGCTCCAGCGGCGGCCCGGCATCAGACGGCCGGTGAACTCGTCGACGATCACGACGCCGCCGTCCTTGATCATGTACTGCACGTCGAGTTTGTAGTGGACGTGCGCGCGCAGCGCCTGCTGCACGTGGTGGAGCAGCGGCATGTTGGCCGGGTCGTAGAGGCCGCCGGGCTGCATCCGGTGCGACAGCAGTTGCTCGGCCTTGACCATCCCGG
>CAYGMD010000140.1:0-12116 GCA_964350785.1 uncultured Acidobacterium sp. | reverse complement strand
CCTGCTCTACGTCGGCACCGGCAATGGCTCGGCGTGGAACCGGCAGATCCGGAGCCCCGGCGGCGGCGACAACCTCTACCTGGCGTCGATCCTGGCCATCAACCCCGACAACGGCGAGCTGGTCTGGCACTACCAGACCGTGCCCGGCGATACCTGGGACTACACCGCCGTGCAGCCGATGATGCTCGCCGACCTGATGATTGGCGGCCGCCAGCGCAAGGTGCTCATGCAGGCGCCGAAGAACGGGTTCTTCTACGTGCTCGATCGCGCGACCGGCGAGTTGCTCTCGGCGGATCCCTACGTCACGGTCAACTGGGCGTCGCATGTCGACATGAAGACCGGACGGCCGGTGGAGATCGCCGGCGCGGACTACAAGGAGAAGGGCACCTACATTCGCCCGGGACCGCTCGGCGGCCACAACTGGCAGGCCATGTCGTTCAGCCCGAAGACCGGGCTCGTCTACATTCCCGCCCAGGATAACGGGCGCTATTACGAGCAGCCGACCGAATTCGAATACAAGCCGCTCGAATACAACCTGGGACTGGGACCGATCGGCCGCAACATGGACCGCTACGACGTGCCGTACGCGGGACGGTTGCTGGCGTGGGACCCGGTGGCGCGCAAACCGCGCTGGACCGCGGAGTATGGTTCCTACTGGAACGGCGGCACGCTGGCCACCGCCGGCAACCTCGTGTTCCAGGGCACGGCGCTCGGCGACTTCATCGCCTACCACGCCGCGACCGGCGAAAAGCTATGGTCGTCGTGGGCCACGACCGGCATTGTCGCGCCGCCGATCACCTACATGATCGACGGCAAGCAGTACGTGTCGGTGATGGCCGGGTGGGGTGGCGCGTTCCCGAAGAAGACACGCAGTTACGGACGCCTGCTGACGTTCGCGATCGGCGGCACCGCGGCGTTGCCGGCGCGGCCGCGGCCGCGCACGGTGACGGCCATTGCCAGCAACGCCCGGCCCGAGGAGATCGCGGCCGGCGCCAAGATCTTCAATACCTACTGTGCCCGCTGCCACGGCGGCGCGACGATTCTGCCGGATCTGCGGCGGTCGTCGCCGGGGGTCTACACCGGCCTGGACAAGATCCTCGATGGCTCGCTGGTCGAGCGCGGCATGCCGCGCTTTGCGGAGCTCGACAAGGCCGCCGTGGCGGCCCTGCGAGCGTATTTGCTGGACGAGCGAAAGAAGCTGGCGCGCTAGCGGCTAGTGCCGGAGGCGGGACGACTGAATGTTGCCGCCTTCCACTTCTCCCTCGAACGTTGCCACGACGGCGCCAGACGGACTCCACACGGTCATGCGGATCGACTCCTGGTGGAGCCGGCCTTCGCCAGAGTCCTGAGCGAACACCTCGTAGCGATGGCCCGCCGCGCCATTCCACTCGCCCAGGCCAGAGAACAGCACGGTGTCAACTTGCGGGCGCCGCGGCCGGCCGGACCGGATCGACGGGTCGTCGCTGAAGGCCATGAAGGCCACGGTGCGCGACTCGAAGTGGTCGTCGCGTTCTCCCTTCTTGCTCTTCTTCTTGCGGCCGTTATCATCGACCCGCAGTGAGACCCGCGCGCGCTCGGCCCCCGAGGCGCGCTCGCGGGCAGAGAACGTGAACAGGTATTTCGCGCCATCGTCGCGGACGAAGCCCTCCCCGGTCATCTCGCCTGGGGTCGTGACATCGTTGACCTTGACGGTGAACGTTCCCGGGGCCGAACTGTTGCCGGCGGCATCGGTGGCCGTGCACGACACGGTGTGGGCGCCAATGGTGAAGGCGCTGCCCGAGGTGGGAGCGCAAACGGGGGTGACCGCGCCGTCCACGTTATCGATCGCCGTCGCCAGGTAGTTGACCACGGTCGTCACGCCGGTGGCCTGGACGGTGATGGGGTCTGGCAGGCTCAACACCGGCGGCGTGGTGTCGCCGGTCTCCGACGAGAACTGGATGGCGCCGCCGTCGGCGATCACCGGCACCTTGACGCTCCATTCAAGCTCGCCGGGGCCGGCGTTGCGAATGCCAACCGTTGCCTGCCCGCCGCGGGTCGCGGCGTTGCTGTCACCGAGGTCAACGGTCTTGTACTGGAACAGGATCTTCCCGGAACCCTCGGTCAGCACGACCTGGAAGGTCACCGGACTCAACGAGCCCACCGGGTAGGCGTTGTGCCATTGCATCACGAAGCGCCGGTTGCCCTGGCCTTCGACAGTGCCATACAGCACCGCGCCGGCACCCGGCATCTCGAAGGTGAGATCCGACCACAACGGCAACAGGGCCGCGAGCGGGGCGGGGGGGGTCGCGTTGAGGTCGGTGTTGGCGAAATCGACGAAGCCGCTGCACTCGGCCGCCGACGACACCAGGTAAGCGGCGCCGTTGGCACTGACGCACGCCATCGAGTAATCGACGCCGAAGAAGGGCACGGCGAACGGCAGCGCCAGCGGCGTCATGCCATCGTCCACCCCCGACAGGATCGACGTGCCGCCACCGACCGACAGGTCGATGAAGCTGGCCACGATTTCGTCGGTGCCGACGTAGCCGCCGGCGCCAGGGCCCTTGGTCGTCGCGCCGGCCGGTGCCACCAGGAGGCTGATGGCGATCGCCGTCACGAACCCGCGAATGACTGAATTGTTCATGACTCGCCTCACCATGACGTCTGCTTGACGATGAAGATCTGGCCGCCGAACGTGATGCGCGCGCGCCGTATCGCGGTGGTCAGCGATGTGGTGAACGGCGACACCGTGTACGGCTGCGTGAAGATGTTCAGCACCGGCCCCGACAGCGGGCCGAGCGTGACGATGGTGGGCAGATCCACCCCCACCAACGGCGAGCACCCGAGGGCCGACGGCGATCCCAGGAAGAGGCTCGAGCCCCCGTGCCGGTCGAACAGCGCGCCGTATGCATTGAGGCTGAACGCGCATGCCGCGCCGAGTTGCTCGATCACGAACGCACGGTCACCCACCTGGATGCTGCCGCGCCGCGTCGTGGACTGGGGATTGGGCGCGACCGTGTAGGTCACCGTGCCTGCCGAACCGCTGTAACTGGTGGCCACCGTCAGCCAGTTGGCGAAGCTCATCGCCTCCGGCGTGCACGCCGCGGACGGCCCGGTGACCGTAAAGTCGCCGGTGGCGTCGCCATTCGCAACGGTGATGCCGGGCAGGCTCAGCGTCATCGCGCACGGCGCCGCCGCCTGGCTCACCGTGAACACCTGGCCGGCCACCGTGAGCGTGCCGGTGCGTGGTGAGGGATCAGGATTCGCTTGCGCGGTGAACGACACATCCGACGAGCCCTGGCCGCCGAACGAGTTCACCATCAGCCACGGCGCGTTGCTGGTCGCGCTCCACCCGCAAGCGGCCGGCGCGATCACGCCGACCGTGCCCGAACCGCCGGTGCCAGGCGCCGACCCGTTGGCCGACTGCAGGTTCGGCGCGCACATGGTGCCCGACTGCGTGAGCGACACCGTCTGGCCGCCGATGGTGATGTGGGCCGTCCGCGACGCGCTCGAGGCGGCGTTTGACGTCACCGATACCGAAACCGCGCCGCTGCCGGCGCTGGTGATCGGCGCCAGGCTCACCCATGAAGCGTCGTCTGAGGTGGTCCAGCCGCAGCTGGGACTGTTCGCGATCACTTCGATGCTCCCGACGCCACCACCGACCGCGAAGGGACTACCGAGCCCAGAGGCGTCAACCGTGATGCTGCAGGCCACGCCGGCCTGCGTCAGCGTGAAGGGCTGGCCGCCAATGAACACGGTGGTGATTCTCGGCGCGATCGTGGAGTTGGCCTGCACCGAGTAGCTGATGGTGCCGTCGCCGGTGCCCGAGCCGCCGCTGGTCACGGTCAACCAGCTGGGCACGCCGGTCGTGGAGTAGGGGCACCCGGGCGGTGTCGCAATCGACACCGTGCCCGAGCCGCCCGCGGCCAGCGCCGATGCGCTCGACGCGGAGAGTGACGCGGTGCAGGCGGCGCTCGTCTGGTTGACCGTCAGCAGCTGCCCGGCAATCGTGGCTGTCAGCGTCACCGGCGCGAAGGTCGGGTTCGGCGGCACCGTGATCGTGACGGAACCCGATCCGGTTCCCGATGGCGGTGACGCGCCGAGGTCGGTCGCGGTCCAGCCGCAGGCCCGCGACGAGGCCGTGATGCCGATCGTCGCCATGCCGCCGGCCGCCGTCGCCGCGATCTCGTTCGGCGAGATGGCGAACGAGCACGCCAATCCGAACTGCATCACGGTGTAGGTGGCGCCGTTGACGTCAATCGTCCCGTTACGCTGGCTCGGCGCACCGTGGCTCGCCACGGTGTAGCTGACCGTGCCGGCACCCACGCCGCTGCCGCCACCGGTGATCGTGAGCCACGGATCGGCCGGCACCGCCGACCAACTGCAGTGCGCCGGGGCCGACACCCCAAAGCTGCCGGTGCCGCCCGCGGCCGGCGCGCTCCCCGAACTCGGCAGCACGCTGTAGGTGCACGGCGGCTGCGGCAGCACCGTGACGATAATGGGCGCCGAGGCAATGCGGTTGGCGGCGCCGGGCGCGACCGCGGCGAGAACGCCGGTGTGTACGCCAGGCGGCAGGCCCAACACGTCGAGATCCAGACCAAGGGTCGCCGGCGTCGTGCCGGTGGCTGCCGATAACGTCGAGCCAGGCATGCCCATGACCGCAGCCTGGTAGGCGCCAGTGCCGGAGGTCAGGTTGATCGACACCGGGATGGGACCCGGAGCCGTCGTGCCTTGCACGTAGGTCAGCTCAATTGCCGGCGGCGAGAAGCTGACCGCGGGCGCGGCGGCCGCGCCGTCATCGATGGTGATGCCGAAGACCTTCGACACGATGTTCGCTCCGCTCTCGGACACCCGCAGCACGACCAGGAAGTTGCCCGGGTGGGTCGGCGTGCCAGACAGCACGTTGCCGGTCAAGCTCAGGCCCGGCGGCAAATCGCTGGTTGACGACAGCGCGTAGGTGTACGGCGCCGTGGCGCCGGCGGCCGCGAAGGTCATCGAGTACGGGACGCCGACGGATCCCGGCGGAGCGGCGAGCGGCGTCACCCGGATCGGCGACACGTCCATCATGAACGGCACGGCGAGCGTCTGGCCGCTGCTATCCGCTGCCGTCAGCGAGAACGACGCCAGGCTGGCCGTCGTCGCGATGCCGGCGATGAAGTCAGGCACACCGTTGCTGCCGGCGTGGAGCGCGAGACCGTCAGGCAACACCGAACCGGGCGCCACGCTCCACGTGATCGGCTTGACGCCGCCACGCAAGAAGCTGAGCGGCAAGCGATAGAAGCTGCCCGCGGACGGTTCCGACGCGGTCACTGCCAGTGGTGCCTGGAGCGGGGATTCGTAACCGGCCGGCGCGACGACCAGGGTCAGCGCCGCGGTCATACCCTGCTGGCCGGCGCTGTCCGAGACCACGGGCTGAATCTGGAAGGCGCCGCCCACGAGCGGCGTGCCCGACAACACTCCGGTGGCACTCAACGAGAGACCCGGCGGCAGCGGCACGAACGGCGACACGGCAAAGGTGTAGGGCGGCGTGCCGCCAGCCACCTTGATGGTCGTCGAATACGCCGCTCCCACCCGCGCGGCCGGCAGCTCCGCGGTTTCTCGCAACCCGACGGGCGGCGTCACGACCTGCATGGGCAGCACCGTCATGGTGAAGGTGTGATCGGTGACGTTGCTCGCGTTGCCGGTGTCCGTGGCGCGCAGCGTGTAGGTGAACACGCCGGCGGCCGACGGACGGCCGGTCACCACGGTCGTGCCCGATTGCGACGGGTTGGGCGCGAGCGCGACACCCGGCGGCAGCGCGCCAGCCTGGACCGACCAGGCGATGGGCACCGCCGACGTGATCTGCAGGGTGCGCGACAGCCCGGCCCCAATCCACGTGTGCGGCGGGTTGGCGTCGCCAATGCGCAAGCCGCTCGGCGAATTGACGGTGAGGAACATGATGCGGCGGTAGGTGTTGCCCACCGCGTCTTGAATTACCGCCCTGAAGGTGTAGTTCCCGGATTCCGACGTCGTGCCCGACAGCAGGCCCGCTGACGACAGCGACAGCCCGGGCGGCACCATGTCCTGCAGCGGCGACGTCGGTTCCATCGAGAACGTGTACGGAGCGGTGCCGCCGACCGCCGTGAGCTGCTGCGCGTAGGCCGTCCCGGCGGTGACCGTGCGAATCGACCCGCTCGCCAGCGCGACCGGCGTCACCGTCAACGTGAACGTTCGCCGCATGGCTTGCCCAACGCTGTCGGTCGCAATCAGGTCGAACGAATAGAAGCCAGGCACGCTGACCGCGCCGGCGAGGATGGTGCCACCCGGACCGGCATTTAACGCCGCCGCCGATCCGCTATAGAGTCCGAGTCCCGGAGGCAGGGCCGAGCCGGGTGCCACCGTCCATGTGTAGGGCGGCACGCCGTTGCTGCCACCGAACGTGAAGGTGAACGCTTCACCGGCCCATCGATCGGCCAGCCGGGTCGCGGCGATGCCAAACGTCAAGAGACTCGGGTTCGGCTGCCGCACATACAGTGACACCCGCTTGGTCACCACCGCGGCGCCGGCAGCCGCTTGAATCGTTGGCTGGAACTGGCCCGAGCTCGAGGTCGTGCCGCTGATGACGCCGGCCGATGACAGGGTCATCCCCGATGGCAGCCCCTGGCCGACGATGGTCCAGACCGCGGAGCCGCCGCCGGCAAGCGCGAAGGCGTGAGTATACGACGTGCCCGAAACGGCGATGGGCAGAATGTCGGCGCCGGCGATGCCAATCGTGGCGATGCGCAGCGAGAACTGGCGCGACGTTTGTCCACCGCTCGCATCCGTGGCCACGACGTTAATCGAGAACGTGCCGGGCGACGTCGGCGTGCCGCTCAGCACCCCGTCCGACGACAGCAACAGGCCGGGCGGCAACGCCGACGGGCCCGACCATACGGTGGGCAGGTTCTCGTTCGACGCGAGCAGCGTCTGCGAATACGGCACGCCGACAGTGCCGTCGAACAGCACCGAGGGACTGAGCATCGACGTGCCCGACACCACCAGCGTCATCGTTCTCACACCGACGTTTGGCGTCGGCGACGTGCTGTCCTGCGCGCGCAACGCGAAGCTGAACGTTCCCGACTGCAACGGCGCGCCGGCCAGCTGGTAGGTCTGCCCGACGGTCCCGGAGGTCACGGCGGTGCTGGTCAGCAACGCCAGTCCGGGCGGCAGCGGCGAGAGCGCCGTCAGCGTGTACGGGCCGGTTCCACCGGAGAATGTCAGGTTGCGGGCATACAACTGCCCCCGCGCGGTCGTGCCGAGGTTCGGTCCGTCGTTGAACAAGATGGCCTGCGGCGTGCCTGAACTCACGAAGAACGACACGCTCACTCGCATGGTGTTGCCGGCGTCATCGTCAAGCCGCATGGTGGTGAAGGACGAGCCGGTGTTGAGCGGCGTGCCGCTGATCAATCCAGTAGCCGGATGAATCGAGAGGCCCGGCGGCAACGGCGTCTCGGCGGTCCAGGTGTAGTTCGACGAACCGCCCACGCCCAGCTCGAACTGCGAGTAGGGGATGTTATAGACGAGCGGCGCCGACGCCTGCGGGAAGGAGCGGTACTCGATGTTGAGCGCCGACACATTCCAGTTGAACGACCGGGTGGCCGTGACGCCGGCGGCATCGGTCACCTGCAGCGTGAACGACGCGGGACCCACCGTCGTCGCGCGGCCAAACAGGTAGGTCAGGCCGGGAGCCCCCGAACCAAGAATGGTGTTCACGTTGGCGCGGAGACCGATGCCCGGCGGCAGCGATCCGGCGGCCACCGACCAGGTGTAAGGCCGGGTGCCGCCTTGCGCCAACACCGTCGATGCCGACAGCGAACCAACCACAAGGTCGCTGAAGAACGCGCTCGTAATCGACAACGGGATCGCCGTGCTGGGATTAATCACCAGCGTCACGACCTTGCTGGCCGGCGCGGTCGAAGGACCGACGCGAGCGGTCAGGATGAACGTGCCGGTCGAGGACGGCGTGCCCGACAGGAGGCCGGTCGATGAGAGCGACAAGCCCGACGGCGGCGAGCCCGACAGGGTCCACGTGCAGGAGGCGGTGCATCCGGGCGCTGTGAACTGGAAGCTGTAGGCCGAGCCTGCTGTCGCCGGGGGCAGTTCGGCGGGGGCGGTGATCGGGAACGGGTTCACCGGGATGGTCACGAAAAATGTCCGAGCCTGGTTCGTGACGGTGTCGGTCAACGTGACCGTCATGAAGGCGAACCCGGCGGTGGTCGGCGTACCCGACAGGTCGCCCCAGGGCGACAGGGTGAAGCCGGCGGGCAGCGACGGCGCCGACCACGTGTACATCCCGCTGCCGCCCATCGCCGTCAAGATGAAGTTGTACTGCACGCCAACGGTGGCCCGCGGCAGGTCGCCGGGCGAGAACGGCAGCTCGAGCGGCGTCACGTTGATGGTGATCGGCCGATCGATGAACTGGCCAAGGCTGTCAGTCGCGCGAATGGACGAAGTGAACGAACCACTGGAGACCAGGACGCCGGCCAACGCGCCCTTCGTCGCCGTCGGCGACAGGTTAGTGGGCCAGGGGGCCGCCGACAGCAATCGCAGTCCGGCAATGGGTGGCGCGCCCGGCGACCACGAGATCGTGTACGGCTCGGTCCCGCCGGTCGGGTTGAGCGAGAGACTGAACGTCCCCTTGACCTGCCCCGACAACACCGAGCCGAACGACATGTTCACCGGAGGCGTGGCACCGGCGGGATAGATCGAGAGCGTCAGGTAGGCCTGGCCGGCGTTACCCGCGCTGTCGACCACGCGGACGGAGAAGTTGTAGAGGCCGCTGTGTGTCGGCGTACCCGAGATCGCACCGCCGCTCGTCAGCGTCAGCCCGGGCGGCATGACATACCCCGGCGCGAGCGACCAGGTGACCGCTCCGGACGTGCCGGTCGCCGTGAGGTTGACCGGGCCATAGAAGCTGGCGACATTGCCGAACGGCAGCGTGTAGCCGGTCTGCGGCGTGATCGAAGAAATACTCACGGGCGTGAAGTTGATCACGAACTGCCGGACGGCGTGATTGGCGGTGTTGGTCGGGTCTTCAACCCGCACCAGGAACGTGAACGTGCCATTCGCTGTCGGCGTGCCCGACAGGATGCCCATGGGAGCCAGCGTCAAGCCGGGTGGCAGCGCGCCGCCGACGACCGACCACTGGTAGATTGGCAGACAGCACGCCATGAACGTGTACGACATCGAACTGCTTGTCCGCCACGTCCCCAGGTCGTACCAGGAGGTGATCTGAATCGTGGACGAGCCGCCGCCGAAGAACAGGCCCGGGCGAACGCGGTAGCCGTGGCCGGTGCTGTCGGTGAACGAGAAACCAGGGCTGAAACTGCCGTTTTCGATCGGTGTGCCAGACATCAACAAGCTGCTGCCGTCGAGCGTGACACCGACGGGAAGGGTGCCCGAAAACAGCGAAGCGGTGTAGGGCAGGTCGCCGCCGATGACCCGCAGCCTCTCCGAGTACGGCACATCGATGGTGCCGCCGACTGGATATGGGTTCAGGTACAACTGCGAGACGCGCAGCGGCAGGATCGACGTGGCCTGCGCGCCGTTTGCGTCGGTGACCGTCACCTGGACGTTGTAATTGCCAGGCGCGAGGGGCGTGCCGATGAGCACGCCGTCACCAGGCGAAAGCCACCGTGGCACCGCGCCGGCCCATCGCACCTCCATGCCGGGCGGCAACCCGGTCGCGGTAAAGGTGTACGGGAGCGGCGCGTTCGCGTTGCCGGTCCCAATCCACCGCGCGCACGGAACCCCGAGCGAGCAATCGTCGATGGGCTGCCCGTACTGCGTAACGGAGGGCAGCGAATGAGGCAGGGAGAGCACCTGCAGCGCGAAGGTCTTGTCGTACGAGAAGCCGTTGCTGTCGACGGCCGAAATGTTCGTGGTCCATCGTCCGCTCGACTGCGCCGGCGTTCCGGAAATCTCGCCGCTGAAGCGATCCAGGACGAGGCCCGGCGGCAGGCCATTCGAGCTGAATTGATACGGCGGAGTGCCACCAGAAGCGGTGATCGTTGTGGTGTACGACTGGCCCACCGTGGCCGCGGGCAGCAGGCTCGGCGTCGGGATGGCCACGTCGTAAACGATCAGCGTGAAGTACCTCGTCACGGCGTGCACACCGTCGTGCGCCGTCAGGCTGACGTTGTAGTAGCCGGCCGTGGTCGGCGTGCCGGTGATCTGTCCGCTCGCACCATCAAGGGTCAAACCGGCCGGCAGCGGCCCCCAGGACGCCACGCTCCACGTCAGCGGGCCCGCGGCGTTGGCGCCCGTCACGGTGTAACCGACGTACGGCTTGCCGACAAAGCCCTGCGGGAGGTCCCAATATTCGGTGATGGACAGGCTGGTGATCGTCAGCGTCGCCGCCTGGTCGGTCGACAGCCCGCCGCTCGTTACGCGCAAGGTAAAGGAATAGTCGCCGGGTGTGGTCGCCACGCCAATCAATCCGGCACTGGAACCCGGCGGGAACCATGGGGGCAGGTCGGTCCTGAGCGCCACGCCCGGCGGCAGCGAACCGCCGACCAGCTCCCAGCTGTGGACGCCGTCCCCGCCGCTCGCACTCAGCCAGACCTGCACCTCGCCCACGCTGTAGGTGCCGTAGTTGGGCCCATTCAGCACCGCGAGCTGCGCCCACGCGGGCGCCGCGGTCAAGAGCACCGCCAGGATGGGCAGGATCACCGGGCGTGAAAATGCCCGTACAACAACTGAGCAGAATCTCGGGGCGAAACGCATGACGAACTCCCTGGGGACGGGAAACGACTTGTGCCCGACGACGAAGCGATTAGTTGTACGGAGAGACGGACGGTGGCCGGGAATTCCCCGCCGGGTGGCGGCTACTACTGCAGCTGAGGTCGACGCAAAGGCTAATCCTCGCGCCGGCTGGCAGGCGGCGTTACCGCGACCGGGGCGCGTGCCCCGGCCGGGTCTTGCGGGTCGCAACGGCCGGCCTGGGCGCGCCCTTCTTCGCCGGCCGATCGTTCTCGTGCACCAGCGCGAGCAGCAACACCTCGTCGATGGTGCTCACCAGGTGGATGGTCAGCCCCTTCAGCAGCTCGTCGCCGAGGTCTTCCTTCACGTTCTTCTCGTTCTGCCGCGGCAGGATGACTTCCTTGACGCCGGCACGCTTGGCGGCCAGCACCTTTTCCTTGATGCCGCCGACCGGCAGCACCTTGCCCGACAGGGTGATTTCGCCGGTCATCGACAGGTCGCCCCGCACCGGGCGCCGGGTCAGCTCCGACACCATGGCCGTCACCATCGTCACGCCGGCCGACGGGCCGTCCTTGGGAATCGCGCCCGACGGCACGTGCACGTGCAGCTCGGAATTCTTGAAGAAGTCGGGATCGATCTGCCACTCGGTGGCGTGGGCGCGCACCCACGACAGCGCCGCGCGCGCCGATTCCTTCATCACGTCGCCGAGCTGGCCGGTGAGCGTGAGCGAGCCGGCGCCGGTCATGCGGGTCGCCTCGACGAACAGGACGTCGCCGCCCACCGGGGTCCAGGCCATGCCGGTCGCCACACCGGGCAGCTTGGTGCGGTCCTTCACTTCCTCTTCCATGAAACGGAACGACCCGAGCAGCTCTTCCACGAACTCCGGCGTGACCTTCACCTTGTCGTCATCGCCTTCGGCGCGGCGGCGGGCGATCTTGCGGCAAATGGCGCCGATCTCGCGCTCCAGGTTGCGCACGCCGGCTTCACGCGTGTAGCCGCGAATCACGGCGCGCAGGCCGGCGTCGGTGAACACCACCTGCTGCTTGTTCAAGCCGTGATTCAGCACCTGCTTGGCCACCAGGTGGTCGCGGGCGATGGCGAGCTTCTCTTCCTCGGTATAGCCGGGGAGTTCGAGCACCTCCATGCGGTCGCGCAGCGGCGGCGGAATCGTGTCGAGCACGTTCGCGGTCGTCACGAACAGCACTTCCGACAGGTCGAAGGGCACGTCGAGGTAGTGATCGCGGAACGTGTTGTTCTGTTCCGGGTCGAGCACTTCCAGCAGCGCGGACGAGGGGTCGCCGCGGAAGTCGTTGCCGAGCTTGTCGACCTCGTCGAGGATGAAGACCGGGTTCTTCGATTCCGCGCGGCGCAGGCCCTGGATGATCTGGCCGGGCCGCGCGCCGATGTCGGTGCGGCGATGG
>CAYGMD010000139.1:0-12131 GCA_964350785.1 uncultured Acidobacterium sp. | reverse complement strand
CTGACCCCGGATTCTCGCGGCGTCGATTCCTGAGCACCGTGGCGGCTGCCGCCACCGCGGCCGGTGCCGCGCGCGGTGCTCGCGCGCAGACGCCCACCCCCAGCCAGGCGGCGCCGGGGCCGTACAGTCCCGACGTGCTCCCTCCGGGCATCCGCTCGCGCGTGATCGAGAACGTCAACGGCATCCGCGTCCACGTGCTGGATGCAGGCTTCGAGACCCCGAACCGTCCGGCCGTCTTGCTGATTCACGGTTTCCCGGAACTCGCCTACAGCTGGCGCCTTGTGATGCCCGCCCTCGCCAAGGCCGGCTACCACGTGTTTGCCCCCGACCTGCGCGGGTATGGCCGCACCGGCGGCACCGAGGTGCAGTTCGACGATGACCTCACGCCGTTCCGGACGTTCAACCGCGTGACCGACATGGTCGCCCTGGTGTCGGCCATGGGGTATCGCACGACGGCGGCCGTGGTCGGCCACGACGTCGGCTCGGGGATCGCCGGCTGGTGCGCGGTGGTGCGCCCCGACATCTTCACGAAAGCGGTGATGATGAGCGCGCCGTTCGGCGGCCCGCCGGCGTTGCCGTTTGGCACGGCCAGCGCGACCGCGGCACGACCGGCCCCGGCTCCCGACACCATCAACGAGGATCTCGCGCGCCTGAATCCGCCGCGCAAGTACTACATGCGCTACTACTCGACGCGCGAAGCCAACGACAACATGTGGAAGGCGCCGCAAGGCGTGCACGCGTTCCTGCGCGCGTATTACCACATGAAGAGCGCGGACTGGACCGAGAACAAGCCGGTCCCGCTCACCGGCCGCACCGCCGCCGAGTGGGCCAAGCTGCCGCGCTATTACGTGATGGACCTCGACAAGGGCATGGCCGAGAGCGTAGCGGCCGCGATGCCGTCGCCGGCCGCGATCGCGGCCAACCGCTGGCTGCCCGACGAGGCCCTGCGGGTCTACAGCGCCGAGTACGGGCGCACCGGGTTCCAGGGCGGGTTGCAGTCGTATCGCGTCGGCCAGGCGCCGCGGCTGAACGCCGATCTCACCACCTTTTCAGGCCGCACGATCGATCAGCCCTCGATGTTCGTCGGCGGCAAGAGCGACTGGGGCGTCTACCAGACGCCGGGCGCGCTCGACCGTATGCAGAAAGTGGCATGCACCAGGATGACCGGTGTGCACCTGGTGGACGGCGCCGGCCACTGGGTGCAGCAGGAGCAACCCGAGGTGGTGAGCCGGCTGCTGCTGGAGTTTATCGCCGGGCCGGCCTGAGCCTGCCGGGCCAAGCCCCAAGCCCCAAGGCCCTCGGTCCCTGTCCGGCGTCATAATGGCGACATGCGGCGTTTCGCGCTGTTCGCGCTTCTCTTGAGCTGGTCGTCGCCCGCATCGGCTCAGGACGCCCAGCCGGCGCCGCCCGCCGCCGACCAGGCCATTGACGCCACCAAGCTGGGCGTGTCGCTCGAGCGCATCCAGCGCGGCCTGCGCGTGACCGAGTCGCGCGAGAAGGATCGGCAGTCGGGCAACGCGCTTCGCCTCGAGTTCCAGGTGCAGGTCTACGGGATGGCGCCGAAGATCGAGGTCCTGAAGGGCATCGACCTCATGAACGGGCCCGTGCCGGGCAGCGCGCCTTCGCACGGCCAACTGATCGAGCATGTGACCCCGGTCATCTATCGTACGCCGGTGATGCCCGTGTCGGCGTTCGCCGGGTGGGTGGCCCAGCAACTCTGGCAGAAGAGCAAGAAGACCCGGTGCGAGGAAGAAATCGCCGCCTACCGCGCCCTGGTGATGCAGGGCGTCAACGTCTCGGCGCCGCGCTGCACGCAGTGACCCGCCGCCGGCCGCTGGCCGCATGCCGTGGCGAATCCTCCGCACCCTCTCCGGCGTCGAATCAAGAACGGCCGAAACCGTCCCGTCCCGCAAGGATCACAGACCCATGACCTCCGCCACCATTCTCGCTTTCGCCGGCAGTGCGCGCCGGGACTCCTGGAACCGTAAAGTGCTGGAGGTCGCCGTCGCCGGGGCGCGCGAGGCCGGCGCCGAGGTGACGGTCGTGAACCTCGGCGACTATCCCATGCCCATCTACAACGCCGACTGGCACGCGGAGCACGGCGTGCCGCCGGCGACGCTCGAGTTGCGCCGCCTGATGATGGCCGCCAACGGCGTGCTGATTGCGAGCCCGGAATACAATACGTCGGTCACGCCGCTGCTGAAGAACACGATTGACTGGCTGTCGCAAGACGTGAACGGCGAGAGCGGCCGGGCGCCGTTCGAGGGCAAGGTGGGCGGGTTGATGGGTGCCTCCAACGGCGCGTTCGGAACCATCCGGGCGCTGCCCCATGTGTCGATGATTCTGGCGAACCTCGGCGTGCTGATGCTGCCGGTGGTCGCCGTGCCCGCGGTCGCGAAGTCGTTCGACGCCGCCGGGGCCATGACCAACGAGCGCCTGCGCCTCACGTTGTCGTCGCTCGGCGCGCGCGTGGCGACCACCATCGTCAAGTTGGCCTAGCCGCGTGCCTCCTGCCAGCGAGTACGACCGCTTCGCCGACATCTACCAGGTGTGGACCGACACCGCGGCCTCGACCGCGGCCAACCTCGCGTTCTACGTGGACGCCTATGTCAACGAGCCCGGACCGGTCGTGGAACTGGGCGTTGGCGATGGCCGCATTGCCGTGGCGGCGGCGTCCCGGGGGCGCCCGGTGATCGGCGTTGATCTCTCAACGGCCATGCTCGAACGGTGCCGCCGGCGAGCGGAAGACGCGGGCGTGAGCGATCGCATCACGCTGCTGAACGCCGACTTCCGGCAGTTCCAGCTCGCCGAACCGGCGGGCTTGATCGCCTTGCCGTACCACAGCCTTGGCCACCTGGCGGCGCCTGACGACAAGCGCGAGGCGATCGCCCGGGTGTTCTCCCAGCTTCGGCCCGGCGGGCGCTTCGTCTTCGACGATTTCCTGATGACGCCAGTCCTGATCGACCACATGCGGCGCGTCCAGCTGCGGGCGCAATATCAATTGGCAGGCGGCGCCGACGCGCTGTTGTGGGTCACGTCGCTGGTGGACGAGGCGCTGCAGTCGATCAAGGTAGTGACGTGGGAGGATGAACTCGACCCGGAAGGCGCGCTGGTGCGGCGACGCTATCGCCGGTTGAGCCTCAGTTGGCTCGAGCCGGCGCAAGCGCGGGCCTTGCTCACCGGCGCCGGGTTCGAGATCGAATCGTGTCTCGGCGATTTCGCCGGCACGCCGTTCGCGGACGCCACGGCGCAGGAGCAAATCTGGGTCGCCCGCCGGCCCACCTGAGGGAGAATTGGCCATGATCGGAACCGCCGGCCTGCAGGGCCTTCGCGTCGAGTGCATTGTCGGCATTCAGCCGCACGAGCGCGAGACGCGGCAGACCGTGGTCCTGGATATCGACTTGGACTACGACTTCGCGGCGGCCACCGCCGCCGAGGCGATTGATGATGCCGTCGATTACACTCGCGCCGCCAGCCTCGTCACCGAACTTGCCGAGCGCCGGCAGTTCCAGCTGATCGAGACGATGGCCGAAGAGGCGGCGGCGCTGCTGCTTGCGCAGTTTGCGCAGGTGCGGCGGGTCCGGCTCGAAATTCGCAAGCCCGCCGCGGTCCCGGCCGCCGCCTGCGCCTTCGTGCGCGTGGAGCGAATCCGATCGTGAGGGCCCAGACCCCGGTTGCCGTCGTCACCGGCGGCGCCCGCCGCCTCGGCCGGCACTTGTGCACGACGCTGGCGGCCCGCGGTTACGACGTCGTGATCTTCTACCGGAATTCCGAAGACGACGCCCGGGCGCTCGTGCAGGAAATCGGCGCCACCGGCCGGCGCGCCCGGGCGCGGGCGGTGGACGTGGGGGTCGAGGCCCAGGTCGCCGCGGCCTTCGCCGAGATCGCCGGCGAAGAAGGCCGGGTCGATCTCCTGGTGAACAACGTCGGCAACTACAACCCGCAGGACATCACCAGCCTGACCCCGGTGGTGTGGGACGCGACGCTGGCGACCAACCTGTCGGGCGCCTACTACTGCTGCTTCCATGCGCTCGCGCTGATGCCGGCGGGCGGCAACATCGTCAACATCGGCATGGCCGGCCTCGAGGGCATCCGCGCCAACGCGCGTGGCGCCGACTACTACGTCAGCAAGACGGGCCTGCTCTCGCTGACCCGGTCGCTGGCGGTGGCGTACGGCTCCCGTGACGTCCGCGTCAACATGGTGTCGCCCGGGCAGCTCGACAACTCCGTTGACCTGCCGCCGCCCGACGAGATGGGCCAGACGGTGCCGCTCGGGCGGGCGGGCGAACTGCGCGACGTCGCGCAGGCGATCGAGTACCTGCTCGACGCCCGGTACGTGACCGGGGCCAACATCGACGTGGCTGGCGGCTACCGGCTTTGACCCGGCCATTGGTTGACACGCACCACTGCCGTCGATGACCAGCGCCTCCGCGCTCGTGCCGCTTTGGGATCGCGGCGCCGAATGGGCGCGCCGCCTCGCCATGGTGCGCGAGGCGCGCTCGTTCCTGTACCTGTCCACCTTCTATATCGAGCACGACGCCTATGGCACCGGCCTGCTGGCCGAGCTGCTTGCCGCCCAGCGCCGCGGCGTGGCGGTGAACCTCCTGATCGACGGCTTTGGCCAGCGCCTGGGCGGCGTGCTGATGTCCACCGAACAGATGAGCGCCCTGGCCGCCATGCTGGACGACTTGCGGCGCGCCGGCGCGGTCGTGGCGACCTACACGCCGCCACGGCGGGTCCAGCGATGGGTCGGCGGCGGCCAGCACGTCAAGATTCAAGTATCGGAAGCCGGTGAAGCGATCTTCGGCAGCAGCAACTTGAGCCAATCGTCATTTGCCGGTTGGAACGAGTACGCCGTGGCGGTTCGCGGTTCAGTGGCGCGGACGTTGCTCGAAAGCTATCGTGACATTGGCGGCTCGGTGCGCGACTCGCATCTCCGCCAGTTGGATGAGATGGCGCCAGCGGACGCCGCCGACCTCGAACTCGACTACTGGGTGTGCAATCCGAACGACTCACAGGGGCCGGGCGGCCCGCTCGGCTGGCGCGGCGGCAACCCCGTGACCGAGGCCCTGATCGGCGTGATCGCCGCCGCCAGGCGGTCGCTCCGGATCACGAGCTTCTATTTCAAGCCGGTTGAGCCGCTGGTGGCGGCCGTGGTGGCGGCGGCACGGCGCGGCGTGCACGTTGAGGTCTTCCACTCGCATCGCGACGCGCTGCCGGCGACCGACCTGGCCTGGATCGCGGCGGCAGCCCATTACCGCCGCCTCCTGGACGCGGGCGTCCACATCTACGAGAACCGCCGCGGCGAGCATTCGAAGATCGTGCTGATCGATGACGAGTTCGCGGCGTTCGGGAGCTATAACTTCGAGCATGCGGCCCACGATCGGCTGGCCGAGGCCATGCTGGCCAGCCGCGACGCCCGGGCGACGGCGCCGGCCGCGGCGATCTTCGCCGAACTGCGCCGGCATCCCGATAACACGCTGGTCACGCCGCAGGTGATGGCCGGCTGGCCCATGCGGCTTCAGGCCAGGCGGTGGTTGCTTGGCCGATTCAAGAGGTGGATGTAATGGCGGGGCAGGGCGAAGGGGGGGCCGAGGTGCCGGCAGACGAGCTGCGCTTCAAGGAGGTCGAGCACAAGTTTGTCGTCGACGAGCACTTCGACCTGCCGCGCTTCCGGCAGGCCGTGGCGGCGCTCGGCCCGGCCCGGACCGGCACCGTGCGCGTGCAGGACCGCTACTTCCTGACGGCGGCCGGCCGCGCCCGCCATTTCCTCGTGCGGCATCGCTACGACGCCGAACTCCATCACCTGACCATCAAGGCGCTTGAATCCGACACGGAGGTCCGCGACGAGATCAACCTCGACCTCGGGCACCATGCCGGCAACCAGGCGGCGGCGGTGGACGCGTTCATGGAACGGCTTGGCGTGACCTGGCGCGGTGCGCTGCACAAGGAATTGGAGGTGTGGTACTTCCCCGACTGCGAGGTCGTCTATTACGAGGCGGCGACGCCTTCGCGCTCGGTGCGCTGCGTGGAATTCGAAGCGAAGACCCCCGGGTCGCTGGCAGAGGCGCTGGCGGCGGTCGAGCGATTCGAGCGCGCCACCGGTTTTGCGGGCGCGTCGCGTTCGCGGCTGTCACTCCCGCAAATCCTGTTCCCTGATCTGGTCGAGATGCTCGCCCGAACCGGCGGTTGACGACGGCACCGGCTTCAACGTCTACTCTTGTCACCCATGACGATTAAGCCGCTTGCCGTCACCGCGTCGTTGCTGGCCGCGCTGGCCCTGGCCCCGGCCATGCGCGCGCAGTCCGTTGCGCCCGAACGTCCCTCCTCCGCCCAGGCTGCGGAGGGCGGGCCGGTCGGCCCCAGCCCGTACGACGTCGTCCGCGGCTGGCAGAAGCCGTTCGCCGGCCCTGGCTACGCGTTCGGGGGCAACTCGGGCGTGTTTGCCGAATCGCCGGACCGGATCTTCATCGCGCAGCGTGGGGAGTTCAGGCTGCCGGATCCCGTGCCGGCGGAGTACGCCGGCTTTGCCGGCTCGCTCAAGATGAACGTGCTGACGCTGGCCGATCGCCGCGAGTGGCGCAACTGCCTCTACACCCTGGACGCCAACGGCCGGGTCAAGGAGCGCTGGACGCAGTGGGATCACCTCTGCGAGGGATCGAGCGGCCCGGGTCCGCACCGCATTCGCATCAGCCCCTACGACAAGGAACGCCGCGTGTGGGTGATCAACGAGACGTTCAACACCATCTACATCTTCTCGAACGACGGCAAGCAGCTGCTGAAGACGCTGGGCGAGAAGAACGTGGCCGGCAGTGACGCCACCCACTTTGGCAAGCCGCAGGATGTCGCGTTTCTCCCAGACGGACGCGTGCTGATTGCCGACGGCCTCGACAACCATCGCGTGATGATCCTGGACCGCGACCTGAAGTACCTGGGCGAGTTTGGCGGCAACGGCAAGGGCCCCGGCCAGTTCAGCGGCGTGCACGCCGTGGCGACCGGTCCGGGCGGCCGGATCTTCGCGCTCGACCGCTCGGGCAACCGCATCAACGTGTTCAGGACCACGGCCGACCCCGCGAAGGCCGAGTTCGTGACCGCCTTCCCCGGCTTCTCGCTGCCACTCGACATCATCGTCAACGACGACAGCCTGTGGATCACGGACCTCAAGCCCCTGCGGTTCGTGAAGCTCGACTTCTCGGGCAACCACCTCTACACGTGGCTGGTGCCGCCCGACTTGCCGGATGGCTATCTCGAGGTGCACGCGTTCTCGGTGGATTCTGCCGGCAACCTGTATGGCGGTGACAACCAGTACGGGCGCACGCAGAAATTCGTGCCCAAGAAGGGCGCCGACCCCACGCAATTGATTCGCGCGCCCTGGGCGGCGCGGTAGACTGGGGTTGTGATGACAAACATTCGCTTGATGATGCTGGCGCTCGTGGTGGTGGCGGCGCAGGTGGCGCCCGCGCTGGCCCAGGAGCAGGTGACGGTTGTGCGCCGCAACGGCGAGCGCGTGTCGGGCCGTTTCGAAGACTGGGCCCGCAGCAACGATACGGTTTACGTCCGGGTGACCCAGGACGATCAGCGGCGGATCCCGATGCGTGAGGTGTTGGTCATTGAAGTGGGCGGCGACGCCAACAACCTGCCGGCCGCCGAGACGCAGGCGGCGCGGTCGTCCAGCCACGTGCTGGTCACCCGCGGCGGCGAGGTGTTGACGGGCAGCCTGACCGCCATCGAGGGCGGCCTGGGTTCTGGCAAGGAGGGCGAACCGCGCAGCGTCACGTTCGAGGCCGGCGGCGCGCGTCGGTTCCGGTTCGCAGAGGTGGCGCGAATCTACATGGGCAACTATGCGCGTCCGGCGGCCGCGACACCCGCACCCGCGACGCCGCCAGCGGCGGTGCCAGAGGGCAGCATTCGCGTGCCCGCCAACCAGCAGTGGACCGCGACCAACATGATGGTTCGCCGCGGCGATCGCGTGCTGTTCACGGCCGAAGGCGAGATTCAGTTGTCGGGTGACGCCGATGACAAGGCGTCGGCCGCCGGTTCACTCAAGGGCCTCACGGCCGCGAACGCGCCGCTGCCGGCGGTGCTCGCCGGCGCGCTGATCGGCCGCATCGGCAACGGGGCGCCGTTTGCGATTGGCAACCAGAGCCTGCCGTTGCCCATGCCCGGCGAAGGTCCGCTGTGGCTGGGCATCAACGACGATGCGGTCGGCGACAACTCCGGCGCCCTCGTCGTGCGCGTGATCGTCACGCGCTGACCGGAGGCAACCCTGAAGGGTTGCCTCCACTCTACGTTTTGAGCTTGGCGAACGCCGCGCCGAACGCGGTGTTCGGGATTGCCGCCGGCCTGGGCTGCGGCGCGGGCCTCGGGGCCGCGCCGGGCCTGGGGCCGCCGGTGGATTTGACGACCGCCTGCACGACCCCGCTCTTCATCGTCAGCGCAATGCGCTTGCGCCCGGTGTCGACCTCGACCACCCGCACCTTGACGATGTCGCCGGCCTTGACGACCTCGCGCGGATCCTTCACGAACCGGTCGGCCAGCTGCGACACGTGGACCAGGCCGTCCTGGTGCACACCGATGTCCACGAACGCGCCGAAGTTGGCGACGTTGGTCACCACGCCCTCGAGCTGCATGCCGGGCACCAGGTCGCGCAGTTCCTGCACGCCGTCCTTGAACGCGGCGGTCTTGAACTCCGGCCGCGGATCGCGATTGGGCTTGTCCAGTTCCGCGAGCACGTCCTTCACCGTCGGCACGCCGAACTGCGCGTCGGCGAAGTCCTCGGGCTTGAGCGTGCGAATCACGGGCGACTTGCCGATCAGCTCACCGATCGCCAAACCGGTTTGCGTCGCAATCCGCTCGACGAGCGAATAGGCCTCGGGATGCACGGCTGACGCGTCGAGCGGGTTGTCGCCGTTCATCACGCGCAGAAAGCCGGCCGCCTGTTGATAGGTCCGCTCGCCGATGCGCGGCACCTTCAGCAGCTGCTTGCGGTTGCGGAACGCGCCGTTGGCGTCGCGGAAGGCGACGATGTTGCCGGCGAGCGAATCCGACAGGCCTGAAATGCGCGCGAGCAGCGGCACCGAGGCGGTGTTGAGATCGGCGCCGACCGCGTTGACGCAATCCTCGACCACCGCGTTCAGCGTCTTGCCCAGCTGGAACGGGCTGACGTCGTGCTGATACTGGCCGACGCCGATGGCCTTCGGGTCGATGCGGACCAGTTCCGCCAGCGGGTCCTGCAGCCGCCGGGCAATGGACACGGCGCCACGCAGCGAGACATCGAGATCGGGAAACTCCTGCGCGGCGGCTTCCGACGCCGAGTAGACCGAGGCCCCGGCCTCCGACACCATCACCTTGGTCAGGTTCAGGTCGGGCAGGCCCTTGATCAAGTCGCCGGCCAGTTTGTCGGTCTCCCGCGAGGCCGTGCCGTTGCCGATCGAGATCAACTGCACGCCGTGCTTCATGGCGAGCTGGCCCAGCGTCCGCAGCGAGCCCGCCCAGTCCTTGCGCGGCTCATGCGGATAGACGGTGGCCGTGTCGACGACCTTGCCGGTGCCATCCACCACGGCGGCCTTGACGCCGGTGCGAATGCCGGGATCGAGCCCCATGGTGACGCGCTGCCCAGCCGGCGCCGCCAGCAGCAGGTCGTGCAGGTTGCGGCCGAACACCTTGATGGCCTCGAGCTCGGCCTGCTCGCGCAGGCGCTGCTCGGCGTCGAGTTCGAGGTGGCCGAGCAGCTTGACCTTCCACGTCCAGCGCACGGTTTCGGCGAGCCACCTGTCGGCGGCGCGGCCCTGGCTCACGATGTTGGCGCGGCCGGCGATGCGGCGCTCGGGTTCGGTGGGGCCGTCCACGCCCTCGTCCGGCAGCCCGACCGACAGGCGCAGGAACCCTTCCTTGCGCCCGCGCAGCAGCGCGAGCGTGCGATGCGACGGCACGGTCTTCACCTGCTCGGTGGCGGCGAAGTAGTCGGAGTACTTGACGCCCTCGGCTTCCTTGCCCGGCACGACCGCCGACTTCCACTCGCCGCGCTCCCACAGCAGCGTGCGCAGGCCGCCGACGAGCTCCGCGTCTTCGGCAAAGGTTTCCATCAGGATCCAGCGGGCGCCTTCGAGCGCGGCCGCCGCGTCGGCGACGCCCTTCTCCGCGTCGACGTAGGCCGCCGCCGAGGTGTCGGGAGTGAGCGTCGGGTCGTGCCACAGCCCCAGGGCCAGCGGTTCGAGCCCGGCCTCGCGGGCGATCTGCGCCTTGGTGCGGCGCTTCACCTTGTAGGGCAGGTAGAGGTCCTCGAGCCGGGCCTTGGTCGCGGCATCGCGAATGGCGGCCGCCAGTTCCGGCGTCAGCTTGCCTTGCTCTTCGATGCTCTTCAGGATCGTGCCGCGGCGCTCGTCGAGGTCGCGCAGGTACGTGAGCCGCTCCTCGAGCGTGCGCAACTGCGTGTCGTCCAGGCCGCCGGTGGCTTCCTTCCGGTAACGCGCGATGAACGGCACGGTGGCCTTGTCATCGAGCAGCGCCACGGTCGCCTCGACCTGGACGACGCGCACGTTCAATTCTTCGGCAATGAGCTGGGCAATCGATTTCATGCGGGACGGAGACCGGAGGGGAAGGCTGACGAAACCGGGAAGCGACGGGGGCGTGCCCCCATCGCTTCAAACCAGGCGCAATCGAGCGTCGTTACTTCGCGGCGGGGGTGCCCGGCAGGGCCTTGCCGTTCAGTTCCACGAGGCGCTTCGACAGGATGTTGTTGACGCTCGCGTCGTTGCGGATCGCCGTCAGGTAGGCGGCCCGCAGCAGCTGCTCGCGGCGGCCGCGCAGGCCGCTGGTGATGGCGTCCTTCACGGCCGGCATGCTGGGGTCCTTCTGGCCGGCCGTGTCCTTGGCCACAAACAGGACGATGGTGTGGGCGCCGCCGTTGCTGACCACGCGCACCGAGCCGGGCTCGGACTTGAGCACGGCATCGCGCAAGGCCGGCGGGGCCTGCTGCAGGCGGGAGATCGGAATGAAGCCCAGGTCGCCGCCGCGCGGCGCCGACTGCGGGTCTTCCGAGTAGTCGGCGGCGAGGTCGCCGAACGCCACGCCGGCCTTCAGGCGCTCCATCAGCATTTGCGTCTTGGCCGCCGCCTCCTGCGGCGTCCGCGCATCGTCGCCCGTGCGATTCGCGATCTCGGCGTCGGCGACCGGGGTCACGGCGATCTGGGCGATGTGGTAGGCGTCCTCGGGGCGGTTGAACTGGGCCTTGTTGGCGTTGAAGAAGTCGGTCACTTCCTGGTCGGTGACCACCACTTTCTTGACGACTTCCTGTTCGACCACCTTCTGCGCCAGCATGTCCCGGCGCAGCGCCTCGCGCATGTCGGCGCTGGTCAGGTTGCGCGTGGTCAGGCTCTTCTCGAACGCCTCGGGCGTGATGTTCTTCTTGCCTTCTTCAAACGCCTTGTCGACTTCCGTGTCGGCCAGTTCGATCTTGAGCGCGCGCGCCTTGGCGAGCAGCAGATCCTGCACGATCAGCTCGTTCAGGATGCCGAGCTTGGCGGTCGCCTGTTCTTCCTCGGACGGATTGGCGCCTTCCTGCGCGGTGCGGCGGTACGTCTTCTCGACCTCGTCGCGCTTGATCTCGCGGCCGTCGACGACGGCCCAGGCATCCGCGGATGCCGCCGGCGTGGCGGGAGTGGATCGGCACGCGCCGGCCAGGCCCGCCAGCACGAGGGCGGCGATCAGGGCGTGGCGGCGGCAAAGAAGGGGCGACGTGAGTGTGTTCATCCGATCCATTGTATGCGGCGAGGTGCCGGCTGGGCCATCAGCGAGTGACGGCCTGCCGGATAATCGCGTGAAGCTGCCGGACGCCCTCCGTGAGGGCGGCGGGGCCGGGCTGCAGGATGTAGGTGGATTTCACTTCGTAGATCCGGCCGTTCTTGACGGCCGGTACGCCGGCCCACCCGGGGCGCGCGGCAATGCGGGCCGGGCGCACGGGCTTGCCGCACCACGAGCCGATGATCACGTCGGGGGCCCGCGCGATGACCTGCTCGCTCGTCACGATGCGGTCCCGGGCCAGGCTCGCCCGATCGAGTTCCGGGAAGATGGGGTCGCCGCCGGCGATGTGTACCAGCTCCTCGGTCCAGCGAATGCCGCTGATCAGCGGG
>CAYGMD010000138.1:0-12174 GCA_964350785.1 uncultured Acidobacterium sp. | reverse complement strand
GATGCCAGCGGTGCCGTTGAAGTTGAAGAACACGCCGCCGCGGTTGCGGCTGCCGTGCTCGAGCACGAAGTGCGCGTCGAGCAGCACGGCCTGGATCTTCGTCAGCAACGAGTAGTCTTCGTTGATGTGGCCCCAGCGCGCCTGCACGAGGGCGACCTTCGGGTCGGTGAAGTAGTGCACCGACCGCATCAGAAAGTCGGGCTTGGGAATGAAGTCGGCGTCGAAAATCGCGACGTACTCGCCGCGGCACACCTTCAAGCCCTCGTCGAGCGCGCCCGCCTTGTAGCCGGTGCGGTCTTCGCGGTGGAGGTACTTGATGTCGATGCCCTGCAGGGCATGGCGGCGGACGGCCAACTGGGTGATCTGCCGCGTCTCGTCGGTGGAGTCGTCCAGGACCTGGATCTCCAGCTTCTCGCGCGGGTAGTCGATCTGGCACACCGCGTCGATCAGGCGATCGACGACGTACATCTCGTTGTAGAGGGGCAGCTGGATCGTGACAACCGGCAGGTCGTCGAAGCTACCCTTCGGAACCGGCTGTTCGTGCTTGTGCTTCATGTAGATGTACACCAGGTAATACCGGTGCCATCCATACACGGCCAGGATCAGCAGGACGAAGAAATATGAAGCGAGTATGAGTGTTTCGACGGCGGTCATCTATTATGGAGGCTTCTGCCCCTTAGTCCAGTCCATCATTATAAGAATCGACTGCCACTAAAGTCAACAAAACACGGACGATAGCGTCATGACACCGGCTGCATTACTCACTATTTTGGAACAGGTTCGCGAGGGTCGAACCGACACCGCACAGGCATTCGACCAGCTCCTGTCGGCGTTTCGCGACCAACCCTTTGAGGATCTTGGGTTTGCAAAGGTCGACCATCACCGGTCGATCCGGCAGGGCTTTGCCGAAGTCATCCTCGGCCTCGGCAAGACGCCGGCTCAAATCGCGACAATTGCGGCTGAAATCGTGGGCCGGGGCCACCCCCTGCTGGTGACCCGGGCCGACCGGGCCGCCTGGCAGGCCGTCCAGGAGCAGGTGCCCGAGGCGGAATACCATGAGATCGCCCAAGCCATCTCCTTGAAGCGCGACGTGCCCCGCGGGTTGGGAACCATCGTCCTCTGCTCCGCCGGCACCTCCGACATCCCGGTTGCGGAAGAGGCGGCGGTTACGGCCGAGCTGATGGGCAACACGGTGGATCGGCTCTACGACGTCGGCATTGCCGGCATCCATCGCATCATGAAACAACGATCCCGGCTCGAAGCCGCGCGCGTCATCATTGTCGTCGCCGGCATGGAGGGCGCGCTGCCGTCGGTGGTGGCCGGCATGGTCGGCGTGCCCGTGATTGCCGTGCCCACCAGCATCGGCTACGGCGCCAGTTTCGGCGGCGTCGCGGCCCTGCTCGGCATGCTCAACTCGTGCGCCAACGGCGTGTCGGTGGTGAACATCGACAACGGCTACGGCGCGGGGTGTATCGCGTCGATGATCAATCATCTGTAACGTGCCGGGAGTCGGGAGTCGGGAGTCGGGAGTCGACGCCCTCGCGATTCCCGCCCGACTCCCGGTTCCCGGTTCCCGGCTCCCGGCTTGAATAGAAATGCTTGCCCTCCGCACCCTTGAATTCGATCGCATCGTCGACGCCGTGACGGCGCTCGCCGTGACGCCGCTTGGCGCGGCGGCCCTCGCTGCGCTCGAGCCGTCCACCGATCCAAAGGTGGTGGTCGCCGCGCAGGAAGCCACCAGCGAGACCACGCGCTTTCTCGAGCGTCATCCCTTGTTCCCCTTGCGCGCGGGCGAAAGCCTGCCCGAGGCCCTGGCCTCGCTGGCCATCATCGGCCGCCCCCTCGAGCCGCTGCAGTTGCGCATGCTCGCCGACTTCGTCGACTCGGTGGACCAGGCCGGCGTCAGCGTGCGGCGCGCCGGCGCCGACTTCCCCATCCTCGGCAAGCTGGTGGCGCACCTCGCCTCGTTCAAGGACGAAGTGGCCGCGGTGCGCCACGCCATCGATCCCGGCGGCGACGTGCTCGACCACGCCAGCCCCGAGTTGCGGCGCATTCGCAACGAACTGCGCCAGAAGCGCCAGAAACTGCGCGGCACGCTGGAACAGTTCACGCGCGGCAGTTCGGCGAAGTACCTGCAGGAAGACATTGTCACCGAGCGCAACGGCCGCTTCGTGCTCATGGTGCGGGCCGAGCACCGCGGCAACGTGCCCGGCATCGTGCATGGCAGTTCCACGACCGGGGCCACCTTGTTCATGGAGCCGGCGGCGACGGTCGAGATCAACAACGACATCGTCGAGCTCGAGGATCGCGAGCGGGAGGAAGTCTTCCGCATCCTGCTGGAATTGACCGATCGTTTCCGCGTCCGCCCGGCCGACCTGGCAGTGCTCGAAGAGGTGGCGCGCGATCTCGACACGCTGCAGGCCAAGGCGCGGTACAGCGCGAAGGTCAACGGCATCGAGCCGGCGTTCACGGCCGACACCAGCCTGGAGCTGAAGGGGGCGCGCCACCCCATGCTCGAGCGCGCCGTGCCGGTGGACGTGCTGCTCGATCCGCCGAACCGCGTGCTGCTCATCACCGGCCCCAACACCGGCGGCAAGACGGTGGCGCTCAAGACCGCCGGGTTGTTCGCGCTGATGGCGCAGGCCGGCCTGCACGTCCCGGCCACCGAGGCACGGCTGCCGGTGTTCCGATCGGTGTTTGCCGACATCGGCGACGAGCAGTCGATCGAGAACAGCCTGAGCACGTTCTCGTCGCACATCACCAACCTGGTGGCGATGGAGCGCGACCTGCAGTTGCCGGCGCTCGTCCTGCTCGACGAAGTCGGCACCGGCACCGATCCCAACGAAGGCGGCGCCCTCGCCACCGCCATCGTCCAGCACTTCCGCCAGCGCGGCGCGCTGGTGATGGCGACGACCCACTTCGATTCGGTCAAGACCTGGGGCATCGGCACCGAGGGCGTGGCGGTGGCGGCGTTTGCGTTCGACCCGCAGAACTTCGCGCCCACCTACCGGCTGATTTACGGGGCGCCGGGCCGCAGCCTTGCCATCGAGATGGCGCAGCGGCTCGGCCTACCGCCGGCGGTGATTGCCGCGGCGCGCGGCTACCTGAGCGACGACCAGAAGCGGCTGCAGGCGCACCTGTCGCGGCTCGATGCGCAGGCGCGCGCGCTCGAGGCCGACCGCATCAGGCTCGAACGCGACCGGCGGACGTTCAACGAGACCAACGCGGCGCTCACCCAGCGCGAGCGCTCGCTGGCCGAGCGCGAAGAAGTGTTCAAGAAGCGGCTGAACGAGCGGCTCGACGAGCGCCTGCGGCAGGCCCGCCGCGACGTCGACGCGGTGATCGACCAGCTGAAGGAGAAGTCGGAGGCGCTCGCGGAGAAGGCCTCGCTGCGGGCGGCCATCAACACGGGCGAATCGGGGGCCGCGAAGGCCGAGGCCCGCGCCGAAATCGATCGCATTGTCGAGGATCTGCGTCACCCCGATACGCGGGCGGCCGAGCGCACGGCGCCGAGCGAGGCGCGGGCGCCGTTTGTCGGCGCGAACGTCTCGCTGGGCATGGGCCTCGAGGGCACCATTGTCGCGATCGACGGCAACCAGGCCGAAGTGGATGTGCGCGGCAAGAGAATGCGCGCGAAGTTGAAGGACGTGCGGGTCATCGGCGGTGCCGGCGGAGGCAAACCCGCAGGTGGAGACAACCCTTCAGGGTTGCCTGCCAAGGGGCGCGTACGCGTCAACGTCGACCTGAAGCCGCGCGAAGGCATGCTGAGCGAGGTGAAGGTGATCGGCATGACGGTGGAGGAAGCCATCGACCGCGTCTCGCGCTTTCTCGACGACACCATGGTCACCGACATCTCGCAGGTGCGCATCGTCCACGGCCACGGCACGGGCGCGCTGCGAAAGGGCCTGCAGGCGTTCCTGAAGACGCACCCGCTGGTCGAGAAGCACTACCCGGCGCCCGACAACCAGGGCGGGGGCGGCGCGACGATCGTCGAGCTCAAGGACTAGCGGCGGCGCGGGTCACTGCCGTGAGCGCCGCTCTTCCCACCTGACGACCAACTTGCCGCCGGCCACCAGGCGGAGCGTGTCGGACACGTCCTTCGTCCTGACATCGACTGGCGCCGACACGTTGTAGCGGATTTCGTCTTCGTCTTCCACGAGGAGCTCGTGCTCGAGGCCCAGCGCTTTCAGCACGTCTTCCGCCTGGGACCGGAACTCGGCCGCATCAGTGGTCTTGAGGCGCAGTTCGAACAACTTGCGCGACGGCGGCTCGAAAAATTCGACGATCCACAGCGCGAACATCATGAACGCCGTGGCCACGGCGCCCAGTTGAAACCGGCCGACTCCGACCGCGAGCCCGGCGGCGAGGGCCGAGAGCATGACCACCGCGTCCTTGGGATCGGCAATGTTCGAGCGATAACGAATCAGGCCGGCCGCGCCGACAATGCCGAAGGCGCGCGACAGGCTGTTGCCGACCACCAGCATGATCACGGCCCCGACCACCGCCAGCATGATCTGCGTCTGGATGACGACGACCTTCCGGGCGCCCTGGTTGCGGCGCCGGGGCCGCAACGCCAGCGCCGTGCCGAAGAGCGCGGCCAGCCCAAGTCGCTCGAGCGCCAGCAGAATCTCGTCTTGAGGATCGGTCGGGGCCGAGGTGTCCAGGAAGGGCGTCGCCGGGGCTTGGGCGGCGGCCTCGGGCGGAGGCTGCATGGCCCGGAGCACGACCGGCGCCGCCACCCCGACGGCGAACGTGAGGATCAGGCCGGCCGTGAAGGCGTGGCGACGAATCGCGTCAGGCAGTAGCGAGAATGACCCCAACTTTCGCGCGATTCTACTATCACAGGGAGAGAACTCAACCGTTAACTGAGCGGCAGTCGCTACTTCGGCGAACCGCAGACCTGCCGGGCGCGGTCGGCTTCGAACACGGGGATGCCCGTGAGCGCGATGCGCCGCAATCTCTCGTCCAGGTAGCCGGGTTCGGCGCAGCGGCGGCCTGACGGCGGCGCCTCGGTCAGCGTGCTGCGCCGGCCGAGGTAAAGAATCGCGTCGAACTGCTCTTCGGCGCGCAGCATCCGCCACTCGGATTCCGGTACCGGCACGGTGGCACCGCCACGAATAGCCATTCTGCCGCGTGCCGGTGTGAACCGCGCAATGTCGGCAGCGCCCAGGCGCGTGCCGCGCACCACGGCGAGCGATGGCGCCGGCCAGTCGGCGGCGTCGGCCTGCACGCTTGCGATCTCGTCGCCGAACTGCCACACCGTGAAGATCCGGGCCGGCGTGCTGCGCTCGAGCAGGCTGACGATGGTCTGCGCGCGCCAGTCGTCCATGGCGAAGTTGGACATGATGTTGTGACGCTGGAAGTGGAGCTGACCGTAAACCACCAGCGCGCGGCGGCGCTTGGCGAGCACCTCCACCTGGACTACTGCGGCCGGGTAACTGTCGCGCATCGCCAGCCAGCGGGTGTGGTCCTCGCGGGTCTTCACGGTCGCCCAGTCGATGGGGGGATCGCCCAGCAGCACGCGAATCTGCTGCTCACGCGGGCGCTTCGCATTCACCGCGCGCACCGTCTGAAAGAACGTCTCGTCTATTGGGATCTCGTTGGCGATCGTCGTGTTGGTCCAGACCTCAAGGAGCGCCGTCTCGTCCACGGCTTCACCGCGGACGAATCGATCGACCCGATCCTGGTACCGAGCGTTGCCGAACTCGATGACGATGTCGTTGGCGACCGTGGCGAAGCGGGAGTCGCGAACCAGAGACTGCAGGAACAGCTGGCTCTGGCGGCTCCCATGCGCGTCGCACAGTGCGACGATGTCGTGGGTCCGGAAGGCGTCGACGATCGCCGTGACGGGTTCCACCGGCGTCGCCCGCGTCGGACCGTCCTGACTACCCACGGCGGCGGCCAGTACCACAGCTAACACGTGGCGCATGGGAATCAGTGAGCGGTCGCCGAACCGTTGGCAAGCGCCAAGGGAGCCTGGCGAGGCTTCTTCATGAGTGCCGCCCCGACCCCGCCGATCAGGCCTGCAATGAACGCGGCGGTGGTGCCCACCTGCTGATAGAACTGCGGCAGCAGGAGCACGGGGACCGAGAGCTCTTCGGCCGCCTGCAATCCGCCGATGGCGCACAACATGGTCGTCGCGCCAAATCCGACAATGCGCGCCAGGCGGTGATCGCCGCCCGCGCTGATGGCGCGGCCCGCGATCCAGCCGGCGCACGCCGCCAGCAGCGGCGCCACCGCAGGCCAACGCGCCAACCACGCCGGCACCAGCGAAAAGACGTGCACGCCTTCAAAGCGCAGCAGCCAGTCGGTGACGTTGACGATGAACACGACGTAGAAACCGAGCATGAACAACATGATCAGGCCGAGCATGGCGGGCTCGAGGCCCGACAGGCCGTGCGCGTGAACCGGACGGGCAATCGCCACGCCGGCGGCGGCCAGCACCTGCCGCCAGTACCAGGCGCGCGAGCGGCCGGCGGCGAACTCCTCGAGCAGGTCACCGTGCAGCGCGTCGTTGGCGGGGTCGACCCATTCGAGCAGGGTCTGCGCGAGAACCGGTGGGCGTCGGGGCGTCATGCACGGCCTCCTCGTAGCTGCGGCAGGTTACTCCAAAGCGCGGTGAGGGCTTGCTGGGTGTCTTTGGTCTGGTCCAGGCCCTTCGGCGTGACGCGGAACAGGCGCTTGGCGCGGCCGCCGCGCTCGGGCGTGGGTTCACCAAGCGTCGACCCCACCAGTCCCCGCGACTCCATGCGGTCGAGCGCGGCGTAGATGGCGGCCAGCTGAGCCGAGCGGCCGGCGGTTTCTTCGATCTCACGCGCAATCCGTACGCCGTAGGCCTCGTCACCCACTCGCAGGATGGCCAGCAGGATCATCAACTCGAAGTCGGTCAGCAGGCGTCGCGCCATTTGTTTACATATTGTTAAGTAATAGCGGGACGCCTGTCAACCTCATCTGTTCCGCAGCATCTACGAAAAGCTCCAGGTCAACACCCGCGCCGAAGCCGTCGGTACGATGGGCCGCGTCTAGCTCCGTCAGTCCGGCAGGAACAATCCGCCGCACTTTACTCGTCATAGCTCCTGATATGGGATCCCTGATCGGCGACCTCCGGATGTCGGTGCGGCAACTTGCCAAGGCGCCTGGCTTCACCGCGGCCGCGGTCATCGTCCTCTCGCTCGGCATTGGCCTGAACGCGGCCATGTTCGGCATGGTGTATGCGCTGGGGTTCATGGGGCGGCCCTATGCCGAACCGGATCGCGTGGTGCAGCTCTACTCGAGCCAGGTCAAGCAGGTTGACTCGTACCGCGCCTTCTCCTACCAGGCGTACCGCGAGATTGCCGCGCAGAACGGTCCCTTTTCCGCCGTGCTCGCGCATACGCCGACGCTGGTGGGACTGAATGAGAACGGCAATCCGCGCCGCACTTTCGGCGAGCTGATTAGCCGCAACTACTTCGAACTGCTTGGCGTGCCCGTCATCCAGGGCCGCGGCTTTACCGACGAAGAAGACCATCCCGGCCAGGACATTCCGGTTGTGGTCGCCACCTACGCCTATTGGCAACGAACGGGATTCAAGTCCGACCTCGTCGGCTCGACCATTCGCGTCAACGAGCGTGCCTACACGGTCGTCGGCATCACGCCGCGCGGCTTCACCGGCACCATGATGGTGTTTGGGCCGGAACTGTTCTTCCCGCTCGGTGTGTTCCACACGCTGGCGAACGATCTCGAAAGCGAGGCCGAGCGCACCCTGCAGCGGACCGACGCGTTCAACCTGTTCCTGGTGGCGCGGCTCGCCGACGGCGTGACGTCCGAAGCGGCGGCCACCCGGCTCGAGGCCACGGGCCCGCAACTCGCGCGCAGCTTCCCTGCCGAATACGACGACGCGCGCATTACGCTTGCGCCATTGCCTCGCTTCGGCACGTCGACTTCGCCGCGGGATGAGGGCGTGATCGCCGTCCTCGGCGCGATGATGATGGGGCTGACGGCCGCCGTCCTGCTGACCGTCTGCCTCAATCTGGCGTCGATGTTGATGGCGCGCGGCCGGGCGCGGCGCAAGGAGTTCGCCATTCGGCTCGCGCTCGGCGGCGGACGCGGCCGCATCATCCGGCAACTGCTGACCGAAGGCATGTTGCTCGCGCTGGCGGGCGGCATCGGCGGTATCGCCCTCGGAACGTTCGCCACCACGTCGCTCGTGTCGGCGCTTGCCGCCAACCTGCCGATTTCAATCGTCCTCGAAGGCGCCCTCGGACCAGCCCTCGTGATTGCGACGGTGCTGTTCTGCGGTCTGGCGACGACCTGGTTCGCACTCGGGCCCGCCCTCCGCTATTCGCGCGCCGACGTCATGACCGACCTCAAGCCGCAAGCCGGCGAAGACACGCCGGATCCTCGGCGGCGCTTCATGCCGCGCAACCCGCTGCAAGTGGCGCAAGTGGCCTTGTCGCTCGGCCTGCTGATTGCCGCCGGCTTGTTTGTGCGCATGACGTCCAAGGCCATGGCCGTGGATTTCGGGTTCCGCGCGGACAATACCGTCCTGGCGGAAGTGGACAGCCGTTTCGGCGGCTACTCGACGCCGCAGGCCCTGGACCTCTACGCGAACATCGAGCGGCGCCTCGCCGCGTTGCCCGAGGTCGACTCCGTGAGCATCGGGGCGATCGTGCCGCTCGGCCTGACCGAGATCAGCCGGGCGGTGCGCCGCGCCGGCATCAACGTGCCCAAGGACGCGCGGCCGCAGCGACCGGAGGACGGGCAGTCGTTCAACGTGCCGTGGAACGCCGTCAGCGGCGGCTACTTCGCGACGATGGGCGTGCCGCTTCAGCAGGGCCGGACCTTTTCCGAGGTGGAGGCGTATGTCGCCGGGGGACGCAGCGTCGCCGTCATCGACGAAGCGCTGGCGCGCCGGCTCTGGCCGAACGACCCGGCGCTCGGCCAGCGTGTGGAAATCGTCAGCTACGGCCAGCTCGAAGGCGATGCGCCAGTGACCGCCGAAGTGATCGGCGTAGTCGCATCCACGCATCGCGAACTCTTCGAGGACGAGTTGCGCGGCTCCATCTTCGTGCCGTTCGCCCAGGGCGTGATGAGCAACGCGACCTTCCACGTCCGGCCGCGAAACGCCGACGCCGTTCCGGGCACCTTGACCGACGCGGTGCGGCGCGAGATCCGCGCCACCGCGCCCAACCTGCCGCTGTTTAGCGCGCAGACCTTTGCCGCGCACATGGCGTCAGCGCCGGAGTTCTGGGCCATTCAGGTCGCGGCCGGGTTGTTTGGTGCCTTCGGCGCGCTGGCGATGCTGGTCGCGCTCGTCGGCATCTACGCGGTGATGAGTTACGCCGTCGCCCGCCGCACCCGGGAGATCGGCATTCGCATGGCCGTCGGGGCGATGCCGGCCACGGTGAGGCGGATGATCCTGACCGAAGGGCTGACCCTCACGCTGCTCGGTGTGGGCATTGGCCTGCTGCTCGGCGTGGGCGTCGGCCGCATGATGGGCAGCCTGTTCGTGGACGTCGACGCCTTCGACCCGGTGACCTTTACGGTCGTGCCGGTGGCATTTGTCGCGGCCGCCGTCGGCGCCGCCTGGCTGCCGGCGAGGCGGGCGACGCGGGTGAATCCGGTAACGGCGCTTCGCGCCGAGTAAGCGGCTTCGCCGCCCGGTGAGGGGCCGAACGCGGTAAGCTGGCAGGTGTAAGCCGAAGCTCACCGTGGCCCTCTTTCCCCAGACGTTCATCGACGAAGTGCGCGCGGCGGCCGACATTGTCGCCGTCGTCTCCGACTCCGTGTCGCTGCGCAAGGCCGGCGCGACCTACAAGGGGCTATGCCCGTTCCACGGCGAGAAGACCCCGTCGTTCACCGTCAATAAGGACAAGGGCTTCTTCCACTGCTTTGGCTGCGGCGTGGGCGGCGACGTCTTCAAGTTCATGGAGCTGCAGGACAAGGTCGGCTTCCAGGAAGCCGTGCGCAGCCTCGCCAACCGCTTCGGCATCCCCATTCCCGAGCTCGAGGCCAGCGGCGAGCAGCGCGAGACCGCGGCCGAGCGCGAGGCGCTGGTCAAGATCCACGAACTCGCCGTCACGCACTACCGCGAACAACTGGCCTCGCCGGCCGGCGCCCGCATTCGCGACTACCTGCTCAAGGAGCGCGGGCTCAAACCCGAGACGATCGAAAAGCTGCAGCTCGGCTATGCGCCACCGGGCCGCGATGCCTTGCGGCAGCGCCTGCTGAAACAGGGCTTCTCCCCCCTGCAGCTGGTCACGAGCGGGCTGGTCAGCCGCCGCGACGATGGCAGCGAGGTGGATCGGTTCCGGAGCCGGTTGATGGTGCCGATCGCGCGCGACACCGGAACGGTGGTGGCGTTCGGCGGCCGGGCGCTGGAGAAGGATCAGCAGCCGAAGTACCTGAACTCGCCCGAGACGCCGATCTACACCAAGAGCCGCACGTTGTACGGCCTCAACCTGACCAAGGGCGACCTCCGCAAGGTGCGCTACGCGATCATCGTCGAGGGCTACTTCGACTTCGCGCAGGTCTATCAAGCCGGCGGGTTCCCCGTGGTCGCGACGTGCGGCACGGCGCTGACGCCGCAGCAGGCGCAGATGCTGCACCGCTTCACGTCGAAGACGGTGCTCTGTTACGACCCCGACAGCGCCGGGCAAACCGCGGCCGAGCGCAGCTCGGAACTGCTGGTGGCCGAAGGGTTCGTCGTCAACGTGATGACCCTGCCGGGCGGCGGCGACCCCGACACCTTTATCCAGAAGCAGGGCGCCGAGGGCTTCCGGGAGCAGCTCAAGCACTCGCGGCCGTACCTGGAGTTCCTGCTCGACCGGGCGGCCGCCGAACACGACCTCACGCGCGACGACAACCGCCGCGAGTTCCTGAAGCGGATGCTGGGCGTGGCCGCCCGCATTCCCGACCCGGCGGTCCGCGACCAGTTTGCCGACCGGCTGGCGCACAAGGCGAGGGTGACGGAAGACGTCGTTCGAGCCGAGATCAGGAAAGCGGCTGCCAATCGCAAGACCGACCTGCCGGCCGAGCGGGTACCGAGCCTGCAAGGCAATGTCAGGAAGGCCGAAAAAGGGCTCATCTGGAGCCTGGTGCACGATCCGGCGGCCACGCTGAAATGGCTAAACCAGCTGGAAACAGAAGACCTGAAAGGACTTAGCACGGCCAACATCCTCCGCACGGCCCAGCAGCTCGACGTGAAGCCCGAGGATGTGCCTGGGGCGCTGATGGAGCGTCTAAGTACGCAGGAAGCGGAACTGCTGGCCTCGGTGGCCGCCGAACCATCCCCGCCGGCGGTACTCCCGGATTTGTGCGTTGTCGCCCTGAAGTATGTCCGGCTCGAGCGCGAGCTGGCCGATGTCCAAAGGGAGCTCAAACGCTTGCAGGATATGGGGGATAGCGGCCCGGCGTCGATGGTCCTGCTGGCAAAGAAGTCGCAAATGGTGCGCGCACTGGAAGCGATGAAGCCGCCAAAAGAGCTACAATAGAGGGCTCCGCACTCTTGAGGAAAAACACGAATATGGCCTTGGCGCTCGAAGAGAAATTCGATGAAGTCCGTCAGCTCATTGTCATCGGCAAGGAGAAAGGTTATCTCCTCTACGACGAAGTCAATGACTTGCTGCCGGCCGACCTGACGGCCAACCCCGAAGACCTCGAGGAATTGCTGGCGGTGTTTGCCAGCGCCGGCATCGAGCTGGTCGACTCGGAGAAGGGGTACAAGCTCGAACGCGAGGGCATCGAGCGGCACGAGGGTCCGGAAGGCGAAGGGCCCGAGCTCGACCTCACGCCCGGCTCGCTCGACAAGACCAACGATCCCGTCCGCATGTATCTGCGCGAGATGGGCACCGTGCCGCTGCTGACGCGCGAGGGCGAAGTGGAAATCGCCCGCCGCATCGAGCGCGGCAAGCTGTCGGTGATCAAGTCGATCTCGCGCATGCCCGCCATCACCAAGGCGGTGATCCGCATGGGTGACGCGCTGAAGGCCGGCGAGCGCACCATCCGCGAGCTGGTGATCTTCAACGACGAGGAAATCACCGACGACCGCATCGAGGAGCGCGCGCAGCAGTTCCTCAAGCAGGTCGAGGCGGTGCGCAAGGCGCGCCTCAGCGTCGAGAAGCTCGACGAAAAGCTCGAAGGCATCCCCAAGGCCGACAAGCGCAAGTACCGCCGCGCGCGCTGGAAGCTGATGCG
>CAYGMD010000137.1:0-12211 GCA_964350785.1 uncultured Acidobacterium sp. | reverse complement strand
CGCGCGAGGCCGGAGCGCTGGGGATCGACCATCACCGCGACGTGCCGCGTGCCCGGCGAGGTAGGGACCGACCACGCCCAGCCGGACTCGTACGATTCGATCACCGTGTGGCTGTCGTCGGGCAGCGGCCACGGGTCGGGGCGCGTCCAGGACGCGGCGAGCGCCACCGTGCGGGGGCCGTCCTCGTTTACCCGCACGCCCCTGGCGCGGGCCAGCAACCCGGACCGGCCCGTGGCGTCGATCACGAACTGATCGCCAGCAGTGGTCAGGTCGCTTTCGGCGATCACCCGCCGCTCGATCGCGACGCCGGCTGTCGCCGCTGCGACCAGCATCACGTCTTCGAGCGCGTGCAGGCTCACCTGCCACCCGCGCCCGCCATCGGCAAACCTCTCGACGCGCGGTTCCGGCCGGCCCCACCACACGGTGTTGCCGGTCGAGCGGATGAAGCCGGCACGCTCGATGGCCTCGCTGATACCGATGGCGTCGAACAGTTTCTGGCAACTGGGCGGGATGGAGACGGCAAGCCGCGGGACGGCAGCCGGGCGCGTGATCAGGTGGACCGAGTGGCCCCACTCGGCCAGCAGTTTCGCGGCGGTGGAACCCGCGGGACCGCCGCCGAGCACCGTTACGTCAGGAGGATACCGGATGGCGGGATTATACGAGCCCCCGCCGTGGCCACGTGCGCTAGTAGCTCTCGACCTCGAGCCCCGGCACGCGCCTGAAGTGCTCGACGTTTCTCGTCACGACCGGCATCTCGTAGGCGAGGCCGGTCGCGGCGATCCAGAGGTCGTGCGCGCCGATCAGGTTGCCGTTGTCGCGCAAGTGTCGAAAGGCCCGGCCAAACTGCCAGCTCACCTCGGCGTCGACTGCTATGTCAAGACCTTCTTTTTCATGTAGTTATGGCCTGCAGCATCCCTTGAGAGGACACTGTGAATCGCGCTGTTTCGTGCCGAACCCGCACGCATTCATCATGCCCAGATGGCAAATCGAGAAGTCGAACTTCACCGGGTCGACGGGGTCCAGCGCACGCAGCGACCTGGTGATGTCGGCCGCCATTCGCCATCCCGGGCTCTTGAGCTTCGTCAGCCGCAAACACTGCCCGACCCGGATCACGTGCGTGTCGAGCGGCACGAGCAGCTGGCCTGGCCGCACGCGGCTCCAGACGCCCAGGTCCACCTGATCGCGGCGCACCATCCAGCGCAGGAACAGGTTGAGGCGCTTGCACGCGCCACCTGAAGAGGGGCGGGAGAAGAAGTACGCCACGCCCGGCTTGGGTGTGGCGCGGCCGTAGACGGCCTTTTGATCCAGCGCCAGGGCGCGGGTCGAGAACGACTGCAGGCCCTCGCCGACATCCACGGCGTCGGCCGGCATCCCGGCCGCAAAGAAGCCCTCGATCGACCCATGGTCGCGAATCATCTGGTGCATCACCCACACCAGCGCCGCCATGTCGATGCCCTTCGTCCAGCGGTGCACCAGATGGTCGAACTGGCGGCGATCGCGGGCCGGTTCGAACCCGCGAACGAACGCCGCCGGCGATGGTCCCATCACCTGCAGCATGCCGTCGATCGAGTTGAGGACGCTTTGCACGCGCCCGAATGCGAGCGCCGCCGCAATGAACGCGACGACCTCGCGGTCGTCCGAACGTTGGTAGCGGTGCACGATCCAGATCGGATCGGTCACCACGCGGTCAGCGTTGAATGAACGGTAGAGCGTATCCAGCGCCGAACGGAGATCGGCCACCGTCTTCAGAAACTGGTGATCGGCACCTTGGCCGTGCACATCGGGCAGGACGCGGCCGGATAGTTGGGCGGCGCCGTGTACGCCACCAGCGCCACGTTCGGCACGTCCACGGTCACGCACGCCTCGCAGCGATCGATGATCTGCATCGTCCCGATGACGGTGCCGCCGGCTTCGGCCACCAGGTCGGCGCACTTGCGGAACGTCGTCCCGGTATTGCGCACGTCGTCCACGATCAACACGCGCTTGCCGCGCATGCTCCTCGCGTAGAACGGGCTGAGCGTCGGGCTGCCTTCCTGGTCGCCGAACGGCGCGAACGAGTACGGCGGATGCGTCATGGGCCGGCGGCCGTCGAGCAGGCCGGCCACCGTGTGGGCCAGCACCGCGCCGCCCGTCGCGGGGCCGGCAATCACCTCGGCCTCGGCAAAGTCCGACGGCATCACGTCGATCAAATCCTGGGCCACGCGCCAGATCGTCGACGGCCACTGCAACAGCTTGTGCGGATTGAGGTAGAGCTTGCCGTGAAAGCCGTTGCCGTAGTCGAAGTGGCCCTCCATGACCGCTTCGAAACGGCGCATGTCCTCGAGCGCGCGGGCGCGGACTTCGTCGTGACGAGCGTTCGTCTGTGGCATCTGTGTCATCTGCGGCCCTGGGTTTCGGCGCCATCGGTGTTCAGCCCCGCCGCGGGATTGCTGTAGACGGTGCGGCCGCCGACGATGGTGGCGGCGACACCGCCCCTGAAGGACCAGCCATGGAACGGCGTGTTCTTCGATTTGCTCACCAGCTTGGTCTTGTCGACCGTCACCGGCAATTCCAGCGCGAGGATGGTGATGTCGGCGGGCGCGCCGGGCGCGAGCGACCCGCCGGGTACGTTGAGGATCTTCGCCGGGTTGACCGACATCAGCTCCACCATGCGCGACAGCGTGATCAGGCCCGTGTGCACCAGCTTGTCGAGGGTGATTGGCACGGCGGTCTCAAGGCCGACAATGCCGAACGGCGCGCGGTCGAACTCCACGTTCTTCTCGTCGTAGTGGTGCGGCGCGTGGTCGGTGGAAATCACGTCCACCGTGCCGTCGACGATGCCGGCGATCATGGCGTCGCGGTCGCGCGCCTCGCGCAGCGGCGGGTTCATCTTGGTGTTGGTGTCGTACGGCACCGGCGCGGCCAGCAGGTCGTCGGTCAGGGTGAAGTGGTGCGGGCAGACCTCGCACGTCACCTTCACGCCGCGGCTCTTGCCCTGGCGCACGGCTTCGATGGTAGTCCACGCGCTCATGTGGGCAATGTGGATGTGGCCGCCGGTCATCTCGGCCAGCAGGATGTCGCGGCCGGCGGTAATGGCCTCGGCCACGCCCGGGATGCCGCGCAGGCCGAGTGACGCCGCCACCGGCCCCTCGTGCGCGCAACCGTCGCCCTTCAGCGTCTGGTCTTCGCAGTGCTCGATCACCGGCATGTTGAACATGCTGGTGTACTCGAGCGCGCGGCGGGCCAGGATGGCGGTGGCAATCGGCAGGCCGTCGTCGGTGACGGCGACGCAGCCGGCCTCTTTCAGCTCGGCGATGTCGGCGAGCTCTTCGCCCTTCTGCCCGCGCGACACCGCGCCAATCGGGTAGACGCGCGCCAGGTTGGCTTCGGCCGCCTTCTGCAGAATCAGCCTGGTGACGCCGGCGTTGTCGTTCACCGGCTTGGTGTTCGGCATGCACGCGACGGCGGTGAAGCCGCCGGCCACGGCCGACGCGACGCCGGTCGCGACGGTTTCCTTGTGCTCCTGCCCCGGCTCGCGCAGGTGCACGTGCATGTCGATCAGGCCCGGGCACACCACGAGGCCGGCCGGAATGTTCACCACCTCGGCGCCGTCGGCCGCGAGGTTGGCGCCCACCTCGGCAATACGATCCCCGTCGATCAGAACATCGAAGATGCCGTCGCGTCCGTTGGCCGGGTCGACGACGCGGCCGCCCTTGAGCAAGCGTTTCATAAGTGTGTGCGGAGCATGTGCGGCCAGTGCCGCCCGAGTGGCAGGAATGTGGTCATGGACACCTCTTCTCGGGCTCGCGGGCCCGCGTTAAAGAGACGTGATGAGTATGGCATAGTGAGGGAGGTGTCGCCAGAGAGCATTTCTTCACCGCCGGCCTTGGCCGCCGACGCTGCGTGGCAATTGTTGCTTGCCGCCAGCGCCATGGCCGAAGCGGCGGAACGCGAAGGGCGCGCGCAATCGTTCGCATTGGACGAAGCGGCGCTGCGGCCCGCGGCCGGCCATCGCGACGACGCCGTGCTCGAGTGGCGGCCCGGCAGCGGCTGGCAGTCGCAGCTCCCGCACCACAACCCGCAGTCGCATCTGCTGGATCTCTATCTCCCGATTTGCAGCGCGACCGCCTCCCGGCCGATGACCGTCGGCCACCTCGGCCAGAGCCTTGACGGCTTCATCGCCACCCATTCGGGGGATTCGCAGTTCGTCACCGGCGGCGCCAATATCGTCCACCTGCACCGGATGCGCGCCCTGTGCGATGCCGTCGTCGTCGGCGCCGGCACGGTAGCGGCCGACGATCCGCAATTGACGACGCGCCACGTGGCGGGACCGCATCCGTTGCGGGTGATCTTCGATCCGGCGCGGCGGCTGGCGCCCACCTTCAAGATCTTCACCGACGGGGCAGCCCCGACGCTGTATGTCTGCGAGCAATCACGGCTGGCGCCCGGAGAGCGCCTCGTGGGCGACGCCACGGCGGTCGGCATTGCCGAAGGGCCCGGCGGCGTGGCGGAAGTGCTGAAGCTGCTGCGGGCGCGCAGCTGCGCCCGCGTGTTCGTCGAAGGCGGCGGCGTCACGGTGTCGGCGTTTCTGGCCGCGAACCTGCTGGACCGCCTGCAAATTGCCATCGCCCCGGTGCTGATCGGCGATGGCCGCCCGGCCATCCGGCTGGCGCCGCAGGCGCGACTTCGCGACTGCCTCCGCCCCGGCTACCGCGTGTTCCGGATGGGCGGCGACGTGCTGTTCGACTGCGAGCTGGGTTCCCAAACCAACCTCGAACACAACACCGACCGCGCCCCGGCCGTCACGCGCGTGATCTAGCGCTTCTCACTTCTCACTTTTCACTTCTGAAAGTAACGAAGTCGTACCCGATCCATCCCCGGGCCAGGCACTCCTGCAGGGCGCTGCCGCCACTCAGGTAGTCAATTCGGTTCGCAGTGAACGGCAGCAGGCCAAGCACGGGCAGCAGCGCGCGCAGCAGCCGGTCACGTGCGCGGCCAAGCTCCAAATAGGGCGAGAGGTCCACGGTCGATTCGTGAGCGAAACCATGAGCGCCCGCGAGCGCGCGCAACCGGTCGCCGTCGACGAGGGAGTTGACGTGCCAGCCGCGGCAGAACTGCTCGGTGGCGCGTTCGGCCCTCGGAACCGCGGTGGGGCGACGGAAATCGTCACAGATCACGAGCATGCCACCGGGCCGCAGCAGCCGGCGGCACTGCGCGAAGAAGCGATCGGGCGAAGGGCCATGCACGAACGACTCGATCGCGTACGCCAGGTCGGCCGGGGCGACCTCGGGTGGCAGGGCGTTGTAGTCGCCCTCAAGGCATTGAACCCGATTCGAAACCCCGGCCTCGCGGATGCGAGCCTGGGCGAGGCGCGCTTGCACCGGACTCAGCGTAATCCCGGTCACGCGAACCGGCAGGCGGGCCGCCAAGTGACACGCGCTGCCCGCCACGCCGCACCCCAGATCGACGATGTGAAGTGGCCGACCGTCGACCGTGGGCATGCGTTGGATGAGTTCCGCGATCCGAACCTCGACGTGGTGAAACGCCTGGGCGCGTGTGGCGACACCGGGTCCCCACACCGCGCGATGGATGGCGCCGGCGTCGCCACCCTGCCCGCGCGAGACAAAGACAGGAGTGTGACGGTCGTAGTAGTCGCGGACCTGCCCGGGATCGAACCGCGGCGCCTGGGTTGAGGTCATGACCTGGATGGCCACGCGGCCAGGTCGTGGTGGCACACGACAATGCACGACCGTCCGGCATCGATGTGTGCGAGGCGGCGGCCACGCCAGTTGGCGATGCGCGACAGCAACCCGGGCTCCAGCTCGCCGGCGGCACGCGCCCAGTCGTCGATCAGGTACCGCTGCATATCGGCGTACGCGGGGCCAAGCTTCCAGTCGGTGCGCTCGACGCGGACCTGGTAGCCAACCCCGGTAAAGCAACGCTCGGCACTGGAGACCGCACCCGGTCCGGCCGCAACGCCGCCCAATCCCTTGTCGGTGTGCTGATGCTGGTTCAGCAGCTCTCGAACCAGTTCGTCCTCGTCTTCCGCCGGCAAACACGACGACTCGCCGATGTAGGTCAGGGCAAACAGCGCCGCGGCGCCGGCATCGCGGCAACGCGCTGCAAGCGTTCGCAACCACGACTCCGAGACAAGGTCGAGCAGCGCCGATGCGGTCACCAGGTGCCGACCGGCAAACAGTTCGGGATCGTCCAGATCGCACAGGTCCCGCTGCCGCGATTCGATTTCACAATCCAGCAGGTCGTTGCCCATGCGCAGACCGGTGGCCGTGGCATCGACCCGGCAACCGCAGGCCCGCGCCCAGGATGACGTGCGTTCGGCCAGGAGAGCGAGCAATTCCGCGCTGCGATCGACCACCAGCCAGCGCTGGTGCGGGGGCAGGCGCCCGGCAAGGTAGCGTACGTTGGATCCCGTTCCCGTCGCGAGGTCGAGCACCTGGATCGCGCCATCGACCTCGATCGCATCGACAACCTGTTGGACCAGCGGCGCGGATCGCGCCTCCCAGTCGGCGGCCTCCCGCAGCCGCAGCCATTCGCCAAGTGAATCAGCCATGCGTTTCCAGTCTGTGTAAAGCGTCATCCATGCGCGCAGCGGCCAGGTCCCAGCCCTGCAGGCGATCGCGAACCTCACGCGCGCCGGCGGCCAGCCTCGCGCGCAGATCAGCGTCGCCGATAATCCGAGCCAACGCCGCCGCCAATGCGCCCTCATCGTCCGGAGGGACCAGCAGACCGGCATCATCGCCTACGAGATCAGGAATCGCGCCGGTCGCAGTGCTGACGACTGGTAATCCGCGGGCCAGGGCCTCGGCGACCGCCATGCCGTACGTCTCTCGCCGAGTAGGCAGGACAAAGACATCGGCCTCGTCGTAGCAGGCGGCCAACTTGTTCGCATCCAGCTCGCCGGCCAGCGTCACGCGGGCATCGAGTTTCAAGCGCTGGATGAGAGCGCGAACCCGGCCCACCGCGACGGGATCGCGGCTCAGGCTGCCCGCGCACGTCAGTCGCCAGGGCGCGTCGCGCATCGTCGCCAGCGCCGACAGCAGGACGTCGTGCCCTTTGCCTGCGTTGATCGTCGCCACGCACAGGAGGTGCACGCCAGGACCACCCGAGCCCGTGGCAAGCGGCGCCGGGTCGGTGCCCGGTTCCACCACGACCACCCGATCATGAGGCAACGCATACGGCTCCAACAGGCCGACTGTCGTCGAACCGGTGACGACCACCAGGGCCGCGGCTGCGAGGGCGCGATGCTCGGCTTGCGCCAGTCGTTGGCGTATGTCGGCATCGAAACTCACATCGGCGCCGAGCGGCAGATGGATCAGCGCGACGAGGCGCAACCGTGCGGCTTCGCGCTCGATGAGGTCAGGCAGCGCACTGAGCGCCAGGCCATCGATGATCACGAGCGTGCCCCCGGCAATCGACGCAAGGGCTTCGGCGGCAGCGGCGATCGCGCCGGCGCCGGGCCGCGGAAAGCCGCCATCCAGTTCGATCACGTCCACCGGCCAGCCCCGACGACGAAGGCCTTCGGCCATGCAGCGGTCGTAGATCGAACCGCCGGTCCGGGTGTCGATCGACCCGGGCACCACAAGCACCGCCGACGGCATGCTACGCCGCGCCGTCCACGCGGCCTTCGTACGCCGCCGATGCGACATGCGATTCCTGCAGGGTCACGCGCATGCTCTCCACCGCACCGGCGCCGGCCCCCAGGTCACCGCGCCGGATCGCGGTGACGAGACGGTCAAACACCAGTCGCGCGATGAACTCGGTGGTGGTGTTCTTGCCCGTGAACTCAGGCACCTCGTCCAGGTTGCGGAAGTTCAGATCGGCCAGCACTTTCTTCAGCGCCTCGCCCGCCCGGCCGATATCGATGACAATGCCGTCGGCGTCGAGGTCGCGGCGCCGGAACTCGGCGTCCACCACATAGGTAGCGCCGTGCAGCCGCTGGGCCGGGCCGAACACTTCGCCCCGGAAGCTATGCGCGATCATGATGTGGTCGCGCACGGTTACGTAATACATCGAGCTCTCCTTCTTGCGTTGTGAGGAATCAATAGCGGATGCGGTGACACAGCGTCTCGCCTGGCGTTCGCGCCAGGCCGGCCATCACTGCGGGCAGTTCGGCGAATGGGCTCTCGCCGGTGATCACGGCATCCAGCGCCGGGTCGCGAAGCATGCCCAGCGCCAGCCGCATCCGGCGGCGATAGTCCCAGCGCGCGCGCTGGGCCGGGGCAATGCGGCCAACCTGCGACGAGGCCAGGGTCAGGCGTTTCGAGTGAAACGAGCCGCCCAACGGCAAGGCCACCTCTTGATCGCCGAACCAGCTCATCTCCACGATCGTCGCTTCGAGGGCCGCCATGCTCAGTGCCAATTCGAGCCCCGACGGGGATCCGCTGGCGTGGATGACGACGTCCGCGCCGCCGGCGGCCGCCGCCGGCGTGGTGAACGGCACGCCCAACGCGCGCGCCACCACCGCGCGTCGCGGGTTGGTGTCCACGAGTTCGACCACGCACTCGGGAAGGCGGCCGGCCAGCCACGCCGTGAGCATGCCGACCGTGCCGGCGCCGACCACGGTGATGCGATCACCGACGTGTGGCCGGGCATCCCAGATGCCGTTAAGGGCCGTCTCGAGGTTCGCGGCCAGCACCGCCCGCGAGGGCGGCACGTCGTCCGGCAGTACGTTCACGGCTGAGGCGGGCACCACGAAGCGGGTCTGGTGCGGATGCAGCACGAAGACGTGGCGGCCCATCAGTTCGGGCGGACCCTGCTCGACGATGCCCGCCATCGAGTAGCCGTACTTCACCGGCGCGGGAAACTCGCCCGCCTGGAACGGCGCGCGCATACGCTCCCACTCGCTGGGCGGGACGCGGCCGGCGAAGACCAGGGCCTCGGTGCCACGGCTGATGCCGCTGAACAGCGCGCGCACGACCACCTCGTCGGCCGCTGGAGACGGCAGTGATTCGGTTCTAATTTCACCGCGTCCAGGCTCGGCCAGCCAGAACGCTTGTGCGTCCAAAGTCATCGTCTCTCGCGGTCTCGAGCCTCAAATCACCAGATCACTACATCACCAGCACACCAGATCCGTGGTCCCCTATTCTCTCCCAGTTACAATGCCGCCCTTGCCTCTTCGCACTCGGGTCCTGCTCGCAAGCGGCGTTGGCGCCGCCGGCATCGTGGCCGTCGCCCTCCTCCTTCGCCCGTGGCTGCAGGCGTCGGCCGGGTATCCGTGGACGGCGGCGGCAGTCTTCGCCGTGATGATGGCGGTCGTCGTGGCCAGGGTCAGTGCCCATCACCCGTTCGCTCAACTCGGGCCTGCCAATCTGGTCACGATGGTCCGCGCGGCGCTGGTCGCGCTGGCGGCGGCCTTGATCGTGGAGCCGTCGACGGCGCCGATCGCGTGGTTCGTGGTCACGGCCACCGCCTGCCTGGCCGCGCTGGACGGCCTCGACGGATGGCTCGCGCGGCGAACCGGCCTGGCCAGCGCGTTTGGCGCCCGCTTCGACATGGAAGTGGATGCGCTGTTCATCCTGGTGTTGTCGCTGATGGTGTGGCGGCACGACAAGGCCGGGGTGTGGGTGCTGGCGTGCGGGTTCATGCGCTACGCGTTCGTCGCCGGCGGGTGGGTGCTGCCGTGGTTGGCCGGCCCCTTGCGGCCAACCGTGCGGGGCAAGAGCGTCGCTGTCGGACAGTTCGCCGGCCTGGCGCTGGCGCTTGCCCCCATCGTTCCGACTCCGGCCAGTGCCATCGTCGCGGCAATCACCCTCGCTACGCTCGTGTGGTCGTTTGGAATTGATGTGAGGCGGCTGTGGCGGGGGGAAGGAGCTTAGTCGGCGAACCGGCTGCATCGCTCTCGTGAGTGCTTCTTGTCCACCGTCGGGCCACAGGGCGGACGCAGAGGACAAAGAGAATGAGTTGCTTGGGAGGCGCGGGCGTATCCGGCTCACGCTGTCGAAATCAGACCCGTCGTGGGCTCAAGAATCGTGACGTCCCAGGCCAGTTGGTCTCGCACCGGTTTGAAGTCAGAGTCTGTGGTGAGAAGCTTGGCGCCGGCGGCGTGCGCAGCCGCGGCAATCCAGATGTCGTTCTTCGCATTGAAGATTGCCCATCCCTTCGCGCGAGCAGCGGTCTGAAGATCGGCGTAGGCCTCAACAACCCTGCTGTCCGAAATGTCGACGGACACGACTGCCTGCTGGATCTCGGCGAGCTTCTTCAGCTTGGCGGCGCCCCAATTGCGGCCCTTTGCAAATGCTCGCATTTCGCCCCATGAGACCTCACAAACGAGCGGACGGAGCCTCGACTCCTCCAGATGGAACTGGCGTTCGATCTCCTTGGCCTGTCGCGAGTCGCGGGTCCAATGAAGGAGGATGGCGGTATCGAGCAGGTGGGGCGGGCTCATCTACCCGAGGTCGGCAAGGGCGGCTTCGAACTCATCGTCCGACTCGTCACCTGGCAGGAATCCCCTCAGCTGAAGAAACGCGGACGACTCTCCGGGCCTGAGCCTAGTTGCCCGCGCATACTCCTGACGCAAGACGGGCTTAGGCACTGTTCGAAAGAACGCGTCCGAGTCGGTAGCCGAAGCGATCGCGTCGGCGTCGATGCGGAGCAGTGACCCCGATGGTCGAAACACGGCAACGCCCTCGAGCACGACGTCCCGTCCAAACCACTCACGGAGCTCGGTCACGTCCTCAGTACCTTCCCAAATGGCGGTAACGCTGTCTCGCGGCGAAATATCCAGTTTCAAGAGCGCCTGACTGGCGCCCATCACGTCTACTCGGCCCGCAACCCGAACGCGGCGGGGTTCAGGCGTGAGACTCGACAATGCACTCGCTGAGTCGAGGACGCCTTTATCGATCCATCCTCGCCGGTCTTCACTGGTGTCGGGCATACCGATTCTGGTTACGCCCTGCTTCAGCGCCCGCCGATACCGTTGAAGGCGACGGAGCATGGCGCTATCAAAGGTGCTGCTGTCCGGATCCCGCTGCGCCACTGCGTGCAAGGCCGAGCCGAACACTTCGAACGCCGTGTCCTGAGGCCGCGGTCCCACCGGCCACAGGGCTTGCTGTTCAAATAAGGCGGGGGCAACGGATTCAAAGGTGGGCACCAAGAAGACCATTCGAGTGGTGCCATCTCCCTGACCGTTTGATACTCCAACGAATCTGGCGTCAGCTGCGGCGGCAAGCGGTTGTGCGATTCGACCCTTGGGTCGGCTCTTGTGGAGGAACGCCATGCGAACAGCGTCCTGCAACGAACCGTGAACCTGCGTCATCACGGGCGCCAGCAAGTCAGGCCTCGGAAAGCGGCCGAGTCCGCCTTGTGACTCAAGCTCAATGGTCCGCTCGACTTTGTTCAGGACTGGCCTCCGCCGCAATCGTAACCCGAATGCGGCTGGGCGGTAACCCACCAGGACCCCCCTCTTGGCCCTCGCTTCATGCCTGGGCCCTCGGTGTCTGCGGCCGATCTGGTCTGCAGTGTAGAATGCGCGACATGGCCTTGAAGCCGATCTCCAGACCGCACCGCAACGGTATGTCAGCAACGGTCACGCGATCCGGCGACGGTAGGTACGTCGCAACGGCATCGCAGAATGGCGTCGTAACTGCGGGACATGTGAAGACGGACATCGATGCCTTCGACGAGGCGCGACGAGAAGCCGATAAACTTGCACACCCTGACTGCGATGGCGCATGTGCGCCATGGTCCGAATGAGATGGGCGTGAGCCATCTTTGCCTGGCTTCTTTGACCATTCGACAGGTGATTGTGGTGCTACAAACCCAAGAGACGTAGCGTTAGTTAGCGTAAGAGCGGCGTAGGAGAATAGAGGCTTACTTGGCTGACCGGATCAAGGCCCCGCCAGACTTCAACAAGACGCTTGGGGGCATGGCTGGGTACACCCTAGGTGATGCGCCTGCGAGGAGGCGGATGCCTATTCGTGGATCGGCAAGGTCTCGCAAAGGTAGGTCGCCCCTGTAATGGACTGGCTACTCCTTATCGTGGGTATTCTCATCTTGCTTGCGATACTCGGCGTAAGCGCGCAACTGCGCACTGTCATCGAGATTCTGTCAAAGAAGTTCGGCGGCCCAGACGCCTAACGAGGAAAGTCTTTCGCCTTACGCGTCGGACCGGCAATACGGCCCGTTGCATGGTAGGAAGCAGCCGCTCCTTGGTCCTCTCTAGTACGACTTTGTCACATCAGCGGATTCCCGAGGGAATCGTCGAGTGATCTAA
>CAYGMD010000136.1:0-12366 GCA_964350785.1 uncultured Acidobacterium sp. | reverse complement strand
CGAAGATGTTCTCGCGCTCGGCCTCGCGGACCTTCTGGAAGATCACCTGCTTGGCGGTCTGCGCGGCAATGCGGCCCAGCACGTCGGTGCGCTTCGGGAACTCGATCTGGTAGCCGACCTCGACCTCGGCGTCCTCGCCGTAAATCTCCTTGGCTTCCGCCATCGAGATTTCCTTCTGCGGGTTGGTCACCTCGTCGACGATCGTCTTCACCGCGAAGAGCTCAATCTGCCCGTTCTCGGGGTTGAACTTGGCCTTGAGGTCCTCGTCGCCCTTGTAGAACTTGCGCGACGCGGTCAGCACCGCTTCTTCCATGGCCTGGATGACGACTTCCGGCTCGATGCCCTTTTCCTTGGCAAGGGCCTCAATCGTCTGCATCAACGGGTTGGTAGTCATGGTTTCGGTCTTCAATTATGCAAACCGGGGCGCGACAACGGCGCGACCCGCAGGTCCATTAAAATTCCAGGTCGAGGTGCGCGCGCTTGATGAGCCGCAATGGCAGCTTCATCGGCTTCTTGCCCTCAGACTCAAACAACACGTCGTCTCCCTCGACGCCTTTCAAGCGGCCGACGAATGCCGTCTGGCGCTCGACCGGTTGCGAGGTCACGACCTTGGCCCAGCGCCCGGCGAACCGCCGGTAATCGTCGGCGTGGCGCAGCGGCCGATCCAGTCCCGGTGACGACACCTCGAAGGTGTAGCCGCTGGGGATCACGTCTTCGACGTCGAGCATCGTGCTCAACTCTTCGGCGACGCGCGCGCAATCTTCGATGCTAACGCTTTCTTCCGGCGTGGACGCAGGGCCCGGCCGATCGACCGTGACCCGCAGCACCTGCTGGCCACCTTCTCGCTTCAACTCGACATCAAAGATGTCGAGGCCGTAAGCCCCGGCGATCCGGGTCGCCATCTCTCGGACGCGTTCGAGCGGGCTCAAAAAGCCCCCTATAAACACAAAGAGTGGGCAAAAGGCCCACTCTGGTTACCCAGACTAAGAACCGACCTCATAGTGTAACACGGGGGCGAGCGCCTCTGGCGCTCGTGGGGCTCGGGCCTCCGGCCCTCGTGGGGGTCGGCCTGCGGCCTTCCTAGGGCCCCACGAGCGGAGCGAGCCCGACGAAGGGCGAAGCCCGAGCCCCAGGAGGCTGCGACCGCCGACCCTACAGGGGCCGGGCGATGAGGTCGTACCCCTCGGCGCCGACGATTTCCACGTCCACAAACGACCCCCGGGGGAAGGCGGAGGGGTCGCAGTCGGTCAGGTAGACGACGGGGTCGATTTCGGGGGCCTGGCCGGGCAGCCGGCCCTGCATCACCAGCTCATGCTCAGGCGACGGGCCGTCCACGACCAGGCGGGTCTGCTGGCCGAGCCGGCGCTTCTGGCGGGCCGCCACGATCTTCTTCTGGCGGGCCATCAGGGCGTTCTGGCGCTTCTTCTTGGTGGCCGCCGGCACGTCGTCCGCCAGCTCGTGCGCCGAGGTGCCTTCCTCGTGTGAATAGGTGAAAACGCCCACGTGGTCGAAGCCAATCTCGGCCACGAAGGCCTCCAGCTCGGCAAAGTCCTCGGCCGTCTCGCCGGGGAAGCCGACGATGAAGGTGGTGCGGAGCGCCACGTTCGGGATGCGGGCGCGGATGTTCTCGAGCAGCCGGACGTACGACTTGCGCGTGCCGGGCCGTTTCATGCGCTTCAGCACCGCGTCCGACGCGTGCTGTAGCGGCAGGTCGATGTACTTCACCACCTTGTCGAGATCCGCGATCGCGTCGATCACGTCGCCGGTGATGGTGGTGGGGTAGAGATACAGGAGGCGAATCCATTCGATGCCGGCGACGCCGTTCAGCGCGCGAAGCAGCTTCGGCAACGCGCCGCGTTCGCCGCGGTCGATGCCGTAGAAGGTCGAATCCTGCGAGATGAGCAGCAGTTCCTTGACGCCCTGTGCGGCGAGCTGGTGCGCCTCCTGGACGATCGAGTCGATCGGCCGGCTGCGGTAGTGGCCCCGCATTTTCGGGATGATGCAGAAGGCGCACTTGTAGTCGCAGCCCTCGGCGATCTTCACGTAGGCATAGTGCGCGGGCGTCACGCGCTTGCGCGGCGTGTCGGCGTCGTAGATGTAGGTGGGGAGGTCGACGCCAAAAACCAGAGCCTGACCGGGAGTCGGGAGTCGGGAGTCGGGAGTCGAACTCGGGTCGCGCCGGTAGAATGTCATCGGAGCACCGACTCCCGCCTCCCGACTCCCGACTCCCGACATGAAACCAGCAAGCCCCTCGACTTCGCCCGTCCCGTAGATCGCGTCGATCTCCGGAATCTCCTTCTTCAGCTCATCCCGGTAGCGCTCGGCCATGCAGCCGGTGACCACGAGCTTGCGCCCGGCGACCTGCTTCTTGAGCTCGGCCATCTCGAGGATGGTGTCGATCGATTCCTGCTTGGCGCGATCGATGAAGGCGCACGTGTTCACGACCAGCACGTCGGCCTGTGACGCGTCGGCGGTAATCTCGTGCCCATCCTTCTCGGCCATGCCGAGCATGACCTCGGAATCGACGAGGTTTTTGGGGCACCCCAAGGACACAAAACCGATCTTCATTGCAACCAACGAGCATAACACGACGGTCATGTTCGCGACCGCGCTAACGGCCTGGCAATTTCTTCACCAGGGCGTGCTTCTGGCCGCCTCAGGACCGTGTCGTATCTTCACCCTTCCGGCAACACCTTGGCCAATAACGCCAGCGCTTCGTGCCCGGCCTTGTGGATTTCCTGCACGTCTTTCCGGTGCGGACTATCCTGCGGCAACTCGGCGAGCAGCAGTTCGCTGAAGCCGATGATGATGGCCAAGTGGTTCTTGAACGAATGGCTCGGGTTCGGGTCGTCTGGAGGTTGTCTGCTCAAAGGTTTGCCGCCTCTGTGATCAGTTGTTCAATGGTGCGCAGCACCTGCTGCACGTCGAGCGGTTTGGTGAGGCAGGCCTTCGCGCCGGCCCGCAGCAGACGCTCGGAGAGACCGCGCGTGGCGTCGGCGGTCAGGACCACTACCGGAATCGACCGCGTGACCGGATTGCTCCAGAGCTCCCGCAGAACGGCTTCACCTGGCATGCCCGGCAACTGTAAATCCAGCAGCACAAGCGCGGGGCGCTGGCGCCTGACCACTTCCATGCCGGTGATCCCGTCGCCGGCGTGGACCAGCCGCAGACCCCGGCGGCGGGCGATGATGCGCTCCATGAGCCTGGCATTGGCCGCGTTGTCTTCGATGTAGACGACGGTCCCGACGGCGGAGTCAGCGGACTCGGGCCTGCCGGCATCGGCAACCGCATCGTCCAGCACCGCTGCCGCCGCTGTTTCCGCCAGATCGATGGTGAAGGTCGTACCCTGATCGACCAGGCTGTCGACGCGCAGCTGGCCACCCATCGCTTCGCACAGCGCCTTCGACAACGCGAGCCCCAGGCCGGTTCCCTCGACGGCCGATTGTTCGGCACCAAGCCGCTCAAACGGATGAAAGAGGCGTGACAGCAGTTCGGGGCGGATGCCGGGGCCGGTATCGCGCACGGCGATGCGAATCCGTCCGCCGGTCGCCTCGCTGATGACGGTAATCGAACCGCCCGGATGGTTGTACTTGACCGCATTCGACAGCAGGTTGAGCAGCACCTGTCGCAGCCGCTGACGATCGGCGCACACCGTGTGGTTTCGGGCGGCGCTGCCGGTGGCGTTGACCGTGATGCCGCGCTGTGCGGCGAGGGGGCGAATGATGCCGATGGCGCTGGTGATCGCGTCCGCCACATCCACCGCTTCATTGGACAGCGCCAGGGTGCCGGACTCGACGCGCGAGATATCGATCACCTCGTTGATCAGGTCGAGCAGATGGCGCCCGCCCTCGAGAATGTGCCGGACGTTCTCTCGATCATCGGGTGTCATCTCATCGCGGTCGAACAGCTGGGCGAAGCCGAGCATGGCATTGAGCGGGGTCCGCAGCTCGTGGCTCATCCGCGACAGGAAGTCGCTCTTGGCGCGGTTGGCCCGGTCGGCCTCGGCGCGCGCCTGCTGGACCGCTTCGGCGGCCGCCCGCTGGTCCGTAACGTCGAGCGACATTCCGCAGACCCCCGTGATGTCGCCGTTGGCGTCGCGCAGCGGAAAGCGGATCACCGAGTAGACGCGGTGGCCGCTGCCCGTGGCGAAGGATTCCTCGAAGGCGATGGCGCGGCCTTCCGCGATGACGCGCTGCAGGTTCGCGCGCACGCGGCTCGCGGTGTCCGCGGGAAACACGTCTGAAGCGCTGAGGCCAATCAGCTCCTGCGGCGGCCGGCCGGTGAGGCTGGTGCTGGCGCTGTTCAGCATGCGATACCGGCCGTCCGTGTCGGTGACGAACACCACGACCGGACTGTGATCGAGAATCGCCTGGATGTCGCGACGGGCCGCGTCCAGGGCTTCGTTGGCCACACTCAATTCGGTGGCGCGGGTCGCCAGCTCGGCGCGAATGCGCCGGGCCTCGGTCACGTCCCGGGTCAGGCAGTAGTGCAACTGGCCGTCCGCACTGGGCGTAACCCGCCAGTTCATCCACCGGTAGCTCCCGTCCTTGGCCCGGTACCGGTTCTCGAAATCGATGGAGCGCGCCCCTTGCGCCAGGTGCGAGGCCTCCTGCATCGTTGCCGCGTGATCGTCACGATGGACCAGGTCCAGGTACGGCGTATCGACGAGCTCGGCCTGCGACCAGCCGAGGGCTGTCGTCCAGGCCGGGTTGACATGCTTGAACGTGCCGTCGGCGCGGATAATGCTCAGCATGTCGATCGAGAGACCGAACAGTTGATGGAGATCCTCGACCGCGATTGGCTTCATGGCTCGTCCGTGGGGGGCGACGGACGCCCGGCCCGGCCTTTCAGCCAGGTGTCCACCGGGTTCTCGCCGGCCGGTGGTCGCGGCTGTCGGGTCGCGACGCGATGCCAGGCCATGGCATCCTGCACGGCGGCAAGGACGAGCTCGCGCTTGAACGGCTTGACCAGATAGCCCACGACGCCGCTCTGCAGGCTCACGCGCGGAGGAATGGCGTCGTCGCCCGTCGCCAGAATGACGGCCACGGCGGGATGCCGCTCGCGGATCCGCTCGACCAGCCAGAGGCCGTCGCGGCCGGGCATCGACTTGTCGCACAGGGCCACCGCAATCTCGTGGGCCGCCAGCAGGCCGAGCGCACCGTCGGCATCGGCCGCCTCGCGCAGCGCCAGGCCCTCCGCCTTCAGCCATCGCGACAGCAGCTCACGGATTGGTGCTTCGTCATCAACGATCAGGATTTCGCTCATAGGGCCTCGCTGGAGTCGGCCGCGTCACCGCGGCGTGGGTTTCAGGGTGTCGAACAGCAGGAGCGACACGGCTTCCAATAGCCCCTTCGCGGTGAACGGTTTGTCCAGGAACGCCTCGCCGTCGTCGAGAATCTTGCGGGCGTCCAGCAGCCGGTCGACATTGGCGCTGACATACAACACCTTGAGGCCTGGCCGCGCTGCCCGGATCTTCAAGACCATTTCTTCACCGGACAATTCGGGCATATCGAGGTCGGCGATCAGCAGGTCGAGCCGCTGGCCGCCTTCCAGCATCCTGAACGCTTCTGGCGCGCCCGACGCCTCGATGACCGTGTATGGGCCGCTCTCGAGGATCCGGCGCTCCAACTGGCGCATCCCGGCCTCGTCATCGACCACCAGCACCATCGGTTTCTCCGGCATCAAGGTCTCCTTACCTGTGATTGGATGTCGATCCAGGCGTCGACCAGGTCGAGTCGCCGCCATCCGTGCGCCGCTTCACCCTTCAGCACGTCAATGGCCTGAGCCACCGGCATGGCGTCGCGATACGGGCGGGCGAACACCAGCGCGTCGAAGACGTCGACGATCCCGGTAATCTGCGCGAGGAGCGGAATGGCGTCTCCCCGCAGCCCGTCGGGATAGCCGCTGCCATCCAGACGTTCGTGATGATGCCGGACGATGGGGCAGACGCGGCGCAACGACCGGAGTTCGCCGCACACGCGATCGCCAATCACCGTGTGACGCTGCATCTCACGATATTCGGCGCGGCTGAGCGGTCCCGGCTTCAGCAAGATGGCGTCGGCAATCCCGACCTTGCCGATGTCGTGCAGGTACGCGCCACGGGTCAGCGTTGTAAGCTCATCAGGCGATACTCCAATCGCGCGACCCAGTTCGCCGGCGAATGTGGCCAGCCGCTGGCAGTGCCCGTCGGTGAACGGATCGCGGGCTTCGATGGTCAGCGCCAGGCTGACCATGGCGGCTTCGGCCGAGTCCAAATCATCGGTATAGCGCTTGATGCGCACGAGCGATCGCACGCGCGCCCGCAGTTCCGCCACGTTGAACGGCTTGGTCAGGAAATCGTCGGCGCCGGCCTCGATCCCCCTGACGCGGCTGTCCGAATCGTCGAGACCCGTAATCAGGACCACGGGAGTCAGTCGCGTATCCGGATCGGACTTGAGCGCCCGGCACGCCGAGAACCCATCAACGTGCGGCATCTGGACGTCCATGAGCACGAGGTCCGGCTGTTTGACCCGCACGAGGTCCGGGACAACCGAGCCATCGGCGGCGCAGTCGACGTCGTAACCCTCGCGGGTCAGCAGGCTGGTCAGGAGGTTCCGGGTCGCCTCGAGGTCGTCAACCACCAATATTCTGGCGGGTAGCGTTCCGGCCGTTTCAGTCAGTGCCGAGTGCGACCGGTTGTACATATGCAGGCTTCACAAGATACGCCTCCGACGAACTCCTGCTTACATGGACGGACAGAATGTTTAAAAGCTCTCAACGCCGCCGTAGATATCTTTGGTTGTTATCGTCAGTATACTTATTTTATATAGACGAGGTGGCTCACGGATAGAGTCTATACAGCATGCGTGGGTAGGGAATGGTCTCGCGGACGTGTTCCAGGCCGCAAATCCAGCTCACGCAGCGCTCGATGCCCATGCCGAAACCGCCGTGCGGCACCGACCCGTACCGGCGCAGGTCGAGGTACCACTCGAACGCTTCCTGCGGCAGGTCGTGTTCCTTGATGCGCTGCAGCAGCAGGTCCAGATCGTCCAGGCGCTGGCCGCCCCCGATGATCTCGCCGTAGCCCTCGGGCGCCAGCACGTCCACGCACAGCGCCTTGTCCATCTCGTTGGGATCCGGCTTCATGTAGAACGCCTTGATCGCGGCGGGGTAGTGCGTCACGCACACGGGGCGATCGAACTGCTCCGACAACACCGTTTCATCCGTGCCGCCGAGGTCGCCGCCCGTGACGAAGGGCAGACCCTTGTCGAGCAGGATCTTCGCCGCCTCGTCGTAGTGCAGCCGCGGGAACGGCGCCTTCACCGCTTCGAGCTTGCCGGTGTTGCGCTCCAGCGCCTTCAGTTCCTTCTGCCGGCGATCGAGGACGCGCGCGACCACCGACGTGATCAACCCCTCGGCCAGCGTGATCACGTCGTTCAGATCCGCGTAAGCCATTTCAGGCTCGACCATCCAGAACTCGGTGAGGTGCCGGCGCGTCTTGCTCTTCTCGGCCCGGAACGTCGGGCCGAACGCGTAGACCTTGCCGAGCGCCATGGCGTTGGCCTCGTTGTAGAGCTGTCCGCTCTGCGTCAGGTACGCCTTCTCGTGCTCGAAGTACTCCACCGGGAACAGCGTCGTCGTCCCCTCGCACGCGGCTGGCGTGAAGATCGGGGTGTCGGCGAGGATGAACCCCTGGTGGTTGAAGAAGTCGCGCACGGCGTTGATGATCTCGTGGCGCACGCGCAGGATGGCCGTCTGGCGCTCGGCGCGAATCCACAGGTGCCGGCGATCCATCAGGAAGTCGACGCCGTGTTCCTTCGGCGTGATCGGGTAGTCGTGCGCCTCGTTCACCACCTCGAGGCCGCTGGCGATCAGCTCGTAGCCGCCGGCCGCGCGCTCGTCGGCGCGCACCGTGCCGGTGACGATGATGGCGCTTTCCTGGCTGAGGTGATCGGCCTTGGCAAACGTCGCCTCGTCCACGTCTTTCTTGCCCATGACGACCTGCAGAAAGCCCGTGCCGTCGCGGACCACCAGGAAGTGAATCTTGCCGCTCGACCGCCGGTTATGCAGCCAGCCCTTGATGGTGACCGACGCGCCGACGTGTCCGCCGATTTCGTTGATGTAGGTTTGATTCATCGCTACCTGACTCTGTCTGATAAAGATCTGTGTCTAATCTGTGTCTAATCGGTGGCCGGATTAATCGGTGGCCGGATTAATCCGTGTCCGGCCCAATCGGCGGCTCGTCGCCGATGCTGAGCAGCGACTCGAATCGCTGGCGTGCTTGCACGGCGCGCTCGAGCACGGGGCGCCGCTCGGCGGCCACCGCCAGCTCGAACATCCACGCGCCGTCGTAGCCGACTTTCTGGAAGGCCAGCAGGGCCGCGTCCCAGTCGACCTTGCCCTGGCCGGGCACCAGGTGATCGTCGGCCCGCCCGCGGTTGTCGTGCAGGTGCGTGGTCAACAGATGGCCCGAGCAGGTTTCAATCGCCTCGACCACGTCGCCCATCAGCCGGGCGTGGCCAACGTCCATGCAAATGCCCAGGCCGGCGGCGTCGATCTCGCTTTCCAGCAAATCGACGAGCGACGAGGGCGTCGACAGGGCGTTGGGAATCACCTCCACCGCCAGCCTGACGCCGGCGCCGGCGGCGATCGGCGACAGTTCCTCGAGGCTGCGAATCATCGCCGGCGCGTGGTTGTCGGCCGGCTGCCCATGAGGCGCCGGCACGCCGCAGTGGAGCACCAGCACCCGGTAGGGCACCAGCGCCGCGAGGTTGAGCGCCGCGGTGACTTCCGCGACCGCGCGCTTGCGCCGCGGCTCGTCGCCGGCCGCCAGGGTGTAGCCCTCGCGCCACTGGCCCCCGGCAAACTCCGCCGCGATCGGCCCATGGAGGGAGTGCAGCGTGAGCCGCGTATCGTCCAGCCATTCGGCCAGGGCCAGCGCGGCGCGCCGGTCGTGGTAATCGAAATGGCTGCGCACGGCGAAGACCTCGACCGCCTCGAACCCGTGCGCCGCGATTTCGACCAGGTGATCCCGGTCGAGCCGGTCGCTGAGATAGAGGTGAGTGGATATTCCAAACACAGATGGCCGCTACCCCACGGCCGCAGATGACTCAGATGCCACAGAACAAGTAAATACCACTTACAGCCAGCCGTCGAGCAACTCCCGCAGCCGAGCGAACCGCGGATACTTGGAGAGATTCGCCCTGACGTGGCTCAGCGTGCGCGGGATGTACTGGATGTAGACCGTGTTGTTGCGCGTGGTCGTCATGTAGCCGAAGGTGCCGAGCGCCTTGAGGTTGCGCTGCAGCGCCATCAGGTCGAAACGGCGACGGAACCCGGCCTCGTCCTCGGCGCGGCGCTGGCCCTTGAGGGCCAGGAAGAACGCGATCAGCTCATCCACCTGCGGCGCCGTCAGGTCCACGTACGAATCGCGCAGCAGCGAGACCAGGTCATAGGTGTCGGGCCCCATGCGGGCGTCCTGGAAGTCGATGATGTAGAGCGAACCGTCGTGCAGCATCAGGTTGCGGCTGTGGTAATCGCGATGGCACAGCGCGCGCGGCTCGCCGGCCAGCTCCTCGACCATGGCCGACCACTCGCCGCGCAACGCCTCGCGCCGGGCCTCGGGCAGGACCGCGCCCTTGTAGGCGAGCAGGTAGTGCTTGACGAAGAATTCCAGCTCCCAGGTGAGCTTCTCGACGTCGAAGGCAATCTGGTACGGCGGGTACTCCGGCGAGCGCAGCTCCTCGCCGCGCTGTTGCATGCGGGCAATGAACGAGACCGCCTGCCGGTAGAGCGCCGCGTGCTCGGCCAGGGGGGCCGCACCAAGGTGCGCCTGCAGGGTGACATCGCCGAGGTCCTCGAGCCCCAGCACGCCCAGTTCGTCGGAGTGATGCAGGATGGCCGGCACCGGCACCGGAATCTGCCGCAGCAGGCGCGCCACCGCCACGAACGGCATCTTGTCGAATGCGAACGGGCCCTGGTGCAGGGCCAGCACGATCGGCTTCTCGCCTTTCAGCAGCACGCGGAAGTACCGGCGGTCGGACGCGTCGCCGGTGAGGGGCACGACCGTCGTGACGCGCGGGGCCAGGCCGTGCTGGTCGAGATACTGTTCGAGTCTTGGGTCCACGGAGGAAGTTGAAAGTTGAAAGTTGAAAGTTGAAAGTTGGCAGTTTAAGTGGAGAGTTTCAGTTTCAGTTTTCTAGAACGGTTCGGCGACCAGTTCATTGTCGCGCATGACGAGCGAGCATTCGACATGATGTGCGCCCGGCGGAACCGTGACCTCGTCCGCCACGACGCAGCGGGTGAGTGAGGCGGCGGCGCCGACGCGCACGCGGTCCCACAGGATGGTGTCGGTCAGCACCGCGCCGGCGGCCACCTCGCAGCCGTGGCCGCGATCGATCGGGCGGCCTTCGCGGGCGGCCAGCGTCAGCGCCGTCTCCAGGTAGTCGCGCGGCGTGCCGATGTCGAAAAACTCGGCCGCGGTGCGCATCACGCGCACGCTGCCGGGCCGCTGCGCGATCAGGTCCGGGTACATCCCATGCACGGTCTCGGACCGCGCCGACGGGCTGACGCCGGCAAACGCCGCGGCGTTTGTCGCCTGCACCCCAATGAAGTGACATGCCCCCGGCTCGCGGCCAAACCCGCGGACGATGCCGGCGTCGTCGGCGATGATGCCGTTGTACTTCGGGTCGCCGTCAACGACCGCCATCGTCACCAGGGCGTTGGTGTCGACGTGGTGCGCGGCGAGCGCGGCGAGGTCGACGTTCGCGAGCGTGTCGCCGTTGACGATCAGGAACCGGTCGGCCTCGAGCAGCGGCAACGCCCGGGCGGGGCCTCCGGCCGAGCCCAGGACCTCCGTCTCCCACGAATACCGCACAGCCAGGCCAAGCGTCGAGCCGTCGCCCACCTCGCGCGTGATGGTGTCGGCGCGATGGTGCAGGTTGAGAACGACCCGCGTGATGCCCGCGGCGCGCAGCGCGCGCAGGATCCGCAGCACCAGCGCCTCGCCGGCCACCGGCAGCGCCGCCTTGGCGCGCACCTGCGAGAGGGGTTGCAGGCGGGTGGCGAGGCCGGCGGTGAGCACCAGCGCCGGCCAGGGAAAAGGCTGGGCCACCATAGCTTCAGGGAAGGTGGTTCATTCGGACGCTACGGTGGGCATGCCGGCGAACACCATGTCGGGCCCGGCCAGGCCGTTCGCGTCGCGATGCTGCAGGAACAGGAAGCGGTACGAGTCGGTGATGTAGTCGGCCGGCGTCCGGCCCAGCGCCCGCGCGGTGGCGTGAATGGCGGCTTCGCCGCCCTCGAGTTCGACAAACACCCCGACCGGCGTCTCGTCCACCGCCATCACGACATCGTCGGCCTCGAACTCCTCGCGGTATTTCTCGTAACGAAACCAGATGTGCAGGCCGAGGCTTTCGAGAATGGCGAGCAGCGCCGTGCCGTCGGCGACGACGGTCTCGTGTTCGTCACGGACCTTGATGCGGCCCGGCAGCAGCGGTCCCTTGAACGTGAGCAGGCTCTTGCCGCCCTCGGACCGCACCCGCAGCGTCGACCGCTGCAGGCGGAGCATTTCGTCTTCGGTGTCGAGCAGCGCGTCTTCCTGGAGGCGCCGGCCGTGCAGCGGGGTGGCGCCGAGCGCAAGAATCTTCGCCCGCGCCTCCTCGGCACTGTCGAAACGAAGCTTGATCTCGCGCTCGAGCGCCATCCCTTATTCCTTTCGGATCGTGAAGAACTGTTCCTGGCCCTGGCGCATGACCAGCAGGAAGGCGGTCCCGCCCGACGGCACCTGCGCCAGCGCGCGGCCCGCGTCCTGCGGCGTGCCCACCGGGCGGCGGTTGACCTGCGTGATGATGTCGCCGCGGGTCAGGCCCTGGCGGAACGCCGGGCTGCCCTGCTCGACGTCGGACACCAGCACGCCCTGCGTGTCGGCCGGCACGCGCAGGCGGCGGGCGACGTCGGGCGTGAGGGCGGTGAGGGTGAGGCCGAAGCCCTGCGACGACTGCTCGTCGGGTTCGACCGTGGCCTCGCGGGAGGCGGCCGCGCGGTTGCCTTCGTTCTCGAGGTCGAGTTCGCCCACCGTCAGGTTGAGCGTCTTCGGTTCGCGGTCGCGCATCACCGTCACCGGGACGGTGGTGCCGGGCTTGGTGGCGACGACCGTGGCGACCAGCTCGTCGCGGTTCTTGATCGGCTTGCCGTTGAACTCGAGAATGATGTCGCCAGGCTCCATGCCGGCCTTGGCCGCCGCGGCACCGCGCGTCACGGCGCCCACGAGGGCGCCTCTCCGCTCCTTCAGGCCGAATTCGGCGAGGGCATCGGCGGGCACCGGCGTGACCTGCACGCCGATGACGCCGCGCGTGATCTTGCCGGAACGCAACTGCGGAATCAGCT
>CAYGMD010000135.1:0-12410 GCA_964350785.1 uncultured Acidobacterium sp. | reverse complement strand
CAGCTCCTGCACGTTGGTCGAGATCGAGTTGTTGTCGACGCCGTCGAGCAGGAAGTTATTCTGCAGCGAGCGATTGCCGTGAATGCTCACGCCGCCTGTGCGACCGGCGTTGGTCGTGCCGGTCTGTTCGGTGTAGCGGTCGCCCTGCACGCCCGGGACCGTGAACAGCAGGTCATCCCAGTTGCGAATGGCCAACGGCAGGTTGGCCACTTCGTGCTGGCTGACGACGCTGCCGATCACCGCGGACTGGGTCTCAAGCAGCGGCGTAATGCCCTCGACCTTGACGGTTTCACCGACACCGCCCACCGCCAGCGAGAGATCGAGGCGGGCGCGCTGGCCGACCGCCAGTTCGAGGGTTTGCGCCGAGGTCTGGAAGCCGGTTGCTGACGCCTCCACCAGGTACCGGCCAGAGGCGAGGTTGACGACCAAGAACACGCCGTCGTTGGTGGCAACCGCCGTCTGGTCCACGCCGGTGGCGATGTTCACCACCTTGACCAACGCGGCCGGAATGACGGCGTTCGAAGGATCGCGGACGACACCCGTCAGCGTGGCCCGATCGACCTGGGCGAACGACGACGGCGCCAGCGCCAGAGAGAACGCGACAACGAGCAAGGCAAACACTGTTTTCATAACGTCCCGACTGTAGGCGGCGTATTTGACAATTCGGTGACGGCAGGTCGACGAACGTGTCGCAAGTCGCGCGTCTCGCAAGTGTTACAGAGCGGTGGTACAAGAGCGGCGATGGCGATCTCGGTAATCCGGCTGCTGGCACTGATCCTCGCGTTCGCGGCGTTGTCGAACGCTCCCAAGGACGCGGCGGTGGCGCGATCGGTTTTGGGCGGCCGCCCGCTCCTGCACGCGCACAACTGCTATCCGGAGAACGGCCAGTGGCGGGACCGCCTCGATCGCGCGCTGGCCACCGGGTTGCCGCGCCTGGCCATCGAGCAGGACGTGGCGTGGGCGCCCGAGACAGCCGGCCGCGGGGGCCGGAGTGTCGTCTCCCACGAGACAGCGATCAGCGGCACCGAGCCCACCCTGGAGGATCACTTCTTTGCGCGCATCCGGCCGCTGATGGAACGCGCGCTCGAGGAGAACCGGCGAGAGCGGTGGCCGCTCGTGATCCTGCACCTGGACTTCAAGTCCAACGAACCCGAGCACCACCGCGCGATCTGGGAGCTGTTGAACAGACACCGCGCCTGGCTGACGACGGCGGAGCAAATCGTTGACCGGTCGAAGGTGACGCCCTTCCAGACCGGACCGCTGCTCGTGCTCACGGAGAACGGCCCGGGCCAGGAGGCGGCGTTCTCCGATCGGGTGCCCGTCGGTGACCGGCTGTTGATCTTTGGCACTACGCCGAGCCCATACCTGCCGCGCTCGGACGACGCCGACGTGCGCGCGCGCACGCTGGCGTCAGCCACGCCGGCGGCGCTGGTACCCTGGCCGGCCACCAACTATCGTCGCTGGACCAATTTCCCATGGCAGGTGGTCGAGCGAGGCGGCCAGGCGGTCGCCGGCGATTGGAGCGCGGCCGACGCGTCCCGGCTGGGCGCCATCGTCAGTCGGGCCCACGAGCAGGGACTGTGGATTCGCTTCTACACCTTGAACGGCCACGATGCGTCGGCCAGCCGCGGCTGGACCCCAAGCTATAACTTCGGTTCGGCGGCGGCGGTGAGAGCACGCTGGCAGGCGGCCGTCAACGCCGGCGTGGACTTCATCGCCACCGATCAATACGAGGATCTCGCGCGGCTGCTGACAACCGGACGTCGCCAGGCTGTCACAATGTCGAAACCTCTGCTCGCTAAGCTCGGCTGACATGACTACGCCCCGACGCGACTTCCTGAGACACGCCGCGCTGATTGGCGGCGCCGCAGTGACCGTTCCCCTCGAGGCGCTCTGGCACCCAGCGGCCGCCGGCCGGCTGGCACGGGATGATCCCGGATACGGCCCGCTGCGGCCGGTCACCGACGACACCACCGGGCTGCCGCTGCTCCAGCTGCCCGACGGTTTCCGGTATCGTTCGTTCGGATGGACCGGCGATCCGCTCGACTCCGGCGCGCCGACACCGGGCGCTCATGACGGGATGGCGGCCTTCCCCGGCCCTGGCGGCACCGTCACACTGATTCGTAATCACGAGTTGTCCCCGGCCAGGGTCTTCGACGCCGCGCTGGCTTACGACCGCCAGGCCGGCGGGGGCACGACGACCATCACGTTCGATCCAGCCACCGGACTCGTGACCAGTTCGCGAACCAGCCTCGCGGGCACGCTGCGCAACTGCGCCGGCGGCGCGACGCCCTGGAACAGCTGGTTGACCTGCGAAGAGACGACGCTCGGCCCGGCGGATCATCCAGGGCTCGAGCGGGCGCACGGGTACGTGTTCGACGTGCCCGTCGATGGGCGACCCACGCTGGAGCCGCTGGTTGCGATGGGCCGCTTCGTCCATGAAGCGGTCGCCGTCGATCCCGAGACGAGCATTGTCTACGAAACCGAAGACCAGCGCCGGTCCGGGCTCTACCGCTTCACGCCCCGATCGCCGCGGCGACTCGCGGATGGTGGACGCCTGCAGATGCTCGCCATCGACGCTGCGCCGCGAACCGACCTGCGCCTGGGGCAGCACGCCGGAGTCACGCGCGGCATTCACTGGGTGGATATTGCGCAGCCCGACAAAGCGCACGTGGATGCCGGCAAGTTCGATGGCGGCGGGGTCTTCTCGCAAGGCCTGGAGGGCGGCGGCGCGATTTTCGGGCGACTGGAAGGTGCGTGGTACAGCGCGGGCCGCGTGTTCGTGACGAGCACGGATGGCGGCGACGCCAAGATGGGCCAAGTGTGGGAGCTCGACATCCGGAACCAGGCACTCCGGCTGATCTACGAGTCGCCAGGCGCCGAGGTCCTGAACATGCCGGACAACCTCGTGGTGAGCCCGCGCGGCGGCTTGGTGTTGTGTGAGGACGGCACCGCGAATCCATGTGTTCACGGCCTCACGCGCGACGGCAAGATCGTCCGCTTTGCGCGTAACAACGTCGTGCTCAACGGCGAGCGCAACGGCATTGCCGGCGACTTCCGCCACCGCGAGTTCGCGGGTGCAACCTTCAGCCCCGACGGCCGCTGGCTGTTCCTGAACATTCAAACGCCAGGGTTCACGGTGGCGATCACGGGGCCGTGGGAAAGGGGCGTTCTGTAGCCGCCGCACCGGACGACAATGACCGCCTGGCGCGACGGCTGGCCACAGCGCCCGGCCAGGTCACCGGAAAGCGGCGTGAAGGCCGACCCACAGGCTCCTGCCATAGCCGTCGATGCCGGAGCCGTGCGTGCGGTAAGCCGCGTCGAAAAGATTCTGCGCGGAGCCCACGAGCTCGAATCGCTGACCGAGTCGATGGCCCGCGCTGATCGTGAACACGGTCCAGCCCGGGGTGCCGCCCCGCGGAATACGGTGATCGGCGATGTCGCCGCTTGCCAGCCGGTCCTGCCTGGCGGCAAACCGAAGGGCGCCTTCCAGCCAGGATCCACCCGTCAGCGCGGCGCGGATGGCGATCAGCCCGTTGAGAGGCGGAATGCGGCGCATGGGCTCGTTCCCGGAAGTGGCCTGCCCATAGGTGTACGTCAGGTTCCCGGACGCCGTCAGCGACGACGTGAGGCCGAACTCGCCGTCGGCTTCGACCCCCCGAATGAATGCGGATCCGACGTTGGCTTTTTGATACACGGGTTGATTGCCGACCATGGGCGATCCGTCGAAGCTGCCCCGCACCCGGTCGATCAATTGGTCGAGTGACGTGCGGTAGACCGACACCGATGCGGACCCGGCGTCGGTCCGCCATTTGAACCCGCCTTCGCCGGTGACCGAGGACTCGGGCTGCAGGGCCGGCGCCGGCACCTCGACGCCGAAGTCGAACTGGCCGAGGCTGGAGAGGTCGTCGACATTGGGCGCGCGGAACGCCTGCGCGACCGATCCGAACAGGCGCAGGCCGTCGGCCAGGGCGAGCGACACTCCGGCGCTGCCGGTGGCGGTCGTCGGCGCGATCTCAGCCGACCCGAATTCGGGATCGGGGGCCGATACGCCAAAGTGGCTGAGCCTGACGCCGGCGTCGGCCCGCCAACGGCGACCCGTCACCGTCGCGTGCGTGAAGGCCGCCAGCGAGCCAGCGGTGGCGCCATTCGAGTACTGCCCCCGCCGGTCTCGGGACTGGCCTGTCGTCTGATCGCGATCGCGCCGGACGCTCTCGACGCCGTCGTGATAGTAGTCGAGACCAGAAACCAGCGAGAGTGATGGGCGAGGCCGCGATTGAACTTCGACCGACACTCCTCCCGTGAGCACTCGATCCTGTTCGATGGTGAGGATCGAGGAAGTTCGTGACTGGTACTCGCGCTGTTCGGTCGTCCGGTGCAACGACGCCGTCGCCCGAACCGTTGCCCACCAGGGGCTCGGCGAGGCGCGTTCGTACCGCACGTAGCCGAGCTGCCGCACTTGAGGGTCAAAGGAATATCGCGCGAAGCCCCGCTGGACCACCTGGTCGTATCGCGGAACGTCGCCCTGGTAGTTGTGCTGGTAGGCCAGCGACACGCGCTGCCGCGGGGTCAACAGCCACTCCGTGCGGAGATCGCCGGCCACTTCGTCGTAGCCACTCGGCGCCTCGATCCCCAGCCCACGCCCCGCATGAAGATCGCCGAAGCTGCGCAGGGACAGACCACCCACGACCCCGATCGTCTTGCCCGTCACGGCAAGGTTGAATCGTCCACTCTTCTCCATGCCACTGCTCATGACCTTCGTCGTCGCGCCCCCGCGGACGGCGAGCGGCTGCCCCACCCCGGCCGGCCGACGGGTGATGATGTTGATGACGCCACCCATGGCATCGCTGCCGTACAGCACCGAGCCCGATCCGCGCACGACCTCGATCCGATCGATGTTCGCCGGATCCACTGTCGCCAGGTATTGATTCGGGCCGTATCGGAAGGTGGCGTTGTTCAAGCGGATGCCGTCGACCAATACCAGCACCTGATTGCCGACCAGACCGCGCACGTACGGCGATCCGCCCCCGTGATTGGTCTTCTGCACGAAGACACCCGGCGTGGCCCCGAGCGCCTCCGGCGTCGTGCGGGGGAGACGCTGGTCGAGCGCGGCCGACTCGATGACCGTGATCGATCGCGGCACCTCGAACGCACGCGCCTCGTCCCTCACGGCGGTGACCGTGACCGACTCGTGTAAGCGGTAGGGGCGGCGCTTCAGGACGAGGTCGTGCGTCGAGCCGCTGTTCGAGACGGCAATCGCAAGCGTCGCCGCTTCGAACCCTTCGGCGGTCACGCGCACCATGTACGTCCCCGGTTCCAGACCGCCGAACTCCCATCCTCCATCGGCACCGGTCAGGGTCAACCGCCCCGGAGGGAGAAGCTCGACGCGCGCCTCTGGCATGCCGGCGCGCGTGTCTTCATCGACCGCCCGCCCCCGGATCGCACCGAAGCCAGACGCTTGTGCGCGAGCCGATGACGCCAGCGCGACACACGCCAGCGACAAGACGATGATCCGGACCGCTCTCATTCAACCCTTGACGGACGCGCCGCGCCCCTGGCGCTACCGCTTCCGCGGCTCCCGGTCGTCGTCTTCGACGTCAACCGCGAAGGGTGAGAACACCCCCTTGCGGACGGCGGGATACGGCTGGTCCCACCCCTTTACGAGCCCCCAGACGATGCGGTTCAACCGATCCGTCGGCGCCGCGTCCGGCACGTCGAAGCGCATCTTCAGGCTGGCTAGTCCTGCCTCCCGGAGACGGCCACGCATCGCGCTCAACGGCGGGTTCTGATCGAAGATTGACTGCCGGGGTTGCACGGCCGTGTAGGGCCGTGCGTCGGGCGTGGCGGTAAAGCTGGCGCGCATGTCGGTGGCGATCAGGTCGAAGAGCGACATTGTCGGCAATCCGAGCATCAACTCGATGGTCTTCACCATGCTCTGGTTCGCGTAGAACGTGGAATCGACGGCGCCACGACGGATATACGGCGAGATCGCCAGCGCCACGGTCCGGTGCCCGTCCACGTGATCGACGCCGTTCTGCGCATCGTCCTCGACCACGAGGATGGCCATCTTGGGCCAGAAAGCGGTATGCGACAGCGCCTCCACGATCTGGCCGAGCGCCAGGTCGTTGTCAGCAACCATCGCCTTCGGAGAGTTCGTCCCGGGACTTGCCCCACGGGTATGATCGGCCGGCAGTTGCAGGATCACCAGGTTGGGCATCGTCCCGCGTTTGGTCCACTCCGCGACGTCCTTCAGGAAGATTTGCGCGCGCACGACGTCGGGAATCGCCTGCGAGTAGGGCGGGTAGTTCTTCGCCAGGATCTGATTCAAAGGCGCGAGCGGCGCCGTTATGGCCCACTCGCCGCTGAAGTCGTCCCCGGCCTTCCAGCGTTCGAGCAGGCTGGCCCGCTGGTTGTTGTTCTCCTCGGGCAGACGGCCGGCGTACTCGCCGTACACCTTGACGGTCTTGCCGCGCCCGCGCGCGAGGTCCCACAGGAAGCCCGTGTTGGCGTACGCGAGCGGATCGGTTCCGTCGAAGGGATAGCTCCGCCCGACATAGCCGGGCCAGAGCGTGTAGCTGGTCTCGTTGGCCTGGGTCGCCCACTGATGGCCGTCGCCCGAGTTTCCGCCGGTGGCGTAGAAGTTGTCGAGCAGCACGAACTCGTTGACCAGCTTGCGATGGTTGGGCGTGACGTCCTCGCCGAACATCACGAAGGCCGGCTCGCCGTTCCCCTTCGGCAAGTCGCCAAAGAGCTGATCGTACGTCCGGTTTTCCTTGATGATGTAGACGACGTGCTCGATCAGCGAGGGGTCGCCCGCGCGCCGTGGTACGGGCAGCGGCGCGACGGCGGTGGCGCGGGTCGTCTGTTCCTGACGAGCAGTGGCGATGTGGTTGTTCTCGGCTACCGCCGTTGTGTAGCTGTCGAGCTGCGCCGCATCTGGAACCGGCATCACGCTCACGGTGCCCCGGTTCGAATGGACGTATCGGCGCTTCGGCTCATTCTGCGAGCCCGAACCCACGCCGAGGAGCGTCGCAATGGCGAGTCTGGTGCCATCGCGGCTGAGCGCCAGGTGGTTCGGATACCACGCCGTCGGAATGAGCCCGCGAATGGCCTGCGTCCGGGTGTCGACGAGCGCCACGGCGTTGAGGCCACCCAGGGCCACGAAGAGCGTGGCGCCGTCTGGAGCCAGGGCCAGTGCCGTCGGCGCCACGCCCTTCTGCTTCAGGCCGAAGGGCTCGAGGGGAATCGTCGACACCACCCGCTGCGTGCTGGTATCGACGACCGACAGCGAGTCCGAATTGGCGTTGGCCACGAAGAGTCGATGCCGCGGCTCGTCCCAGACCATCGCGGTGGGATGCAGTCCCACCGCCAGCGTATCCGTCACCGCCAGACGATCGAGATCGACGCGGGTCAGGCTGCCCGTTGACGCGATGCCGCGCTCGTCGACGACGACGCGGTCGGCGGTGGGAGCCAGGCCGGTTGGCGCCGTGATGTCCCCATCCTTCGGCCACCGGCCGCCCCAGTTGCTCACCCAGGCGGTGCGCCCGTCCCGGCTGACGACGGCGCCGAATGGAGCCACGCCACCGGTCTTGACGATGCCCGACACCCGGCCGGTTTCGGCGTCAACGACGGCCAGTGCGTTGTCGAACATCAGCGGCACCACGGCCCGCCCGCCGTTGGCGGTACGCGCCAGCGCCGGCGCGCCGCCAAGGTGGCGGCCAAGGTCGGCCGCCAGCGGCACGAACGCGGTACCCTCGCCGCGCCACAGTTGCACCGCGCCGCCCTCGCGGTTGTTGACGGCCTTTGGAGGAACCGTGATTCCAACCAGCGGACTCTGGCGGGCCGGGTCGAAGACGAGACCCTGCAAGGCCGGCGCGCCCGCGAGTTTCCACTTCTCGTGGACACGGTTCTGTATCCAGTCCAGGCGAAACAGGTCGGCGCCGCCGCTGTTCGCGCGCGTCAGCACCCACACCTCGTCGTCGGTGGCGCCAAAGGTGACGCCGAACACGCGCCCGTCGAACACACTCTGCACGCCCGCAGGAGTGATGCCCTGACGGGTGGTGATCACACCCGGGTCGGTGACCGCCCTCACGGGCGGTTGGACGCCCTGAGACAAGACCACGACCGCGAACGCACTGAGGCCGCACGCGCTGCCGAACGCACTGCCGATGAGAAAGCTGTTGAGTCGCGATTGCATGGCAACCCCCTAGAACAAGAAACGCGCGGCCAGTTGCATCGTCCGAGGCCCACCGATGGTGGAGGTGATCCGTCCCGCGGTCCCGTAGCCGTTGGCTGCGAACGTCGACGCGGGGTTGGCGAAAACAGGCGTGTTCAGCGCGTTGAAGATCTCCCATCGCATTTCGAGACGCCGCCGGGCGCCGAGGGACACCGTCCGCGCCACCGTCAGGTCGAGCTCCATTTGCGACGGACCGCGAAGGATGTTGCGACCCGTGTTGCCCCACTGGTCGAGGGAGTCCGCGAACGCCGCCGGGTTGAAATACGCATCAAGGCGGTCCTGCACGCGGCCGGATCCGACGGCGTCCTCGACGGTCATGCCGGGCGCGAAGCCGACCCGCACGCGGCTCACCTGCGCGAAGAACGCGTTGCGCGTGGGGTTGCCGAGCACCGAGAACGGCGTGCCGGACTGATACGTGAAGATCCCCGACAGGCTCCAATCGTCGGTGATCGCGCGGATGAAGCGGCCCGGTCCGATTCCGGGGACGTCGACCGTGAAGCTGGTCGTCAAACGGTGCGTCCGGTCGAAATCGGACGGGCCCCAGTTGTTCTCGGGCCGGGCCGGATCGTGCTCGAGGAGTCCGCCGTCGGACGACAGGAGGTCCATCGTCCGGCTCCAGGTGTACCCCACGTTGGTGACGAGGGTCTGGCCAACCCTGGCCCGCACCTTGGCTTGTAGCCCGTGGTACTGGGAACGACTGATGTTGGTGATCTGCTGGAAACCGCCGCTACGGTTCAGACCCAGGAACTCCTCGGGCACGAAGAAATCCGGGTTGATGAGGCGGCCGAGGCGGTCGTAGATGTCGGTAAAGCCGTTCACGGGCGTCACGCGCGGATCGACGGGAGCCGCGAGGTTGACCTTACCCAGCAGCCCCACCCCACGCGAGCCGACGTAGCGCACGTCAAACAACAGGGACCGGTTGAGCTCGTACTGCACGTTGGTCGACCACTGCTGGGTGTAGGGCGTCTGGAGCAACGGGTCGACGAAGACGTTGTTCTTCGCGCTGAACGGCGACTGCGCGGGGAACTCGGTGCCGTCGGCCCGCACCCAGCGGGGAACGCCGTTGGCGTCGCGCACGATCCGCACGTTCAAGGGAATCTGGAACGGGTTGACGTTCAGTCGGGGATACGGGTTGGCCATGTCGGGCGGCGCGGGAACGTTCTGATAGATGAAGAACGGCGCGGCGCGCTGGAGGTCGACCTTGTAGCTGGCCCCGGGCCGCTCGTAGTACATGCCCCAGCCGCCGCGCACGACGATCTTGGGGGCGAACGACGGCTGCCAGGCGAAACCGACGCGTGGGGCGACGTTGTCGTAGTCGCCCGCCATGGTCGAGTCGTTCATGGACTGGTGAATCTGGCTCAGGTCGATCGGTGTGCCCGGGTCCACGACCAGGCCGATCGAAAGCGGGGTGAAGCCCGGCTGGAAGAAGGGCGCGTTGCCCGGCACCTGGAAGCCGGGCTGCACGCCGAACTTCGCCGCGACGTCGGGGCGGTAGTAGTTGCCAATCCGGCCGTTGCGTTCGGAAAAGTTGCCGAAGACGTCGTAGCGGAGGCCGACGTTGAGGGTCAGTCCGCCACCGAGCCTCCAGTCGTCCTGCACGAAGCCGCCGACGTCCCGCGCCGTGAAGTCGCGGCGGGTATCGCCCTGGTCGAGGTCCGACGATCCGCTGGCCGCGCCGTGGCCGGTGAAGAACAAGACCCAGTTGTTGTAGTCGAGGTCGCCGTTGGTGCGCGACATGAACTCGCCCTCGATGTTGATGTGGCGATACTCGACGCCGGCCTGCAGCGTATGCCGCCCGCGCACCAGCGACACGCGGTCGGTCGCGCTCAAGACGCGCTGGATGTCGAAGAAGTCCCACGCATTGCCGATGCCGCCCGAGTTCCGCTGCGTGTTGATGTCGATGGTCGGCATCAGCGCGGCCAGCCCGCCGATGGCCTCCTCGAGCGGGTTGTAGATGCCGAGGGTCGAGTTGTAGATGTCACGGTACTTCGAGATGCGGGTGTTCTGGAGGTCGTAGTACCCGACCGTGGCCTCGTGGAGCAGACCCGATTGAAAGACGTGCGTGTTGGTGACACCGCCCAGCCACGCGGGCGTGGTCCCCAGCGTCGGCGATGGTGAGGCGTCGGCCCAGCCAAACGCCTCGTCGACTTCCTGATTCGATCGCGTCAGCATCAGGCGCGTCTGGTTCGCCGATCCCATGCGGTGCTGCACCGAGCCGAAGAACGACGAGCCTTGCAGCTCGGTCGGAATGACCTGCTGCTGGAGGAACTCGCGGCCGTAGGTGCCGTTCCCGTTCAGCAACGGCTGGCTTCCGGTCGGCGACGGAATCAGGAATTGGCCGTCGCGCTTCACGTTGAGAATGTTCAGCGCAACGGGATGAATGTCGGCGGCGGTGAGCGTGCGGAACGCGAATCGTGCAGGGTCGGCGAAGAACTGGGCAATCAAACCGGCCTGCTGGTCGGCCGGAAAGGCGCGCAGCGCGTTCATGAAGTTCTGCGCGAAGCGTGGATCGTCCTGAAGGCCGCTTTGGAGCCAGTCGTTGGCGACGCCGGCAATCGTCTGGGCCGTGCGGACGTCGGTGAGCCCAACCGGCAGGCCGGTCGCGGCGTTGGCATTCGAGGCGTATCCCGACTTGAAGGCCTGCCGCTGAGCGGCGCCGAAGAAGTAGGTGCGGCGGCTCAACACCGGTCCGCCCACGGTGGCGCTGGTGTCATTGCGACGGAACTCGGGCTTGGCCACGCCGGCGCGGTTCAGGAAGAACTCGTTGGCATTGAGCTTCTCGTGCTGGAAGTAGTAGCCGGCCGTGCCGGCCAGGCGATCGGTCCCGGAGCGCGTGACGAGGCCGATGCTGCCGCCGGAGTTGCGCCCGCGCGACGCCGAAGGCAGCGCCGTCTGCACCTCCACGTGCTCGAGCGCCTCGAGGGGGCAGCCCCACGCTGTTGCCGAGGCTCCCGCTCGCGTTGAGCATGTTGGTGACATCGACGCCATTGATGCTCAGCGCGTTGCTCGTGGGACGGGCGCCATTCACGCTCGGGTTCCATGACTGCGAGGCGTCATCAGTCTGGCCGCCGGGCGTGGTCGCGATGTTGAGGCCCTTGCCGGTCCGGTCGGGCAGCGGGGCGCTGACGCCGGCTTCCCCGACGATCACGTGCGTGTAGGAGCGCGACGCCGTTGGCAGCGCCGTCAACGTTTCGTTGGAGAACGTTGCCGCCTGGACCGACGTGGTCGGCTCGAGCGTGACGTCGCTTGCGATGACCTCCACGGACTCGGTCAGTCGCTCGACCTCGAGCGTCGCACCGAGTACGGTCGGCAGGCTGCCCGTCACCACCACGGGCGCCTGCATCCGGGCGAAGCCCGCTAGTGAAAAGCGCACGATGTATTGTCCCGGCGGAAGCGCCTGAACGCGATAGACGCCGTCGCCATCGGTCGTGGTCGCGGCGACCACGCGATCTTCTTGCGTCTTCGGCGTAATTTCAACCGTGACGCCCGGCAGCCGCGCGCCGCTGCTGTCGGCGACCGCGCCTTCGAGCGCATTACGAACCTGCTCAGCCTCGGCCAGTACCGCGGTGGCCGCGACCACCAGAACGATCAACCCCGCGCGTGCGATGAACCCCATGTTTCCGTCCCTCGATTGCAAACCGCCGGGAGTGTCCGGCGAGATGAGAGTACGGAGGTGAGAAGACTTCAGCGCGACTGCGAAGCAATCGTTTCGTGAATTCGCGGCGACGGGCTGTTACGACCTCGATGCGCAAGCGTCGGCGCGGCGCCCGACCGCGCCCGTTCATCCGCTCGACACGATCTGTCTACTCCGTATTGTCAGACACGACACAGCCTCATCGCAGCCCGGTTGGTAGCCTGCGGCCGGAGGTCACTCGATGACGGTGCACGTGTTGTTGACTCTGATGTTGCTGATCCCGGATGCCGACCTGCGCATGCCGAAGACCGATCCGAAGCTCCGGGCGATCGATGGCGCCGCCGCGCGGTTGATCGCCGAGGGCGTCGAGCGGTCGCATACGCTCGCGGCGCTGGTCGACCGGCTCGAACGGTCGGACGTGATCGCCTACGTCGAAACCGAATCCTGCCGGAACAAGCCTTGGGCTGGGCGCTTGCGGTTCGTCACGGCCGCCGGCGGCCGGCGCTTCCTTCGCATCGGCGTGTGCGCGGAGTTGCGGCG
>CAYGMD010000134.1:0-12440 GCA_964350785.1 uncultured Acidobacterium sp. | reverse complement strand
CGCGCCGGCGCCGGCGCGGACGTCCATGGCGAGGCCCGCGTCATCGCGAAGGACGGCCACCTGGTGCACGTCGAGTACAGCGCCCATCCCGAGCGCCGGGATGATGGCGTGCTGACCGGCGTGCTGGGCGCGTTCCGCGACGTCACGCTCCAGCGGCAACAACAGGTGGCCCTGGCCGAGGAACGCCAGCGGCTGCTGGTCGACATCAAGAAGCGGCAGGAGGTCGAGGGACAACTCCGCCAGGCCAAGGACGAGGCCGAACGCCGCGCGAACGAGGCGGAGGAGGCCCGCGCCGCGTTGAAGGACCGCGAACGGCGGCTGCAGTACGAAGCGCAGCTCAAGGACGAGTTCCTCGCGACGCTGGCGCACGAGTTGCGCAACCCGCTGGCGCCACTGCGCAACGTCACCGAGATCCTGCGGCTCGAGCCCCTGTCGGACACCGCCCGCCAGGCCACCGGGGTGATGGAGCGGCAGATCTCGCAGCTGGTCCGCTTGATTGACGACCTGATGGACGTCAGCCGGATCACGCGCGGCCACCTGACCCTGCAGCGCCAGCAAGTCGACCTGCGCACGATCATCGAGAGCGCGGTCGAAACGGCGCAGCCGCAGTTGACCGGCGCCGGCGTGAGCCTGACGACCGAGATTCCGCCGCAACCCTGCCTGCTCGAAGCGGATGCCACGCGCATCGCGCAGATCTTTCTCAACCTGCTGACCAACGCCGCCAAGTTCACGCCGCCCGGCGGCCGCATCTGGCTGACGGTCACGCCCCATGCCGACCGCGTCAGCGTGGTCGTGCGCGACAGCGGCATTGGCATTGCGCCCGAGGACCAGGACCGCGTGTTCGGCATGTTCGTGCAGCTCAATCGCGACATGCGCCGATCGCAAACCGGGCTGGGCATCGGCCTGACGCTGGTCAAACAGATGGCGGAACTGCACGGCGGCAGCGTGTCGGTCTGGAGCGGAGGCCTTGGCCACGGCAGCGAGTTCACGGTCACCCTGCCGCTGTCCCCCGCCGCATCGCAGTCGGGGCGACCCGAGTCCGCGGCGCCCGCCCAGCGGCCGGTCTGGCGGATCCTCGTCGCTGACGACAGCCAGGACGGCGCCGACAGCCTGGCGTTCCTGCTGCGTGCCGCGGGGCACGAGGTCAAGACGGCGTACGACGGCCGGTCGGCGATTCGCCTCGCCGAGGAGATGTTGCCCGACGTCGTGCTGCTCGACATCGGCATGCCGGAAGTGTCTGGCTACGATGTGGCGCGCGCCATTCGCCGCGAGCCGTGGGGACGCAACATGCGGTTAATCGCGCTCACGGGCTGGGGCCAGGCCGAACACCGCCGCCGATCGCTGGAGGTCGGCTTCGACGAGCACCTCGTGAAACCGGTTGAGCTGGACGTGCTCGAAGAGGTGCTGCAGATGAGCACGCCGGCACCCAATTCAAGCAAGGCCGAACCCATCAGCTAATCATTCCCCAACCGAGCGGTGGCACGCGGTTTGTAGGCGTTTCAACTGATGCGCCCAGTGGCGCACAGAAGGAACGGAGAATCCGATGAGTGCCACATCCTGGTTAGTAGCAGGACTTCTTGTAATCGCAGGACCCGCGGCCGCTCAACAGCCGCCCGCGACCACCAGCCAGCCGTCGGGCTCACAGAGCGCTGTTGAGCCGGGCCGCGTCGCGGTCACCACCGACGGCGATGCCGGCCTCTGGTCGCTGCCGGTCGCCGACACCAACGGCAAAGGCATGTGGCGTTGGTCGGCTCAGCGCAACTCGCGCAACACTCCGCAGGGGTTGATGAATATCGCCACCTTCAGCGGCAACGTCTCCTACGGCTTCGGCGAGCGCTTCGACACCTACGCGGCGTGGGACTTCATCGAGCGCGTCGACCGCGACATCGCGACGCTGTTCGTCCCGTCGGACCCGGACCAGGGCGGCCTGGACACCAGGGTCCCCTACGCCCGCGAGCGCTGGACCGGCAACAAAATGGGCGACCTGCGCGTAGGCGCCAAGTACGCGTTCCTGAGCGAAGGCGCCGGCGACCCGCTGAGCGCGGCCGCGCGCGTCACGGTCAACCTGCCCACCGGTGATTCGGATAACGGCGCCGGCCAGGGTTCGGTGGCGGCCGACTTCTCCGGCGTCGTGAGCCGGTGGATCTCCAACAAGGTCGTGGTGTCGGGCTCTGGCGGCTACAACCTGCGCAAGAACCCCACTGACCCGGTCGTGGTGCATGTGCCGAACAACTTCTACTGGGGCGCCGGCATCGGCCTGACGCCCACGCCGTCGTGGCTGATTCACGGCGAGATCCTCGGCAGCCATCCCGTTCGCGACAACGCGACGCTCGAGTCGCGCCTGGTCGCCGAAGACGGCAGCGTCAGCCCGGACGTGAGCTTTGTTGACCGCCAGACGTCGTTCACCGCGGGCGTGACCTGGTTTGCCAGCAACGGATTCTTCATCGGCGCCGAAATGCGCCTTGATACGCCGATGCCGGAACGCATTGCGGCGTCGCAGGACTCGCGCGCCGACTACGCCGACTATCACGTGCGCATCGGCTGGAGCCCCCTGAAGAAGAAGCCGGCGCCGCCCGTCGTGACGCCGCCTCCGCCCGCTCCGCCGGCCAAGGTCTACACGTTTGAAGACGTGCACTTCGACTTCGACCGGTACACCCTGCGCGCCGAAGCCCAGCGCGTGCTCGAACAGGCGCTGGCGGCCATGAAGGAGAACCCGGCGTTGCGGCTGACGGTTGAAGGTCACACCTGCAGCATCGGCACGGCCGAATACAACATGGCCCTTGGTGAGCGCCGCTCGAACGCCGTGCGCGACTACCTGGTCCAGAACGGCATTGCCACCAACCGTCTCACCTCGGTGAGCTTCGGCGAGGAACGGCCCAAGCATGACAACTCGCGGGAAGAGACGCGCCGGCTGAACCGCCGCGCGGCCCTCGTCGTGCGGCTCGACGCCGCGCCGCAGTAGCTACGCCCCGTCAACGGAGGTCATGGTGATTGAGGATCTGACGATGCTCGCGAACCTGCCCGTCGCCGACGCCGAAGTCGCGGCCAGGGCCAAGGCTGAAGTGGACAAGGCCGCGGCCGCGGAAACCCTGCCGCCGGCCACGTGCCCCGAGGCTGCGGCCGACGAACCCGACACCAGGCGCCTGGCCCGCCGCGGCCAGGACCCGCCCGGGCAGGAACACGCGGCGGAGGAAGATTCATAACCGTCACCGGGTGTGGCCCCTGTTATCCATCATTTATGGAGCCACACCCGGATTCGTTTCAGGAGCAATGATGCCGTCACCTCACGATCCCGTGACCCCTCACGGTCCCATCCCCGGGCTTCCCAAGTCGCCCGAGCAACCGATTCTGCCGCCCGACGATCCGCATCGGCCGGACCTCGAACGCGAGCCCGCGGGCGATCCACCCTCGATCGAGCCGCCGGTCACGCTGCCGTCCGAGCAACCGGTCATCACCGAACCACCCAGCCCCCGGGCGTCCGCCTCCGCACGCTGAAACGACGACCATGAGTCGCCGCCTGAAGATTGCCATCGGCATTCTGGCCGCGGTGGCGGTGGTCGCCGGCGCCGGCGTGTTCGTGGCCGCGCGGCAACTCGAACCGCGGCTTCGTTACTGGGTGACCGATGCCCTGAGGCAGTCGCTGCAAAGCGAAGTGTCGCTGGGCCGGGTCAGCCTGGGCTGGTACCCGCTTCGGCTCACGGCCCGCGATCTCGTGATCCGCCATCGCGGACGTACGGACATTCCCCCTTTGATCGTCGTGTCGTCGTTCGCCGTCGACCTGAAGCCGCTCGACTTGTGGAGTTCGACCGTCGAGCACGTCCAGGTCGACGGGATGGAAGTGCACATTCCGCCCAAGGACGACCAGACGGGCAAGCGTCCATTGCCCCAGGCGACGGGCGGCGGCACCAACGAGGGGCCGCACCTGGTGGTGCGGCGGTTCACCGCGACCAACACGCGCCTGGCCATCATTCCCAGGACCGAGGGGAAGAACCCGAAGGTCTGGGACATCTACGAACTCGAAATGGACGACCTCGGCGCGAGCGCTCCGTCACGGTTCCGCGCGGCCCTGACCAACCCAATCCCCTACGGCAAGATTGAAGCAGCCGGCAAGTTCGGCCCCTGGGATGCGAGCGCGCCAGGCGCCAGCGCGCTCGAGGGCGAGTACACCTTCGCGGCCGATCTGGGCACCATCAAGGGCCTGCACGGGCAACTGAACGCCATTGGCACGATGAGCGGTGTGCTCGAACAGATTGCCACCCGCGGCGAGACCCGGACCCCCGATTTCCGCCTGACAGCGCTTGATGGCGGCAGCTTGCCGCTGACGACCACGTACGACGCCCTGGTCGACGGGACCAAGGGCGACGTCGACCTCAAGCGCGTCGACATCATGCTGGGGCGATCGCCACTGCAGGCGCGAGGCGTGATCGAAGGCACGCACGGCCTCAAGGGTAAGCGAGTCGTCCTGAACATCACCGCGAAATCCGTGAACCTCGCCGAGTTGCTGCAGCTCACCAGCAAGGCGCAGCCGCCCATGGCGCGGGGCACCCTCGGCATCGACACCGCGTTCGACCTGCCGCAAGGCGACAGCGATGTGCTCGAGCGCCTCGCGCTCGAAGGCTCGTTCCGCGCCGACCGCCTGCGGTTCGCGGACGCGGCGGTCCAGGACAAGATCGACATGCTGAGCCGGAGGGCCCAGGGCCGGCCGGCCGACGAGTCGATCGACAACGTCGCCTCGAACGTCACCAGCAAGTTCGTGCTGAGCCGGAGTGTGCTGACCTATCGCGGCCTGGCCTTCAATGTCCGGGGCGCCTCGATCAAGCTGGACGGCACGCATCGCCTGGCCCCGAAGACCCTGTCGTTGCAGGGCGAGGTGCTGTTGAAGGCCTCGGCGTCAGATACGCTGACCGGCTTCAAGCGATGGCTGGTCAAGCCGTTCGATCCGCTGTTCCGCAAGAAGGGCGCCGGCACGCGGCTGGCGATCTCTGTCGAGGGGACGCAGGATCATCCCAAGGTCGGGCTCGAACTCGGGAAGACACTGCGCGGCCGTTAGCGCCGGCGCGTGGCGACGACGATGAACTCGCCGGAAGGTAACCTGGAATACATGGTTGCTCCGGTTGTTTCTGTGCAACTGCCCGGCCAGGGGATGCCCCGCGCAGCGGCGGTGACGCCCTCGACTGGGAATCAGATGGGAAATTTTTGGCAGGCCGTTGGAACGACTGTGAAGAAATCCGCCATGCTGAGTCTGCGCACCACGGCCAAGTCTAGAAAACCGAGGACTTTTGTCTGCGTTACCGTGGCACCGCTACTGCAACAGTCCACGGCCAAAGAAGACCCGCGATGGACACCACACAGACGCCTAACGACAATCTCACCGACCTCGCCATGCGCGCCCGCGCGGAGTTTCGCGAGATGCCGGGCATGTGCCTCACCACGGCCCAGGCGGCTCGCCTGTGGCAGCTGACGCCCGACCAGGCGCAGGAACTCCTCCTGGATCTGGTGAAGGCAGGCTTCCTCGTCCGCCGCGATGGCCAGCGCTATCGCCTGCCTTCCTCAGTCTAGGACGCGTTAGCCTTTCGCCCGCCGCTTCGCCGATCGAGCCAGTGCGCCCACTCCTCATCCCGGGCAGCGCAATGCGCGTGCCTTGGGCGCCCGCCCGGACCGTGGTCAGTCGGACAGCAGCTCGCTCACGCCGGAGAGCGACTCCACGTGGTCGGCGATGGTTTTCACAATCATCAGGACCGGCACGGCAATGATGAGGCCCATGCCGTCCCACAGCCAGCCCCAGGACATGACCGCGACGAACACCGCCACGGAGTTGACGTGCGCGGCCTGGCCGAGGAACAGCGGCGCCAGCAGGAAGCCTTCGAGTCCGGTGATGCCCACCGATACGCCGGCCACGACCGCCACCATGCCGGCCGACTTGAACTGGATCAACGCCGCCACTGCCGACGCGACCATGATGAACGTGGGCCCCGCGTACGGCACGGTGTTCAGCACGCCCGCCGCCACGCCCCATAGCCCGGCAAAGCGGACCCCGAGCAGCGAGAACGCCAGCCAGGTGAGCAGCCCCACGAGGATGCCGCTCCACGCCTGGTAAAACACGAAGCGCCCGATCTTGGTGTTGATCTCCTCGATCATCTGGAGCGTGATCTTCCGCTCCGACAACCGCGCGCCGCCAAGCTTGACGAGCTTCTGCTTGAACATGTCGCCCGACGCCAGCAGGAAGTACATCAGGAACAGCAGCATGACGCCCTGGCCCAGGTAACTGGCCAGCGAGCGTGCGCCGCTCAGCACGCCCCGCTGCACGTCCACCGGCGCGACGATCGTGACCGGCGTGGCGCCGGGTGACGGACGGTCGGTCGAGCGCTCCAGTTCACTGACCGCCTGCTGCAACTGCGAGAGCAGGCCCTGCCGCGGCGACGCCGACTGGACCGCGGCGCGGACATCCCGCACCAGGCCCGGCAGGCGGCGGCTGAAGGCGGTGACTTCATCCGACAGCAGATAGGCGGTCGTAGCGAAGGCCGACGCAATGACCACGACCACCACCGCCGACGCGACCCATCGTGGCACGAGCTTCGACAGCGCGCGCACCGGCGGCGCCAGCGCCAGGCTGCCGAGCAGCGCGAGCGTCAGGGGCGCCAGCAGACCCTCCGCGTAGCGCAGCGCGAACAGCAGCAGCAGGCCGGCAATCACCTGGTTGGCCGTGATCCGGGTGGGCACCATGGGCAGCGACGCTGCGGGCTTGGCACCCTCTTGTTTGGTCTCGGTCACGCTCAGCCATAATCACGAACCATGCCAGTCTGCGGTATCGTGAGGGGTGGATGACGCTGGATCAGGTGCCACGCCCGGTGCGCGGCAAGCCACGGGCGCACGAGTTCGTGTTCGCCCGTCTCCGCTATGAATCGGGGGACTGGGATTACAACCCCAAGGTGGCGGCGAACATCCTCAATTCGGTAGTCGAGTACACCAGCATCCCGGTCTATCCGGAAGAGGTGGTCATCACCGCCGACTCCGAGGAACTGCTGGCCTTCCCGTTCCTGTTCATGACCGGCCACAAGCTGGTGCGCTTCTCGCAGGCCGAGCGCGCCCAGCTGCGCCGTTTCGTCGAGCGCGGCGGCTTGCTGTTCTCGGACGACTGCAATCACGACGTCGCCGGCCTGTACGCCACCTCGTTCGAGCAGGAGATGCGGCTCGCGTTTCCGGGGCCGGGCGTGCTCGCCAAGCTGCCCCGCAATCACCCGCTGTATCGCGCGTTCTTCCCGTTTCCCGACGGCCCGCCGCAGACCGCGCATGAACTGAACGGCTGGGGCGACGACCTCGTGCACGACTACCTGCGCGGCGTCACGCTGAACCGCCGGCTCGGCGTGCTGTATTCGAACAAGGACTACGGCTGCGAGTGGGACTACGACTGGCGCAACAAGCGCTTCCAGCGTGACGACAACACGCGCTTCGGCGTGAACGTCGTCGTCTACGCCATGACAAGTTAAACGTTAAACCTTTTTACTTCTCACTTCTCACTTTTCACTTCAACAATCCCCTTAATCGCCCTGATCAGGTCCGCCGGCGCGACCGGTTTCGGCAGGTGGCAGTCGAAGCCGGCGCCGATGGCGGCCTCGGCATCCTGGCGGCGCGCATAGGCGGTGAGCGCAATCGCCGGCAGCTTCTTCGCCGCATCGGCCGGCATTTGGCGGACCCGCCGAATCAGGGAATAGCCGTCTTCCTCGGGCATCCCGATGTCGCTCACCAGCACGTCGGGCCGCCGGTGGCTCACCCGGTCGACGGCCTCGCGCGCCGAGGGCACCGCCTCGACCAGCGCGCCCAGCTTCTGCAGCAGCAGCGCCAGCACGTTGCGCGAATCGGCGTCGTCTTCGACGATCAGGACGTGCACGCCGTGCAGGTGCTCGAGCTCGGCGGACGAGTCGTCGCGCCGCGCCACCGGTTCGGCCACGGCGCCGGCGGCCCGCGACGTGTCGCCCAGCCTGGGCAGCCGCAGCCGGAACGTCGCGCCCTTGCCTTCGCCTTCGCTCTCGGCGCTCACCGTGCCACCGTGCAACTCCACCAGGTGACGGACAATCGCCATGCCCAGGCCGAGGCCGCTGTGCCGGCGGCTCATCGAACTGTCGGCCTGGCGGAAGCGATCGAACACGAACGGCAGGAAGTCGCCGGAAATGCCAATGCCGGTGTCGGTCACGCGAACCACGGCCTCCTCGTTGTCCTCGGTCAGCTCGACTTCGACCCGCCCGCCCTTGGGCGTGAATTTGAGCGCGTTCGACACCAGGTTCCACACCACCTGCTGCAGCCGGTCGCGGTCGCCATGCACCTGGACGCCGTCCACGAGTTTGCGGTCGATCTGGATGGCCTTGGCCGACGAGGCCGGGGCGAGGGCGTCGATGGCGTCCTCGATGACGCCGCGTAACGACACCGGCTGCACGTCGAGGACCAGCCGGCCGCCGACAATGCGCGACACGTCGAGGATGTCCTCGATCAACTGCGCCTGGGCGGCGGCGTTCTGGCGGATGACGTCGGCGGCCCGCTGCACGGTGGGACGGTCGCCGGCGCTCTGCCCCAGCACATGCGCCCAGCCCATGATGGCGTTGAGCGGGGTGCGCAGCTCGTGCGACAGCGTGGCCAGGAACTCGTCCTTGAGCCGGTTGGCGGCCTCCGCCTCGAGCCGGGCGGCCTGTTCGCGCCTGAGGAGCACGACGCGCTCCTGTTCGATCCGGGAGCGCACCTCGATCTCGGCCGACAGGGCGATATTGGCGGAGGCCAGCTCGCGGGTGCGCTCGGCGATGCGCGACTCGAGTTCTTCCTGCGCGACCCGCAGCGCCTCCTGCTTGTTGAACAACTCGACGAACACCGCGACCTTCGAGCGCAGCACGTCGGGCGCCACCGGCTTGACCAGGTAGTCCACGGCGCCGACCGTGTAGCCGCGGAACACGTGCTGCACGCCCCAGTCGTTGGCGGTCAGGAAGATGATCGGTGTCTGCCGCGAGCGCGGCCGCTCGCGAATCAACACCGCGGTCTCGTACCCGTCCACGCCGGGCATGACCACGTCGAGCAGGATCAACGCGAAGTCCTGATCCAGCACCTCTTTGAGCGCCTCGCGGCCCGAGCGGGCCCGCACGATGCGATACCCGGGGTCGCTCAGCACCGCCTCGAGCGCCAGCAGGTTCTCGTCGCGGTCGTCGACGACGAGGATGTTGACGGGCTTCATCACTTCGACAACCAGACTCGCAGCAGCGAAATCAGCTGATCGGTATCCACCGGCTTGGTGACGTAGTCGGAGGCGCCGGCATTGATGCACTTCTCGCGGTCCCCCTTCATGGCCTTGGCGGTGATGGCGATGATCGGCAGGTCCTCGAAGGTGCTGTTGTCGCGAATCCGCCGGGTGGCCTCGTAGCCATCCATCTCCGGCATCATCACGTCCATCAGCACGACGTCGATGTCGGGGTTCTCGCCCAGCAGCTTCAGGGCGTCGTGGCCGTTTTCCGCATACTGCACCTCCATCTCGTAACGCTCGAGAATGCTGGTCAGGGCGAAGATGTTGCGGATGTCGTCGTCCACGACCAGCGCCTTCTTGCCGGTCAGGGTCGGGTCGCTGCGGTGCAACTGGTCGAGCAGCCGCTGCTTGTCGGGCGGCAGCGCGCTCTCGACGCGGTGCAGGAACAGCGTGGTCTCGTCGAGCAGCCGGTCGGGCGACTTGACGTCCTTGATGATGATGGTCTGCGCCAGCCGCCGCAGTTCGGCCTCCTCGCTGCGCGTCAGATCCTTGCCGGTGTAGATGATCACGGGCACCTGCGACAGGGCGCGGTCGGCGCGCATCTGCTCCAGCAGGTCAAACCCGCTCATGTCGCTCAGGCCCAGGTCCAGGACGATGCAGTCGAACTGCTTCTCCTTGAGCTGGCCGATCGCCTCGCCGCCGCTGCCGACGGCGGTGATCGCGACGTCGCCGTCGCCGATCAGCTCGACCAGGGTGTTGCGCTGCACCTCGTCGTCTTCGATGATCAACAGCGTCCTCATCTTGCGGTCGCTGAAGTCGCGAATGGCGCCGAAGGCCTCGCCCAGCGATTCGGGGTCCGACGGCTTGGCGACAAACGTCTTGGCGCCCAGGCGCATGCCGCGATGCGGATCGTCGGTCACCGAGATGACATGCACCGGGATGTGGCGCGTGCTGGGATCGTGCTTCAGGCGGTCGAGCACGTTCCAGCCGTCGAGCCCGGGCAGGTCGAGGTCGAGGGTGATCGCGTCGGGCCGGTGCTGCCGCGCCATCTGCAGGCCGACGTCGCCGCGCACCGCCGCCAGGCACCGGAACTGGCGCTGGCGCCCGAGGTCCATCAGGATGCGGGCAAAGGCCATGTCGTTCTCGATGATCAGCAGGACCCGGTCGCCGGGATCGATCAACGACCGGTCGTCGTTGAGCGGATTGTCGTCCACCGGCAGCTCCTCGGCCGCCAGCGCGCGGTCCACGGCCAGCCGCGCCTCGACCGGCACCTCGGACCGTGCGGTCGAGGTCAGGGTCGAGACGTAGACCGACGGCAGGTACAGGGTGAAGCTGCTGCCCTTGCCGACGGTGCTGTTCAGGCGGATCTCACCGCCCAGCAGTTTCGCAATCTCGCGGCTGATCGACAGGCCCAGGCCGGTGCCGCCGTACTTGCGGCTGGTCGTGCCGTCCGCCTGCTGAAAGGCCTCGAAGATCACCTGGTGCTTGTCCGACGCGATGCCGATGCCGGTGTCGTCGACCCGGAACGCCACCACGCCGGCGGCCCGGTCGAGCGAGGCGTGGCCGGGCGTCCAGCCGCTGGTGGCCGGCTCGATGGTCAGGGTCACGGCGCCCTGCTCGGTGAACTTGATGGCGTTCGACAGCAGGTTCTTCAGCACCTGCTGGACCCGCTTCTGGTCGGTGATGATCGACTGCAGGGTGCGCGGATCGAGATCGACGGCGAAGTGCAGGCCCTTGCTGCCGGCGACCTCGCGGAAGGTGCGCTCGACGTAGGACTGCACCTGGGCCAGCGACACCGGCACCGCGTCGACGTCCATCATGCCCGACTCGATCTTCGACAGGTCGAGGATCTCGTTGATCAGCTCGAGCAGGTCCGAGCCCGAGGCGTGGATGGTCTTGGCGAACTCGACCTGCTTGTCGGTGAGCGTCTGCTCGGAGTTCTGCGCCAGCAGCCGCGACAGGATCAGCAGGCTGTTGAGCGGCGTGCGCAACTCGTGCGACATGTTGGCGAGGAACTCCGACTTGTAGCGCGAGGTCAGCGCCAGCTGCGCCGCCTTGTCTTCGAGCGACAGGCGGGCCTGGTCGATTTCGCGGTTCTTCTGCTCCACCTCGGCGTTCTGGGTGGCCAGCAGCTCCGCCTTCTCCTCCAGCTCCTCGTTGGTCTTCTGCAGCTCGGTGGCCAGCGACTGCGACTGCTTCAGTAGTTCTTCCGTGCGCATGGTCGCCGTGATCGTGTTGAGCACGATGCCGATCGATTCGGTGAGCTGGCCGAGGAAGTTGAGGTGGGTGTCGTTGAACCGGTAGAAGGAGGCCAGCTCGATGACCGCCTTGACCTTGCCCTCGAACAGCACCGGCACGACGAAGATGTTGGTGGGCGACGCGGCGCCCAGGCCCGAGCTGATCTGCACGTAGTTCCGGGGCACGTCGGTCAGCAGGATCGGCTGGCGCTCGACGGCCGCCTGGCCGACCAGCCCTTCACCGGCGCGGAACCGCGTGCGCAGGTGATCGCCCTCGGTGCAGGCGTAGCTGGCCAGCAGGCGCAGGTCCGGCTCCTCGGTCGTCGACTCGTTGAAGTAGATGACGCCGTGCTGCATCGGCACCAGCGGCGCCAGCTCCGACAGGATCGTGCGCGAGACCGTGGCCAGGTCGCGCTGGCCCTGCAGCAGGCGCGTGAACTTCGCCAGGTTGGTCTTCAGCCAGTCCTGCGCGGTGTTCTTCTCGGTCGTCTCGCGCAGGTTGACGATCATCTCGTTGATGTTGTCCTTGAGCGCCGCGACCTCGCCGGCCGCCTCGACGTTGATCGACTGCGACAGGTCGCCCTTGGTGACGGCGGTCGCCACCTCGGCGATCGCGCGCACCTGCGTGGTGAGGTTCGCGGCGAGGCGGTTGACGTTGTCGGTCAGGTCCTTCCAGGTGCCGGCGACGCCGGGCACGCCGGCCTGGCCGCCCAGCTTGCCTTCGGTGCCGACTTCCTTCGCCACGCGCGTCACTTCCGCCGCAAACGAACTCAGCTGGTCCACCATCGTGTTGACGGTGTCCTTCAGCTCCAGGATCTCGCCCTTGACGTTGACGGTGACCTTCTTCGACAGGTCGCCGCGGGCCACGGCCGTCGTCACCTCGGCGATGTTGCGCACCTGGCTGGTGAGGTTGGCGGCCATGAAGTTGACCGAGTCGGTGAGGTCGCGCCACGTGCCGGCGACGCCGCGCACGTCGGCCTGCC
>CAYGMD010000133.1:0-12516 GCA_964350785.1 uncultured Acidobacterium sp. | reverse complement strand
CCATCAAGGTGGACGTTCGCGTGATTGCCGCCACCAACAAGAACCTCGAAGAGGAGATCGACCGGCATACCTTTCGCGAGGACCTGTTCTACCGCCTCAACGTCGTGCCGATCCACGTGCCGGCGCTGCGCGACCGCCGCGACGACATCCCGGCGCTGGTCCGCCACTTCGCCGACCTGTTCGCGCGCGACAACAACTTCCATCGCAAGACGTTTACCGCCGCCGCCATGGAACGCCTCAAGCAGCAGCACTGGCGCGGCAACATCCGCGAGTTGCGCAATTTCGTCGAGCGGCTGATGATCATGACCAGCGGCGAGGCGATCGACGCCCGCGACATTCCCGAGGGCGGCGCCATTCGCGGCGACGCGCCGATGCTGGCCGTGGGCGGCGCGGTGGCCGGCGCCGGCGCCATGGCGAGCCCCGAACCGCCGTCGTGGCTGCAGGCGACCACCCTGCAGGATTTCAAGGCCGGCTCAGAACGCGCGTATCTGGTGGCCAAGCTGAGAGACAATGGATGGAACATCTCGAAGACGGCCGAGGTGATCGATACGCCGCGCAGTAACTTGTACAAGAAGCTGGAGCAGTACCAAATTTCCCAGGAGAAGGACGGGAACTAGATCTTCGCCGCAGTGAGCCGGGTAACCGCTGCCGCGGGTCACCTTCTGCCGCCGCCCCCACGGGCGATGGCGGGAGAAGTGCCGGCGGGAGAGGAAAGTCCGAACTCCACAGGGCAGTGCGCCGGGTAATTCCCGGGCGGGGCAACCCGACGGACAGTGGCACAGAAAATATACCGCTAGCCGTGGGTCGGGTGATTGGGTGCGGAGTGGCGGGGCAGGGGCCCCGCCACTCCCTATAAGTCGGCGGGTAACACCGCCCTCAATCACCCGGCCCATGGCGAGTAAGGGTGAAAAGGTGCGGTAAGAGCGCACCGCGCTCCTGGTAACAGGAGTGGCAGGCCAAACCCCGCACGGAGCAAGACCAAATAGGGAGACGGTTGATGGCGGCCCGCCTGAAGTCTCCGGGTAGGTTGCTCGACCCCGCCAGTAATGTCGGGGCTAGAGGAATGGTTACCCTCGCGGCGCTCGCAAGGGCGTCGCGGGACAGAATTCGGCTTATAGGCTCACTGCGGCACTTATCAGGGAATCGAATGTCCACATATCTCGTGACCGGCGGTGCCGGCTTCATCGGCTCGCACCTGTCGGCCGCCCTCGTCGCCCGGGGCGACACCGTGCGCGTGGTCGATAACTTCGTTACCGGCTTCCAGCGCAACCTGCAGCCCGGCGTGGAGGTCACCGCCGGCGACCTCGCCGACCCCGATACCGCCACCGCGGCGGTCAAGGGGGTCGATTACGTCCTCCACCAGGCGGCCATTCCATCGGTGCCGCGCTCGGTGAAGAACCCGCGCGAGTCGCATCGCGCGAACGTCGACGGCATGCTCAACGTCCTGCTGGCCGCGCGCGACGCGGGCGTCAAGCGCGTGGTGTTTGCCGGGTCGTCCTCCGTGTACGGCGACCAGCCGACGTTGCCCAAGCGCGAGGACATGCCGACCAACCCGATGACGCCCTACGCGCTGCAGAAGCTCATGAGCGAGCAGTACGGCCAGATGTTCACGCGCCTCTACGGCCTCGAGGTCGTGACGACGCGCTACTTCAACGTGTTTGGCCCGCGGCAGGATCCCGGCTCGCCATATTCGGGCGTGATCTCGCTGTTCATCAAGGCGCTGCTCAGGGGCACGCGCCCGGTGATCTACGGCGACGGCAGCCAGACCCGCGACTTCACGTTCGTGAGCAACGTCGTCGACGGCGTGCTGCGCGCCGCCGAGACGCCCGGCGTCGGTGGGGAAGTGTTCAACGTCGCGACCGGCGGCCGCGTGTCGCTCAACGAGCTGCTGGCGACGTTGAAGAAGATCACCGGCTCGGACGTCGAGCCGATCTTCGAGGAGGCGCGGACCGGCGACGTGCGCGATTCGCAGGCCGACATCGCCAAGGCCGAGCGCCTGCTCGGTTACCGGCCGGTGGTGACGCTCGATGAAGGGCTGCGCCAGACCGTGGCCTGGTTCCGCTCCGCCTAAGGCGGGTGGGGGCCGGTCTCCTGACCGCCGTAGCCTTGGCGAAGGTGGTTCGCCGGACCGTCCAGCGGCACACGTCCGTCTTCGTAGATGGCGGTGAGCGCGTCGCCTTCAAGCTGCAGGGCCGACCCGCGGCCCTTGTAGTAACTCAACATCCCCGTGTCGATCAGGATCGCGCGGCCGCCGAAGCGGACGTTGATCCGCCGCTCCTGCTGCGGGGTGTGGCCGGTCACGAACCGCTTGGCACCGTACTGCTGCAGCATGGGCGCGAAGGGGCCGCCCGTGGGATCGTCGGGCAGCGTCGAGAGGCCGCGATACCAGAGCGCGCCCTCTCCGTCCACCACCGTCCAACTGTCGATCTTCAGGATCTCCTGCGCCTCGAGCAGCAGCGGCACGTTCAGCCGCGAGCGATCCGGTTCCTTGCCCTCAGCCTGCGCGGCCGCGATCAGTGTGTTGGCCGAGCCGATGTAACTCGATGCGACCTGCAACACCTCCTGCAGGGTGAAAAACGGCAGCGCGAGCTTGGCCTCGACCAGGCGCTCGAGAAAGCGATCGAGCCGGTTCACCTCCTCGCGGACACGGAGGTTGGCTTGTTCGAGCTTGGCCGGCTCGGTCCCGGGCGCAAAACCGGCGTGCATGAAGACCGTGCCCCCGTATAGCGTGACCATGTCCTTCTGGCGCAGCCACTTGCCGTACTTGCCTTTCGGCGCGAACGCCTCGCGGTATTCGACGTAGCCGGCGGGGTGCGTGGTGAGCCAGGCCTCGCGGGTCTGGCCGTAGACCGGCGGCAGCGGCTCGCCGTTGGCCACGCGCGCCGCGGCCAGGGCCGCGTACTGCGCCCAGGCCTCCTCGCGGCGGGCCTCCGACCTGGCGTCGGCAAACGTCGCGAAAATCTCGCGCGTGACGTCGCGCGTATCGCCGATCAGGTTCATGACTTCGTGGTTGCCCAGCAGCACGACGGCCCGCCCGCCCGCGCGCTTCGCCTGCGGCTCGAGCGCCATCAGCAGGTCGAGCACGGCGCGGGTGCCCTCGCCGCGGTCCATGTAGTCGCCCGTTTGAATGAATTGGGCTCGGCCGCCGGTCCACCGGCCGTCGGCGCCGATCAGGCCGGCGGTCCGCAAGATCGCGGTGAACTCGGTGATCGCGCCGTGAACGTCGCCGATGGCGACGACGCGCGGCGTCGCTTGCGCGGTGAGGAGGGGGGTGGGCGCGCAGAGAAGCGCGCCGGCCAGAAGCGCCGCGAAAATCCGCATCCCTAATCGTAGAACACAGACTCGCCGCGTTTGGCAACCATTTGCTGGATCTGGGCGGCCATCTTGTCGCGCCGCAGCAGGATGGCCTTCTTTTCCTTCTCGCCGACCCAGTCGCCGAGTCCCTGGTTGAGCTGGTCGAGAGTCAGCGCCTGCATCTTCACCCACACTTGGCGGTCGACCCGGCCGAGCGGCGCCATGCCCTTCAGGTCCTTGCGGTCGGTGAACGCCCGTGAGTGATCGATCAGGAACAGGTGCCAGTCGTCGTCATAGATCAGGTTGCCCTGGTTGCGATCGATGTTGGCAATCAGCAGGTCGAACATCTTCATGCGCGTGAGCTGGATGCTCCATTTGGGCTCGGGACCCTGGGGCGGGTTCTTCACACTCCAGCCCTTGGTGTTCTCAATCCACAGCACGGCCGCGCCCTTCCTGTCGTCGATGGTGCGTTCGACGATGGGCGGGACCATGTGGAGGTCGAGCATGCGATCCATCTTGTAGGCGGCGATCTCGGCCTTGTAGCTTTCCATGTAGCCCTTGCTGTAGCCGGGCGTCAGCTGCTTCCAGGCGAAGCGGGTCGCCGGGCCGCCGGGCTCGAGCGTGGCGCGCTGGGGCTTGGTGACGCCGACCGGCACCGCCTCCATCTTGGCGATCTTCCCTTCGGCGAGGGACTTCTCGATCTCGCCTTCGTGCCCGACCCACACGAGCGAGCACTGGGAGATCCGTTCGGTGACCGGGTTTTGTGCCGAGACCGCGGTGGCGAGGAGGGCGGCGCCCGCCAGGGCCAACAGGCCGGCGGGGAGAAATCTGTGTCTGGGCATGGTCAACCTCAAAGGTGCCGGCACCGTGGCGTCAGCCGAGTCGGTGGGATTGTAGCAGGCCGTGGAACCCTTGTTGCTGCCAGGCCAACCGTGGTTGCCGGCCTGAGTTCGCAGTTTCGGCCCGAGTTTCAACGCCGTCGGACGGGCGTGGAAACTCCGGTTGGCACGGACGCGGCCGTCTCGCCGGCGGCGCGGAAGCCCGAATCGCCGGAAGCAGGCGGTGGTGAATCGTTTGCGGTGATCGCGCCGGGCGGGTGCGCGGCTTGCTCTCCAAGGGGGCGACTGCGCGCGCTCTTCGCTGGTGGCTGCCTGACCGTAGGTTGTCAACGAACGCTTCGCGCAGTCACCAAATCACCAAATCACAAGATCAACACATCAGCCATCCATTAGGAGGACCCCATGCGATCAACCCTTTCGGCCGCCGCTGCTTTGTGCGCCCTGCTCGTTGCCGGTACGCCGATGTTCACCCTGCCGGTTCACGCCCAGGCGCCGGCGGCGGAGAAGGCCACGCTGAACCTGAACGCCGCCACCGTCGTTCAGCTCGCCACGCTCCCGGGCATTGGCCCCAAGGTGGCCGAGCGCATTCTCGAGTACCGGACCAAGAACGGCGGCTTCAAGAAGATCGAGGAGCTGATGAACGTGAAAGGCATCGGCGAGAAGAGCTTCCTGAAGATCAAGCCCCTTGTCAGTGTCGCGCGGCCAGAGAAGGCGAGTGGTGGCCACGAGTGAGCGTGGCCTGGCGCTGATCGACGCACTGGCCGCCACGGGGATCGGCCTCGTCATGGCGGCAATGGCCGTGCCGGTCGTCGGTGGCACCTTCGATCGCGAGCACGTCATCATCGGGACGCAGTACCTGGCGGCCCAGGTGCAGCGGGCGCGGCTCGAATCGCTGAAGCGGGGTGTGGCCGTCGCGGTGCGGCTCGAACAGCTGGACGGCCGCACGGCCGTCCAGCTGTTCGTCGACGGCAACGGCAACGGTGTGCTGCAGAAGGACATCGACCGCCGCCTCGATCCGGCGCTGACCCCCGAGGCGTGGCTGGACGAGCGCGCCCGCGGCGTGGCGGCGCGCATCAACCAGGCGATTGTCGACGTGGGCGCCGGCGGCGTGATGGCCGCCGGCGACGACCCGTTGCGCATCGGCAACTCGTCACTCATCTCGTTCAGCCCGATGGGCAGCGCGACCGGCGGCACTGTGTACGTGGCGGCGCATCGGGGCCCGCAAATGGCGATCCGGATCTACGGAGCAACCGGCCGCGTGCGCGTGCTGATGTTCGATGCGCAGGCCCGCCAATGGCGTCCGTAGGGATCGACGGGCTCGAGCGTCGCGGTGAGCCGCGCCTCGCCGGCGGCGGTCCCCGTTTCGGGGTCGGCGCGGTCCTGCGCCCAGGGCAGGTCGTGGTCGTGGTCAACATCAGCAACCGTGCCGCGCTGGTCGAGTCGGGGACGCGGCTGCGGCCCGGCGTCCGCACGGAGTTGCAGTTGTGCGGCGCCGACACGCGCGCCTGTATCCGGGGCCGCGTTGACCGCTGTCAAGTCGTCCGTCTCGAACCCCTGCGCTATCACGGCGTGGTGGTGTTCGACGACTGGGTGGACGTTGGGGCTGGCATCAAGGGTAGCGAGTAGCGGCTGCCCGGTGAGGGCTCTCCACGTGACGGGGTACCGGGCAGCAGCTACCCCGCCAAGGCTGGCCGGGGTTGCGGCGTTCGAAGGTCATCATGGAGTTTTCCTGATCTCGGTGCCGCGGTGAGTTGGCATCAGCTTTGTTAGCCGTCCCAGCACTCGTCACGAGAGGAGGGAAGCAATGAGGGGCGGCATCAACGGTACGGCAGCTGGGGGCACTCTCGGCGTGCGGCGCCGGAGCGCCGACCGTCGCAGCGGCATCTTCCCCCTCATCCGGCAGGTGGCCGCCGACCTCGTGGGAGCCGACGTCCGCCGCAACTTCGCAGCGCTGCTGATTGCGCGGCTCAACCGGCTGGACGGGGTCCGCAAGATCCGCCTCGCGGAGATCTCGGCGACGATGCCGACGCGTTCACTGCAGCCGATCCGATCGCGCGACTACGTCGCCTACGTGGTGCCGGTGAAAGAGCCCGGCCGCCAAGTGGTGCTCGAGGTCGCCTTCGATGCGCGGCGGGGCCCCGACGCCTGGACGTGCCAGCTGATTGAAGCCGCCGCGCACCTGGCCTCGCTGCTGATCGAGGCCGAACGGCTGGCTAACTCGCCGGCGGTGCTGAAACCCGCCGAGCGCGACGGCGCGGCGCCGCTGATTGGCTCGAGCGAGGTGATGCGCGCGTTGCGCGATCGGGTCGAGCGCGTGGCGAGCACCGATTTTACCGTCTTGATTGAGGGCGAGAGCGGTGTGGGCAAGGAACTGGTGGCGCGCCAGATCCACGAACTGGGCCGCCGCCGCGAGGGACCGTTCGTCGCCATCAACTGTGCCGCGCTGGTCGAGACCCTGATCGAGGCGGAACTATTTGGCATTGAGGAACGGACGGCGACCGGGGTGCGCGGCCGGCGCGGCAAGTTCGAACATGCCGATGGCGGCACGTTGTTTCTGGATGAGGTGTCGGACCTGTCGATGGCGGCCCAGGCCAAGCTGCTGCGCGCCATCCAGGACTTCACCGTGGAGCGGGTGGGCGGCAACGGTGCCCGGCGCATCGATACGCGCATTGTCGCCGCCACCAACCGGCCGCTCGCCGGCCTGGTCGAACAGGGGCTGTTCCGGACGGACCTGTTTTATCGCCTGGGCGGCGTCGAGATCGTAGTGCCACCCTTGCGCCGTCGCAAGGCCGACATCCTGGAGCTGGCGCAGTACTTCCTGGCGCGGCACGACGGCCGCGGCCGGCTCAGCATGACGCCCGCCGCGATCGACGCGCTCATCGCCTACGACTGGCCCGGCAACGTCCGCGAGCTGGAGCGGATGCTCGAAGGCGCGATCGCGACCGCGGAGTCACGCCAGATTCGCGTGGACGACTTGCCGATCAGCCTCCGGGGCACCTACGGCGATGTGCTGGTGCCCGCGTTCCGGCTTGGCGAGACCATGCGCGCCTGGGGCAGCCGCTACGCCAGGCTCGTGCTGGAGCGGCATGCCGGCAACAAGCGGCAGGCGTGCCGCATGCTCGACATCAGCTATCACACGCTTAACGCCTACCTCCGATATCGCCCGGCGCCATCGGCGCCCGCGGCCGAGGTCGTGGGCGAGTTGGCGTCGCCGCGGTAGCGGCGACGCCTCCACGGTTCCGCACTGGTTCGCCGGAGGCCTCCGGCAAGTTGAAGGCGGCGAGGCAGGGCGGAGGTCCCGTGCGGTCATGCGCCGATCTTCGAGATGGGTGCGCCAAGAGCGCACCCGGGTCGGAGGAAGTCATGGGTCGAAAACTGTTGTTTGGTTTGGTCGTTCTCGCCGCGGTCGCCATGCCCACGGCGCGTCCCGAAGCGGCGCCCGCCAAGGCGGCGGCCGCGGACACAAAGTTGACGGTGGCCACGGTGAACGGCGAATCTACGCTGCGGGCAGAGGGCGGGGGCGTGACCTTCAGCAAGCGGGTGGGCCGGGATCAGGTCGTGATGCGCCTCGAGGTGCCGCGCGACCGGATTGACGTCGAGGTGAACCTCGACGGCCGCGTCCGGGTGGTCCGCAACGGCAAGGTGCTGACGGTGGCGATGAGGCCCGATACGGCCAACGCGATGGCCCGGGTGCAGAAGCTGACGTCGGGGTCATCCGCCCTGGCCCGGTTCGAGACTCTCGTCGCCGGCCTGGCCGGCGATGATCGGCTCGAGGCGCAGTCGCTGCGGATTTCGCACGCGTTGCTCCAGGCGTTGCGGGGCAATTCGGCGCCGGCCCTGGCGTTCGCGGCGCGGCCCGCCCGGTCCGATGGTGCCCTGGTTCGAGCGATGGGCCGGAGCCTCGGCGAGGGGCCCTATGCCTGCTGGGCGGAGTACGAAACGACCATGTATCAGTATCTCGTCCAGCTGAACGACTGCGTCGGCCAATACTGGTGGATCCCGGGATGGACGGCGGCCTGCGGCGCGCAGTACGCGTTGCAGGGAGAACTCGCGTTCTTCTGGCTGATCGGCTGCTCGGGCGGGATGCCGGTCTAGAGTCTGGGGTGTCACTGCTGAAGGAGGCTGCTGATGCTGCTTCGGGTTGTCGGTGAAGTGTTCGTCGGGTTCCTGGTGGCGGGGATGGTCGTGGCGGTCGCGACTCCGGCCGCCATCCAGTTCGGCTACGAGCCGCAGCCCTGGCTGGCCTGGGTCGCGGTGGCCGGATCAATTGCCGCCTGCGTCGCCATTGGCGAGCGCATGAACAGGCGGCGAAAGGCCCGCGAGTCGCCTTGACCGTGGCGGTGCGGCATAGTACCTTTCGGGGGTTCACCTCATCAGGTGGGCCCCCTCATTAAATGACTGATTCCGTCAACGCTCCGCTCAAGACAACCCCGCTTCACGGCACGCACGTCGCCCTCGGCGCCCGCATGGTCCCCTTCGGTGGATGGGACATGCCGGTGGAGTACTCGGGCATTACCGCCGAGCACATGGCCGTGCGCACCGCTGCCGGCCTGTTCGACGTCTCCCACATGGGCGAGGTCGAGATCGCCGGCAAGGGCGCCCTCGAGGCCGTCCAGCACATCACCAGCAACGACGCCTCGAAGCTGCAGATCGGGCAGATCCAGTACTCGGGCCTGACCTCGCCCGAAGGCACGTTCGTGGACGACCTGCTGGTCTACCGCTTCGGCCCCTCGCACTACCTGCTGGTGATTAACGCCGGCAACATCGACAAGGACTGGGAGTGGATCGCGGCGCGCGCCAAGGAGGTGGCGCCCGAGGTGGCAACCGTCAACTCCAGCAACCGCTACGCGCTGATTGCCATCCAGGGGCCGCGGGCGCAGGAGATCCTGCAGGAGCAGACCGCCATCGACCTGGCCGCCATCAAGTACTACTGGTTTGCCCACGGCGAGATTGCCGCCGTCCGCGGCACCGTCTCGCGCACGGGCTACACCGGCGAAGACGGTTTCGAGATCATGATTCCGCCGGCGATGGCGCCCACCGTGTGGGACGCGCTGATGCAGGCCGGCAAGCCGCACGGCCTGATCCCCGCCGGCCTCGGCGCGCGCGACACGCTGCGCCTTGAAGCCGCCATGCGCCTGCACGGCAACGACATCGACGAGACCACCACCGTGGTCGAAGCCGACCTCAACTGGATTGTCGGCTGGAACAAGCCCGAGTTCCTGGGCCGCGACGTGTTGCTGGCGCAAAAGGCCAACGGCACGGCGAAGACCCTGGTGGGCTTCGAGATGACCGAGCGCGCCATCGGCCGCCACGGCCACCTCGTGTTCCACAACGGCCAGCAGGTGGGCATCGTCACCAGCGGCACCCAGACGCCGTTCCTGAAGAAGGCCATCGGCATGGCCTACGTGCCGCCGGCCTTGAAGGCGCCCGGCACCGAGCTTGAAATCGACATTCGCGGCCGCCGCGCCAAGGCGGTGGTTGTTCCCATGCCCTTTTACAAACGTCCCAAGAAGAGCTGACCATGGCCTATCCGACCGACCTCAAGTACACGAAAGAACACGAGTGGATCCGCGTGGACGGTGACACCGGCGCCATTGGCATCACCGACTTCGCCCAGCAGCAGCTGGGCGACGTCGTCTACGTCGAGCTGCCCGAGGTGGGTTCCACCATTACCGCCGGCCAGGTGTTCGGCACCATCGAGTCGGTCAAGGCCGTGTCGGAACTGTTCGCGCCGGTGACGGGCGAGGTCGTGGCCACCAACGGCGAGCTGAAGGATCGGCCCGACCAGGTGAACAGCAAGCCCCACGACGCGTGGATGGTGAAGGTGAAGATGGCCAATCCCGGCGAAGCCGCGTCCCTGATGGATGCCGCGGCATACGAAGCCCTGATCGCGAAATGAAACCAGCTCCCTTTCTCGACCCCCTTGATACCTTCGCCCCTCGTCACATCGGTCCCCGCGGCGACGACGTCGCGGCGATGCTCAAGGAAGTGGGCGCCGCCTCTCTCGATCAACTGATAGACGAGGCGATTCCCGCCAGCATCCGGCTGAAGGCGCCGCTCGACCTGCCGCCCGCCGAAAGCGAATCCACGTATCTCGGCCGCCTGAAGGGCATTGCGACGAAGAACCAGGTCTTCCGCAGCTTCATCGGCCTCGGCTACGCCGACACGCTCATCCCCAGTGTCGTCCGCCGCAACGTGTTCGAGAACACCGGCTGGTACACGCCCTACACGCCCTACCAGGCGGAAATCGCGCAAGGCCGGCTCGAGTCGCTCCTCAACTTCCAGACCATGGTCACCGACATGACCGGCATGGCGGTGGCGAACGCCTCGCTGCTGGACGAGGGCACTGCCGCGGGCGAGGCCATGACGCTGCTGCATCGCGTGCAGGGCAAGAAGCTGGGCGACGCCAACGGCACGTTCCTGGTGTCGGACCGCTGCTTTCCGCAGACCATTGCCGTGCTGCGCAGCCGCGCCGAACCCCTGGGCATCGAGCTGAAGATCGGCCCGGTCGCCGAGATGACGCTCGACGAGCCGCTGGTGTTTGGCGCGCTGGTCCAGTATCCGGATGAAGCCGGCCGTCTCGAGGACCTCAGGCCGTTCATCGACCAGGCGCATGCCGCCGGGGTCCGGGTGGCGGTCGCGACCGACCTGCTCGCCCTCGCGCTGGCCACGTCGCCGGGCGAAATGGGCGCCGACGTCGTGTTCGGCAACTCGCAGCGCTTTGGCGTGCCCATGGGCTTTGGCGGTCCGCACGCGGCGTTTTTTGCCACCAGTCAGGAATTCGTCCGGCACATGCCGGGCCGGGTGATTGGCGTGTCGGTCGACGCCCACGGCCATCGCGCCTATCGCATGGCGCTGCAGACGCGCGAGCAGCACATCCGCCGCGAGAAGGCGACCTCGAACATCTGTACCGCGCAGGCGCTGCTGGCCAACATGGCGGCGATGTACGCCGTGTATCACGGCCCCGAGGGCATCAAGGCGATCGCCTCGCGCGTGCACACCTTCGCCCGCTCGCTCGAGGGCGCGCTGGCAACCCTGGGGTACCAGCAGTCGAACCTGCAGTATTTCGACACGCTGCGGATTACGACCGACGCCGGCAAGGTCAAGGCCATCCGCGTGGCGGCCGAGCAGGCGCAGTTGAACTTCCGCTACGCCAGCGACACCGAGATTGGCATCGCGCTGGACGAAACCGTGACCACCGCCGACTTGACGGCCATTCTCGAGGTGTTCGCGGCCGCCGCCGGCAAGAAGGGCGCCGCCGTGGCGCTCGACGCCAAGGGCGCGCAGAAGCCGTCGTGGCCCGAGGCGCTGCAGCGCAAGAGCGCGTACCTGACGCACCCGGTGTTCAACACGCATCGCTCCGAGAGCGAGATGATGCGCTACATCCGCAGCCTCGAGCGCAAGGACGTCGGCCTCGACACGTCGATGATCCCGCTGGGCTCCTGCACGATGAAGCTCAACGCCGCCACCGAGATGTACCCGGTGTCGTGGGAAGAGTTCTCGCGCATCCACCCGTTTGCGCCGGCCGGCCAGGTCGAGGGCTACAAGCAGATCTGCGACGAGCTCGAATCGGCGCTCTGCGAGATCACCGGCTTTGCCGCCGTCTCGCTGCAGCCCAATTCCGGCGCGCAGGGCGAGTTCGCCGGCCTGGCCGTGATGCGCGCGTATCACCAGTCGCGCGGCGACGGCGGGCGCGACGTGATCCTGATCCCGTCCTCCGCGCACGGCACCAATCCGGCGAGCGCCGTGATGGCCGGCTTCAAGGTCGTCGTGACGGCGACCGACGCCAACGGCAACGTCGACGTGGCCGACCTCAAGAAGAAGGCCGCGGAGCATTCCGCGCGCCTCGCCGGCTTGATGATCACGTATCCCTCGACGCACGGCGTGTTCGAGGACTCGATCCGCGACATCTGCGCCACCATTCACGAGCACGGCGGCCAGGTCTACATGGACGGCGCCAACATGAACGCGCAGGTCGGGTTGACCAGTCCCGCCACCATCGGCGCCGACGTGTGCCACCTGAACCTGCACAAGACGTTTGCCATCCCGCACGGCGGCGGCGGTCCCGGCATGGGCCCGATCGGCGTGGCCAAGCACCTCGCGCCGTTCCTGCCCGGGCATCCGCTGGTGGATGTGACGTCCAACTTCAGCCGGACCTCTGGCGTGCCCGGCCAGGCGATTCCGCCCGTGTCGGCGGCGCCGTGGGGCAGCGCCAGCATCCTGCTGATCTCGTACGCCTACATCCGCATGCTCGGCGCCGCCGGGGTGACGGATGCGACGCGTTTCGCCATCCTCAACGCCAACTACATCAAGTCGCGGCTCGAGAAACACTACGACGTGCTCTACACGCGCGAGAACGGCCGCGTCGCGCACGAGATGATCT
>CAYGMD010000132.1:7866-12606 GCA_964350785.1 uncultured Acidobacterium sp. | reverse complement strand
GCGCTGCGCGTCGGCGTAGTGCACGCCCCGCGCCACCATCTCGGCGACCAGCTGATCGAGGAGCTTATTCACCCTTGTCCCCCGTAGCCGTGGCGGAGGGGGAGGCCGTAACCAGATCGTGGCCGGTCAGCCGGCGATAGGCGTCCATGTATTTGTCGCGCGTGCGCGCCACCACGTCCGCCGGCAGGGACGGCACGGGCGGCTGCTTGTTCCACTTGATCGACTCGAGGTAGTCGCGCACGTACTGCTTGTCGAAGCTCGGCTGGGGCCCGCCCGGCGCGTACTGATCCTTCGGCCAGTAGCGCGACGAATCCGGCGTCATCATCTCGTCGATCAGCAGCAGTTCGCCGCTGTCGGTCAGGCCGAACTCGAACTTGGTGTCGGCCAGGATGATGCCCTTGGATTCGGCATGCGCGACGCCGTGGGCATATAACTCGAGCGTGAGCGTCTTGAGGCGGGCGAGCAGGTCGGCGCCTACGACTTTCGCCGCGGCCTCTTCGCTGATGTTCTCGTCGTGCCCGGAGTCGGCCTTGGTGGCGGGCGTGAACAACGGCTCGGGCAGCCGGTCGGACTCGCGCAGGCCCTTCGGCAGCACGATGCCGCACACCTCGCCCGTGGCCTGGTAGTCCTTCCAGCCGGAGCCCGACAGGTAGCCGCGCGCCACGCACTCGACCGGCAGCGGCGTCGTGCGGCGCGACAGCATCGACCGGCCCTCGAGCTGCGCCCGGTAGGCCTGCGCCGCGGCGGGGTAGGCCGCCACGTCAATCGACAGCATGTGGTTTGGCACGATGTGGCCGGTGCGCGCGAACCAGAACGCCGACAACTGGTTGAGGACCCGGCCCTTGTCGGGAATGCCCGAGCCCAGCACGTAATCAAAGGCCGAAATGCGATCGGTCGCCACCAGGATCAGGGCGTCGTCAATGGCGTAGACGTCGCGGACCTTGCCGCGGCGGACCAGGGACAAACCGTCAAGCTTCGTATCTAAAAGAGGTTGTGAAGGCACGGGCGCTCAGGTGAAAGGAAGGCACCATGGTAGCGGCCCCCCGGGTTGAGCGCAAGACGTCAACACGCTGCGGTGTCCCGGCCGACCGATACCTCATGTAGTATGGACGGTGGTTTGCGCATCGTCCTTCGAACACTGGTAATCCTGGGTCTGGCGGTTGGGCTGCTGTACCTGTTCCTGCGCAACGCAGACCTGGACAAGGTGGTCACGGCGGTGCGGGCCGCGCGCGTGGACTACCTGCTGGCGTCCCTGGCCCTGACCTGCGTGACGTTCCTGATCCGCGCCGAGCGCTGGCAGTACCTCCTCGCGCCCCTCGGGCCTACGCGTTTCATGACGGTGCTGCGGACGACGGTGATTGGATTCGCGGCGTCGGCGGTGCTGCCGGCTCGCGCCGGTGAGGTGATTCGCCCGTACCTGCTGGCCCGCCGCGAAGGGCTGAGCGCCACCGCGGCGTTTGCCACCATCATCGTCGAGCGGATTCTCGACCTGGTGGCGGTGCTGCTGCTGCTGGCGGCCTTCCTGGTGTGGTTTGACCCGGGGGTCGAGGCGCGGGACTCGGTCGTGTTCAGCGCGATCCGCTACGGCGGGCTGGTGATGGCGCCGGTGGCCGTCCTGACCTTGCTCGTGATGTTCATGATGGCCGGGCACCCGGAACGGCTGCATGCGTGGGTGCTCCAGGTGGAGCGGGTGTTGCCGACGCGCATCGCGACGATCATCGCGCGGCTGGCGCAGACCTTTGCCGAAGGGTTCGCGGTGGTGCGCAGCCCGCTGCGCGTGCTGGCGGCGCTGGCGTGGTCGCTGGTACTGTGGATGGCGATTGCCGCGGGCATCTGGCTGGTCGCCATCGGGTTTGGCATCGCCATGCCGTTTACGGGCGGCTGGCTGATGCTGGCCCCGCTGGTGGTGGGCGTCGCGGTGCCGACGCCGGGCGGCGTCGGCGGGTTTCACGAGGCGTTCCGGCTCGGCGCCACCTCGTTTTTCGGCGCCGATAACGACACGGCGGTCGGCGCCGCGATCGTGCTGCACGCCATTTCGGTCGTGCCGGTGGTAATCGTCGGGTTGATCTTCATCATCCAGGATGGCTTGAAGATCGGCGGCTTGGCGAGAGGAGACCTCGGGTGAAATGTCCGTTCTGCGGTGAACTGGGCGACAAGGTGGTCGATTCGCGCGAGAGCCGCGAGGGCGACGTCATTCGCCGGCGGCGGCAGTGCCTGAACGACACGTGCCGGAAGCGCTTCACGAGCTACGAGCGAATCGACGAGATTCCCTACATGGTGGTGAAGAAGGACGGCACGCGCGAGCGCTTCGAGCGGCAGAAGCTGATCGGCGGCCTGCTCAAGGCGTGCGAGAAGCGGCCCGTCAAGGTGGCGGACATCGAGGAGATTGCCGACATGGCCGAGCAGCTCCTGATTGAGAAGCCCGAGCGCGAGATTCCCGGCAAGGACCTCGGCGCGCTGGTCATGCAGGAACTGAAGCGTCTCGACCAGGTGGCTTACGTCCGCTTCGCGTCGGTCTATCGCGATTTCCGCGACGTCGACGACTTCGTGCAGGAAGCGCGCGCCCTAAGGGGCAGCAAGGATTAACCGGACGTGGCGTCCGCCAAGCCCCTGAGCAGCGCGTCGCGGCCGGCCGCCAACGTGCCCGCGGCCGGGCGATCGCGGCGTCCCTTTCGCGACAACCCGCCGCTGATTCTCGCCGGCATCGTCATGCTGCTGGCCGCCCTGGGCGGCATGGTCTGGCTGGCCGACCGCACCTCGACGCTGTCGCCCGACTTTCTCACCGAAGTCGTGCTCTACGCGCTCTACGCCACCAACATCACCATGCTGGTGGCGCTCGGCTTCGTGCTGGCGCGCAACGTCATCAAGTCGGTGTTCGACGGCCGCAGCGGCCTGCCGCTGGGGCGCTTTCGCGCCAAGCTGGTGCTGGCCTTCCTCGGCCTCACCGTCATTCCCGCCGTGCTGGTCCTCATCGTCGGCAGCCGCGTCGTCCTGACCGCCGTCGATCGCTGGTTCAACACGCCGATGGAAGAGATCCTGGCCGGCGCGAACAGCATTGCCGCGGATTATTACCAGGAGCGCGAGCGGCTGGTCACCGAGCAGGCGGCGCGGCTGGCGCGCGACCTGGGAAGCGTGGACCTGGGCACGGCCGACATGACCCGCGTGCAGAACCTCGTCGTGCCCGAAGTGACCGGCCCGCGGGTGGCGGTCGTGCAGGTCTATCGCGCCGACCGCGCGCCGGGGCAGCCGCTGAACGTGGTGTCGCTCGTCGACGTCGCGTCGCCGTCGATGCCGCAAGGGTGGGCGCGCGGCACGGCCGACCGGCTGGCCGGCCGTGCCGCGGCCGGGACCGAGAACGCGCCGAGCGTGATCGAGCAGCTGGCCGGCGGCGGCGACCTGCTGCACGTCGGCGAGCCGATCCGGAATGTGGCCGGGCAGGTGACCGGCGCGGTGGTGGTGAGCGAGTACCTCTCGGGCGAGCGCGCCGAACGCTCGCGGCGCATGACCAAGGCGTACGAGGACTACACCCAGTTGCGCGTCCTGAAGCAGCCGCTGGCCGGCGTCTACGTGTCGTTCTTCGTCATGGTCACGTTGCTCATCCTCGTGGGGTCGACCTGGATGGGGCTGTATCTCGCCAAGCGCATCACGCGCCCGGTGCAGATGTTGTCGGAGGCGGCCAAGGCGATTGGCGCCGGCCATTACGATCACCGGATCGCACACGAGGGAACCGACGAGTTCGGTTCCATGGTGGAGGCCTTCAACGCCATGGCGGCGGAGGTGGCGTCGAGCCGCCGCCGGCTGGAACGGGCCGGCATCGACCTGGAACGGAAGCATGAGGAAGGCGAAGGCCGGCGCCGCTACATCGAGGCCATTCTCGAACGCATTGCCACCGGCGTGGTGTCGATCGACCGCTCGGGGCGCATCGGCACCATCAACCCCTCGGCCGTGCGCCTGCTCGAGGTCGACACCAGCGTCGTCGGCAGCCCGGCGGTGGATGTCTTTGCCCGCCCCGACCTGGCGGTGATCAACGACGTGCTCGACCAGGCGGCCAAGGCGCGGATGGATTCGTTCGCGCAGGAGGTGGCGCTGGTTCGCGACGGCCGCGAGCGGCACGTGGTGGCGGCCGCCACGCGGGTACCCGGCACCGACGGCAGCTTCGACGGCACGGTGCTGGTCGTGGACGATGTCACGCCGCTGATTCGCGCGCAGAAGGTGGCGGCCTGGCGCGAGGTGGCGCGCCGGCTGGCGCACGAGATCAAGAACCCGCTCACGCCCATCCAGCTCTCGGCCGAGCGCCTGCGCCGCAAGCTGGGCGACGTGGCGCCGCCCCTGCAGGACCTGGTGCAGGAATGCACGGCGACCATCATCGGCGAGGTCGAGTCGCTGAAGGGGCTGGTCGATGAATTTTCGCAGTTTGCGCGCATGCCCGCGCCGCGCGCGGTGCCGACCGACCTGCACGAGCTGCTGAATACGACGCTGGCGCTCTACGACGGGCTGTTCGCCTCGGTCACGTTCGAGAAACGCTACGATCCGGGCGTGGGGCAGGTGCGGGTTGACCCCGAGCAGATGAAGCGTGTCATCATCAACCTGGTCGACAACGCCATCGAGGCCATGGGGCGCAGTGGCGGGATCGTCGTCGAGACCGCGCGCGACGTGCCGAACAGCCTGGTGCGCGTGGTCGTGGCCGACACCGGCCCCGGCATCCCGCCGGCCGAACGCGACAAGCTGTTCCTGCCGTAC
>CAYGMD010000132.1:0-7856 GCA_964350785.1 uncultured Acidobacterium sp. | reverse complement strand
GCCTGGGCCTGGCCATTGTGCGGCGGATTGTCGCCGAACACGGCGGCAGCATCGACGTGTTCGACAACGTCCCGAGCGGGACCCGGTTTATCATCGAGTTACCAGCCTGATGCCGTCCATTCTTGTCGTTGATGATGAACCCGGCGTGCGGTCGTCGATCAGCGGTGTCCTCAAAGACGAGGGCTTCGACGTCGAGGCCGTGGGCACCGGTGAAGAGTGCCTGGAGCGGGCCAACGGCGAGGCCTTCGACGTCATCGTCCTCGACATCTGGCTGCCCGGCCTCGATGGCCTGACGACGCTGCAGCGCCTGCGTGAGCGGCAGATCGATTCCCAGGTCGTGATCATCTCGGGCCACGGCAACATCGAATCGGCGGTGCGCGCGATCAAGATGGGGGCGTTCGACTTCATCGAGAAGCCGCTGTCGCTCGAGAAGACGGTGCTGGTCGTGCGCAACGCGCTGCGCCAGCGCGACCTCGAGGCCGAAAACCGCGTCCTGCGCGCCAAGGTCGACCGCCAGCAGCAGCACACGATGGTGGGGGAGAGCGCGCCCATGCTGCGCCTGCGCGAGCAGGTGGCGCTGGCGGCGCCGACCAACGGCCGCGTGCTGATCCTGGGCGACAACGGCACCGGCAAGGAACTGGTGGCGCGCACCATTCACTTGTACAGCCGGCGCAAGAACGGCCCGTTCATCGAAGTGAACTGCGCCGCCATTCCCGAGGAGTTGATCGAGTCGGAGCTGTTCGGCCACGTGCGCGGCGCCTTCACCGGCGCGGTGGCCGACAAGCCCGGCCGGTTCGAGCAGGCCAACACCGGCACGATCTTCCTCGACGAGATTGCCGACATGAGCCTGAAGACGCAGGCCAAGGTGCTCCGCGTGCTGCAGGAACAGGTGATGGAGCGCGTCGGCGGCACCCAGCGCATCAAGGTCGACGTCCGCGTGGTGGCGGCGACCAACAAGGACCTGGTCGAGGAAATCCGCTCCGGCCGCTTCCGCGAAGACCTGTATTTCCGGCTCAACGTGGTGCCGATCTTCGTGCCGTCCCTGCGCGAACGGCAGGACGACATCGCGCCGCTGGCCGACCATTTCATGGCGCTGTTGGCGACCGAATACGGCCGCCGGCCCAAGCGCCTCGCGCCCGAGGCGGCGGCCCGTTTGCGCCAGTACTCGTGGCCCGGCAACGTCCGCGAACTGCGCAACGTGATCGAGCGGTTAATCATCATGGTGCAGGGCGACACCATCACGGCGCAGGACCTGGGCTTCCTGGGCCGCGACGGTGCCGACAGCGCGACGGAACCGGCGGCCGGGCCGGGGCCGTTGCGGCCCCTGTCGGAGGCCCGCGACGAGTTCGAGAAGGACTACATCCTGCAGACCTTGGCCGCGCAGCAGGGCAACATGTCGCGCACGGCCGAAGTGCTGGGCGTCGAGCGATCGAATCTCTACAAGAAGCTGCGCGCCTTCGGCGTCACGCCCCGCAGCGAGAAATAGCAACCACGAAGGGCGCGAAACACACGAAGCTAGGTTGCCTTCTTCGTGTTCTTCGGAGCTTCGTGGTTGAGTTTGTTCTCGAGAATCTGTCCGCTCGAGAATCCCTCCAGCCGCAGGAAATACTCGGCCGTCTGGGTCAGCGCCGCCAACGGCACCAGGCCGACGATCTCGCTTTCGAGCACCTGCACGCCATAGCGTTCGGCCTCGCGCTTGACCAGGTCGAACACGCGATGCATCGGCGTCTTCTCGTAGTTGGTCAGGTTCATCGAGACCTGCACGATGCCGCGGTCCTCGAGCGGGATGCCCATGGCCTTGACGAACCGCAGGCCGCCGCTGCTCATGCGAATGGCCGCGGCAATCTTCTTGGCGACGTCCAGCCGGTCGGTGGCCAGGTTGATGTTGTAGGCGATGAGCGGCATGCGCGCGCCGACGACCGCGGCGCCGGCGCTCGGGTGGGGCGCCGCCGGGCCAAAGTCGGGCGCCCAGCCCGGTTGGGCCATCTTGGCGGCCAGGCCCTCGAACTCGCCGCGGCGGATGTCTTCCAGGTTCTTGCGCGCCGGGTTCGCCGAGGCGTCCTCGTAGAGGTAAACCGGCAACGCGAACCGTTGCGCCACGTCGGCGGCGACGGCCTTGGCCAGCGCCACGCACTCGGCCATCGTCACCTCGGCGATGGGAATGAAGGGGACCACGTCGACGGCGCCCAGCCGCGGGTGTTCGCCCTTGTGCGTGCGCAGGTCGATGGCGGCAATCGCGCCCTCGAACAGCTTCGGCACACCGGCCGCCAGGGCCTCGGCCGTGCCGGCCAGCGTGAAGACCGAGCGGTTGTGAGTGGCGTCGGACTGCACGTCGAGCACGCGCAGGCCGGGGACGGCGCGCAGCGTGTCGGCCAGGGCCGAGATGATTTCGGGACGGCGGCCTTCGCTGATGTTGGGAACGCATTCAATGGTCGGCATGTCGGTCGATTGTAGGGCACCTGTTTAAGGGGTGCCAGAGATAAGGTAAGTGCTATAATCACCGGTACTTACCCATGGCCGACCCGCACACGTCAGGCCCCAGCCGGTCTGAGGCGCCGCCCGCTGAAGACGAAGGGCGCATCGAGCATCTGCTCGTGACGGGTCTCGATCACTATTTCGCGGGCGCGTTCGACGCCGCCATCAACCTCTGGACCCGGGTGCTCTTCCTCGATCGCAATCACGATCGGGCGCGGGCCTACATCGATCGCGCGCGCAGCGCGCAAGCCGAACAGCAACGCATCTCCGAAGCGCTCGTGCACGAGGGCCTCGAGGCCTTCGATCGCGGTGAAGTGGTTCGCGCCCGCGCGCTGCTGAGCGACGCGCTCGATCAAGGCGCCTCGCACGACGTGGCGCTGGGCGTCATCGGCCGCATCGACCGGCTGGATCTCGGCCAGCGCACGGTGACGCCGGCCGTGCCGGCCAGCCGCGAGCGTGCGCGGGTCAAGCCGGCGGTGGCCGAACGACCGACGCTCGAACAGCGGCGGGGCAGCGTGGCGATGTGGCTGGCGACGGCCGCGGGCGTGGTGATCGTCGCGGCGATTTCGTTCGTGCTGGTGACCCCGAACGGACTGGCCGACTGGTTCCCGGTGCAGGCGACCGCGGGCGCGCCGGTGACGGCCACCGTTACGCCGGCGCCGCTGCCGGTGCCGCCGCCGACCGAGACCTACTTGACCCAGGGCCGCGCGCTGTTTGCGAACGGGAAATTGCGCGACGCGCTGCGCGCCCTCGACCGCGTGCCGCTGGGCGATTCGTTGCGGCCCGACGCGGATCGCCTGCGCGGCGAAATCCAGACTGAACTGCTGGCCATTGCGACCGCCGAGTCATCGGCGCCGGCAGCGGCCGTCGCCCCTTCCACGCCGTCCCGCGAATGAAGTGTCCGAAGTGCGGTTACCTCGGGTTTGAGACCACCGACCGGTGCCGGAATTGCCAGTACGATTTCTCGCTGTCGCCGTTTGCCGCCGAGCCCGACTTGACCCTGCGCCAGGACGCCGGCACGGATGCCACCGGGGATTTCGAATTGCCGCCCATCAAGCGGCAGACCGATAACCTCAGCGCGGGAGCGCTCGACCTCGATCGCCTGTTCGGCGATCCTCAACCCGAGGCGGTGGAACCTCACCACGCGCCGGGCGCCGCGCCCCCTGCTGTATTACCCGCGGCCGCGTCTCTCGCATCGCCCGCCGCCGGCCGCGCATCCGCCGCGGTATCCGCGGTCGAGCGAGCCGAGACCGCCGAGGGGCCGGGAGACGCCGCCGACCCGAACGCGCTGCCGTTCGACGATGCGCCGCTGTTGCCGCCGCGGGCGGCCCGCCCGCCGCTGGCGGTCCGGCGGGCCACGCCCGAGATTCCACGCAACCGTCCGCGCACCACCCGTCCCGTTCGCCTGGAGACGCCGCTTGGGTTCGAGCCGGCGGCGCCCCTCAAGAGCGCGGAGACCAGCGTCGAGGCCCACGAAACGGTCGCATCGCTCATGCAGGCGCCGGCGTTGTCGGCGCGGGTGGGGGCTGGACTCATCGACCTGGCTCTGCTGGCCGGCGTGGATGCCGGCGTGCTGTTCCTCACCCTTCGTATCGCCGGGTTGCAGACCACGCTCGAGGATCTGCGCGTCATTCCCGCCGTGCCGTTTGTCGGCTTTCTCGCGCTGCTGGCGTTCGGCTACGTCGCGGCGTTTACGGTCGCGGGCGGTCAGACCATCGGCAAGATGCTGCTCAAGCTGCGGGTCATTGGCGACGACGGCCGGCCGATTGACGCGGCCGGCGGCGTGCTGCGCGCGGTCGGGTGCATGCTGGTGCCCGCCACGCTGGGGCTGTCGTATGTGCCGGCGTTGTTCAGCAGCGACCACCGCGCCGTGCACGATCGACTGGCCGGCACCCGCGTGGTCTGCGAATGAACCAGTTCGCGCTGTTCATCGCCTCGTTCGGCTACGTCGGGTTTTTTCCGATCGCCCCCGGCACGGCCGGCTCGCTGGCGGCGCTCGCTTTGTTTGCCTTCGTGCGCTGGGTTGGCATGCCGGCCTTCGAGTTGGGGGCCATCGTCGCCGTGCTCGTCGTCGGCATCTGGTCGGCCAACGGCGCCGAGCGCGCGCTCGGCCGCAAGGACCCCGGGCCCGTCGTGATCGACGAGGTGTTGGGCATGCTGATTACCCTCGCGTTGTTGCCCGTCTCGCTGGCCGGTGTGCTCCTGGGCTTTTTGCTGTTCCGGCTGTTCGATGTCGTGAAACCGTACCCGGCCGGACGCCTGGAGCACCTGCCCGGCGGCTACGGGATCATGCTGGATGACGCGATGGCGGGTGTGTACTCGTACCTCGTGCTGCGCCTCTGCATGTGGTGGATGCCGTCGTGGCTGGCCGCGTAGACGCCCGCCCGCTCGACGCGGCGATCATTGCCGTGGGCAGCGAGATGCTCACGCCGGACAAAATCGACACCAACTCGCTGTTCATCACCCAGGTCCTGAACGACCTCGGCATCGCCGTGGCCTGGAAGGCGATTGTCGGCGACCACCGCGCCGAGTTGACGTCGCACCTGGCCCACGCGCTGCTGCGGCATCGGGTGGTGATTTTCACGGGCGGCCTGGGGCCGACCGACGATGACCTGACGCGGGAGGTGGTGGCGGCCCACCTGGGCCTGGCGATGCACGAAGACCCCGCCATCATCGATGCCATGGAGCGCCGGTTCGCGGCGCGCGGCTGGAAGATGCCGGCCGTCAACCGTCGCCAGGCAATGGTGCCCGACGGGGCGACGGTGCTGGACAACCCGAATGGCACGGCGCCCGGCCTATGGCTCGAACACGACGGCGCCGTCCTGGCGCTCTTGCCGGGGCCGCCCCGCGAGATGAAGCCGATGATGGAAGGGGCGGTGCGAACCCGCTTGGCGGCCCTGGCCGGCGACACGCGGCTGTTCCGCCGCCTGGTGCGGGTGTCCGGCAAGGGCGAGTCGGCGGTCGAGGAGATCGTGCAGCCGATCTATTCGCCCTGGCTGGCGCACCACCCGCCGATCGAGACCACCATTCTGGCCGGCCTCGGCCAGGTGGAATTGCACCTGGTGTTGCAGTCGGCCGACGCGCCGGCCGCCGCGGCGGCGCTCGACGCGGCCGTGGCCGAGTTGGCGCACGCGCTGGGGCGCGATGTCGTGAGCACCGACGGCACGGTGCTGGAGGCGGCGGTCGGCGGCCTGCTGCGCGCGCGCGGCTGGCGCGTGGCCCTGGCCGAATCGTGCACCGGCGGCCTGGCCACCTCGCGGCTCACCGACATCCCCGGCAGCTCCGACTACGTTGAACGCAGCGTCGTGGCATACAGCAACGAGGCCAAGGTCGAGTTGCTCGGGGTGCCGGCGTCGCTGATCAAGGAGCATGGCGCCGTCAGCGAGCCGGTGGCCGCCGCCATGGCCGAGGGCATTCGCGGTCGCGCCGGGGTGCAGGTTGGCGTGGGCATCACCGGCATTGCCGGGCCCGGTGGCGGCAGCGCCGAGAAACCGGTCGGCACGGTCTGCATTGCCGTGGCCGGCGCGACGACCCACGTACGGACGTTCCGGTTCCCGGGCGGGCGCGAGATGGTCAAGGCCATGTCGGCCAACTGGGCCATCGACCTGCTGCGCCGCCACCTCCTCGAATGAGAGTGTTTGTCGCCATCGACGTGGGCGACGCGGTGCGTGCCGAGGCGGCCCGAGTCATCAAGGTTATCAGCGACCGGATCGAGGCCGTGAAGGCGCCGCCCAAGATCACCTGGGTCAAGCCGGCGGCGTTGCACGTGACGCTGCGCTTCATCGGCGAGGTGCCCGAGGCCGAGATCCCGGCGTTGTGCGAACGGATTGCGCCGCCCGTGCCCCTGGCGCCCTTCGAGGTCGAGTGGCGTGGGGTCGGCGCGTTTCCGTCGCCCCGTCACCCCCGCGCGCTCTGGCTCGGGGCCGTCGCGGGCGGCGCGCGGCTGGGCGCGCTCGAAGCCGAGGTCAGCCGGCGGCTGGCCGGCACCATCGATCCCGAGTCGCGGCCGCTGCTGCCGCACCTGACGCTGGGGCGCATCAAGATGACCGGCGCCGGCGTCGACTGGCCCAAGCTGCTGCAGTCGGTCGAGGTGCGCGGCGCGCGATCGGTCGTCGATCGCATCACCCTCTATCGCAGCCATCTGTCCCAGAAGGGGCCGCACTATACTGGACTGGTTAGCGCTCCGCTCGTATGGACCTCCTTCCCGCCATCCTGATCGGTTACGCCGTCGGCTCGCTGCCGATCGGTTACCTCGTCGCCCAGACGGCCAGTGGCGTGGACCTGCGCCGGGTGGGCAGCGGCAACGTCGGCGCGGCGAACGTCTACCGCACGGGCGGGCTGCGCATGGGCATTGCGGTGATGCTCGCCGACGCCGCCAAGGGGGCGGGCGCGGTGCTGCTGGCCGGTTCGGGGCCGCCGGCCGTGGCGGCCGGCGTCGCCGCCGTCGTGGGCCATGTCTATCCCGTGTGGCTGCGTTTCAAGGGCGGCAAGGGCGTCGCCACCGCGAGCGGCGTGTTCGGCCTGCTGGCGCCGTGGACGACCGCCATCGCCGCGGCCGCGTTCGGGCTCACCGTCGCCCGCACACGGTTTGTGTCGCTGGGATCGATCGTCGCCACCGTGCTGCTGCCCGTGATCGAGTGGTCGCTGCCGGGCATGCGCGCGGTTGATATTGGCGCCACCCTCGTGGCGGCCCTGATTCTGTTCCGTCACCGCGGCAACGTCGCCCGCTTGTGGTCGCGAACCGAACGCGCATTAGGAACATGACACGCACCATCGGGGTGTTGGGATCGGGCAGTTGGGGCACGGCCCTGGCCGTGCACCTGTCGCGGACCGGGCACGACGTGCGGCTGTGGGCGCGCGACGCCGCGCTTGTCGAACAGATGGCCGCGACCCGGACGAACCAGGCGTACCTGCCTGGCATCGAACTGCCGCCCTCGTTGCGGCCGACGCACGCGCTGGCGACGGCGCTGAGCGATGCCGAGTTCGTGGTCATGGCGGTGCCCTCGCACGGGATGCGAACGGTCGTGCGCGCGGCCAGCCCGCTGCTGCCGGCCGGCTGCACCCTGGTGAGCGCGACCAAGGGGCTCGAGGAAGGCTCGTTGCTGCGCATGTCGGAAGTGATGCGGGCCGAGTGTTCAGCCGGGGTCGCCGTGGTCGTGTTGTCGGGCCCCAGCTTTGCCATCGAGCTGGCGCGCGAACTGCCCACGGCGATGGTCGCGGCCGGGGAGTCGTCGGCCGCCGTCGAAATGATCCAGGCGCACTTCCGCTCGCACGCGCTCCGCCTCTACGGCAGCAGCGACGTGGTCGGCGTGGAGATCGGCGGCGCCCTCAAGAACATCATTGCCATTGCCGCCGGCGTGGTCGAAGGCCTGGGTCTGGGG
>CAYGMD010000131.1:0-12937 GCA_964350785.1 uncultured Acidobacterium sp. | reverse complement strand
TAAAGCGGTACGTGAGCTGGGTTTAGAACGTCGCGAGACAGTTCGGTCTCTATCTATGGTGGGCGCAGGAAATTTGAGAGGATCTGACCTTAGTACGAGAGGACCGGGTTGGACGGACCGCTAGTGTACCAATTGTCACGCCAGTGGCATCGTTGGGTAGCTAAGTCCGGAAGGGAGAAACGCTGAATGCATCTAAGCGTGAAACCCACCTCAAGATGAGATTTCCCTGGACGCAAGTCCCTGAAGGCTCGAAGTAGACTACTTCGTTGATAGGTCGGGTGTGGAAGCGTAGCGATACGTTCAGCTAACCGATACTAATCAGCCGTGAGGCTTGACCATTTATTCACTTCTTTTGATTGTGAATGTGTGGTCAGAAAAAGCTATCGATTGCAGAGTATTCGGCCCCCGTTCCCTGAACCGGAACGGCGGGCAGCTTGATGTTTCGATTGATCGAATTGCTTAGAAATTCTAGGTAGCGATCGAACGATTGAGACGTCAAGTCACAATATGCTCTGGGACGATTCCGCCGACGCGCCTAACGGCGCTATGGCGGGACAGGCTACTTAGCTTGTCCGCCGTAGCTGGCTCCGCCAGCGAAGGAGGAAATCCCAGGCACCAAGTTTCCCGGTGGCCATAGGAGCAGGGTCACACCCGTTCCCATTCCGAACACGGAAGTTAAGCCTGCTACCGCCGATGGTACTGCCCGCGCAGGTGGGTGGGAGAGTAGGTCGCTGCCGGGGATTAATTTAGCTAGTCGGCCTCCGGGCCGACGGTCGCAACGCAAGCGTTGCGACGGCTGAGCCCAAGTCTTAAATGACTTGGGCTTTTTCTTTGTACGCTACTTCTCGGACTCGGCGTCCACCTTCTTGCGCATCATCACGCGCCGGCCTTCGTCTGAAAACTCCACCGTATCCATTAACTCGTTGATCAGGAACACGCCGCGGCCGCTGGGCTTGAGGAGGTTGGCGCCCTCGAGCGGGTTCGGGACCTCCGCGACCTTGAAACCAGGACCCGGATCGCGAATCACGATCACCACCTCGCCGGCCGAATCGAACGTCACCGAACACTGCACGTGCTTGGTGGGGTCGTTCTTGCACCCGTGGCGAATGGCATTGGCCAGCGCTTCCTGCAGCGCCAGTTCCACCTTCATGACCTCCGCCTCCGGCCAGCCCTTGTTATTCAGCAGCTCCGTCACGCCGTCGCCCACCGTCGTCATCGCCGACGGATCGGCGGGAATGACGATGTTCAGGGCGCATGTGGAGCAGTAGGGCAGCAGTCCGCCCAGCTTCTCGAGCCCGTCGATTGCGACCCGGAGCTCATCGAGCTTGCGGCGCAGTTCGAGTTGCGCCTCGGCCTGGCGCCGCAGGGCATTGAGCGCGGCGCGTTGCCCCTCGGTCAGCGTGCGGGGAAGCCGGTCGACCACGCAAATGGTGCCCAGCGGATCGCCATCGCGCGTGAGCAGGGGCGCGCCGGCGTAAAACCGGATGTGCGGATCGTTCACCACCATTGGGTTCTCGCGGAACCGGCGGTCCGACAGCGTGTCGGGCACCTCGAACAGTCCCGGCTCCTCGATGGCGTGCGCGCAGAACGAGATGCTGCGTTCGGTCTCCCTGACGTCGATGCCGACCCTCGACTTGAACCACTGCCGCTTCTCGTCGACCAGCGTAATCAGCGCGATCGGCGTGCCGCACACTTGCGACGCCAGCAGCGTGAGGTCGTCAAAGGCCTGCTCCGGATCGGTGTCGAGAATGTGATACGCGTGCAGCGCCCTGAGCCTGGCGGCTTCGTTCGCGATCATGACCGACCTCACTTCGTCGCGATGAGCGGCTTCACATGGTTGGCGATCTGCTCGTGGGTGGCAAACCAGACCCCGGGCTTGCCCTTGATGTATTGGACGAGTTTCTCGAGCATGGCGGCTCTCGACCGGTGGCCGATCATGTGCGGGTGCATCGTCAGCAGGAACAGGCCGCCCTCCTCGTAGGCGACATCGAACTCCGACTGGAACACCTCGTAGACATCGCCCACCGACGGGTTCGAGCCGTCGGCGTTGCTGCCGAAATACGGCGCATCGTCCAGGATCCGCTCGATCGGCAACTCGACGATGCCGGTGGGGGCGCCGTCGAGGAGGAGTTCGTAGGCATCGTCACTGGCCATCAGGCTGCTGTCGTAGAGGAAACCGGCGGCCTTGACCTGGCCCATGGTCCAGCCGCTGAACTTCCACGACGGCGCGCGGTACCCGACCGGCCGCTTGCCGGTCATCTTGGTCAGCGTCTCGATCGACAGATCCAGCAGGCGCTGCTCCTCCTTCTCGTTGTTGAGGAGAGGCAGCCGTTCATGGATCCAGCCATGAACACCGATTTCGTGCGCCGCCGATGACGCCGATGACGCAGACCGGGCGCTCAGGATCTGCTTGATCATCTCCGGGTGCAGGACGGCGCTGGCCGCCGGAATAAAGAATGAGGCGGGCACCTGCTGGCGATCGAGCATCCGCAGGATGCGCGGCAGGCCGTCAACGGCGCCGTACTCGCCGCGGGAGAGGATTTCGTAATCGAGATTGCCGGTCGACAGCGTGGCGGTGGCGTTGTCGACATCGAACGACAGGCCGACCGCGACGCGGGCGCCGTTGGGCCAGGCGCCCTTGAGGCGCTTGCCGGCGCTGACGTGGAACATCTGCGCCTTGAGCTGATCGACCGACAATTTCGTGCCGGGCAGCGGGTCGGGCCTGGCGGCCTCGGGGGCCGGCGCCGGCGGCGCCGGTGCCGGTGCGCAGGCGGCCAGTCCGAGGAAGAGCATAACGACGGCGGACACTCGCATCATCTCATCACCCTATCTTTGGAAGACGGTCTTGCCGCCGACCATTGTCATCATGACCTGCGCATCGCGAAGCCGCGTCTCAGGGCAGGTCAGCGGATCCTCGTTCAGGACGATCAGGTCGGCCAGCTTGCCCGGCTCAATCGACCCTTTGTCCTGTTCTTCCATCATCAGCCACGCGTTGTTGATGGTGGCCATCCGGATGGCCTGCTCGCGGCTGACGCGCTGGCCGGCGCCCAGCACGCCGCCGGTGATCGTGTCGCGCGTCACGAAGTGGTAAATCGTCCACAGCGGCGGATACGGCACCACCGGCGCGTCGGTTCCTGACGACACCGGCAACCCGGCATCCAGGTACATCTTGACCGGGGTCGTGAGGCCGGCGCGCGCCGCGCCCCAGTACTTCACGAGGCTCGGTCCGGCAAGATACAGGTGGTTCTGGGCCGAGATGGCCAGGCCGAGCGCCTTCATCCGCGGCAGGTGATCGGGCCGGCCGATGAAGGCGTGCTCGATCGACCAGCGGCGGCCGGCAATCTGCCGGTCGGCGTTGGCCTTTTCGTAGGCGTTCAGGACGAGGTCGATGGCGGCATCGCCAACCGCGTGGGTGGCCACCCGCCAATCCTGCTGGTTGAAGGCCCGCACCGTGGCGACGAAACGTTCGGTGTCGACGGTCTGCAGGCCGCGGAAGGTGCGCTGCTCGCCCCACGGCTCCTCGTATGGTTCGCGCATCAGCCCGCCCTCGAAGCCGCCGTCGACGGCCAGCTTCACGCCGCCGACCCGCAGCCACTCGTCGCCCTCGCCCATGTCGATGCCCGACGCCAGCAGCGCCGGCGCGGCGTCGCCGGCGCTGCTCATGAGGACGTTCAACCGCATGGTTGGTTCGCGCTTCTGAATCTCCTGCAGCATGCGGTATTCGGCCACTGACACGCCGGGATGGCGCACGGTGGTGAGGCCCGCGGCGTTGAGCTTGTTGTAGCCGCCCCTGCGCGCCAGCATGGCGTCGCCCGGCGAGACCGGCACTCGCGGCAGTTGCACCAGCGAGCGCGCGGCATCCACGAGTTCGCCGTTGAGGCGTCCGCCGGGGTAGCGCGTGACGCGCCCGCCGGCGGGTGCGACGCTCTTCTCGGTGATGTTCGAGCGCGCGAGTGCCGGCGAGTTGAGGATGTATTCGTGGCCGCCCCGCACGAGGACCACGGGATTGTCGGGGGCGATGCGATCGAGATCGTCGCGCAGCGGCAGGCGTTGCTCCAGCAACTGCGCCTCGTGCCAGTCGCCGTTGGAGACGATCAGGTCGCCGGGCTTGACGGTCTTGACCCTGGCGGCGAGGGCGGCGGCGACATCGGCCAGCGATCGCGCCCGCGAGAGGTCGACGCCCGGGCCGCCGCCGGCGCCGTGCAAGTGGTTGTCCATCAGCCCTGGCAACAGCGCCTGTCCCTTGAGATCGATCAACCGTGTGTCCGGGCCCGCGACCGCCCTCATCTGCGCGTTCGTGCCGACCGCCAGCACGCGTTCGCCGGCAATGGCGACGGCTTCGGCGATCGAGAACGCGGAATCGACGGTGATGACCTTGGCGTTGTAGAGCACCAGCGTGGGCGCCGCGGGCCGCGGCAGCTGCGCCGCCCCACTGAACAACGGCATGACGGCGGCGAAGACGAGGACGGCGAAACCGGGTCGTAGCACGGCGAAAGGATACCCCCATTCGTCCCTGGCACCGCGCGCCTCGGCGTTTGCCGGAGGTGCACGTGGATGCGCAGGCCGTCCATCAATGGCAGGTGCCGCCGGGCGTATTGCCGGAATTGCTTGAAAATGCAGTGAAGCATGACGAGTTTTCGGCCGATAACTGGCGGGCGGTTCATTGTGACGCTTCCGCTCTTGGCGGATCCGGCGCAAACATTGCAGAATAGGTAGTCCAGGGTCATTAATGCAGCGGGTTGTGTCCTCTCTCGCGGTCGTCTGCGCGCTGCTCTGTCCATGGACGGCGTCAGCGCAAACCGGCCCGAGCAACTGCTCGGTGCCATCGCAGAACCTGCACGTCCGCGATGTCCTGAATTCCTTCTACTACTGGTATCAGCACCTGCCGGCGAACGTGAGCCCCACGTCGTACGCATCGCCCGAGGCGTATCTCGACGCGGTTCGCTACCGGCCCATCGACAACAGCTTCAGCTACATCACGTCGGCTGCCGCCAACGAAGCGCTCTACGGCGACAGCCAGTTCGTTGGCTACGGGATGTCGACGCAGACCACGAGCACGCACCTCACGGTGCTGCAGGTGTTCGACGCCAGCCCGGCGCTTGAAGCCGGGCTCGAGCGCGGCGACCGCATCACGCAGATCAACGCCCAGTCGGTGGTGGCGCTGGTCGCGGCGGGCACCATCGGCGGGGCGTTCGGCGCCGCCGACATTGGCGTCGCCTCCGAGATTGCGTTCGAGAAGCCGAATGGCAGCCGCCGGACGGCGCGCATGGTCAAGCGCGTGGTCACCATTCCCACGGTGTCGCTCACCCGCGTGGTCGAGGACGACGGCCGCAAGATTGGCTACGTGTTCTTCCGCAATTTCGTGCGGCCCTCCGAGGCGGCCTTGAACGACGCGTTCGCCGCGCTGAAGACCGCCGGCGCCACCGAGCTCGTGCTGGATCTGCGCTACAACGGCGGCGGCCTGGTTGACATCGCCGTGCACCTCGCGAGCCTGATTGGCGGCGTCCGGACCGGCGGCCAGGTGTTGTTGAATTACGTGCACAACGACAAGGTCGGTCCCACCTACAACAAGACCATTCGCTTCACCAGTCCCGAGCAGGCGTTGAACCTGTCCCGACTGGTGGTCATCACCACGCGGTCGTCGGCGTCGGCCAGCGAGTTGATCATCAACTCGCTCCGGCCGTACATGCCGGTCACGGTGATTGGCGATGCCACTTACGGCAAGCCGGTGGGACAGTACGGGTTCACCTTCTGCGAAAAGGTTCTCGCGGCCGTGTCGTTCTCAATCAAGAACGCCAACAACGAAGGCGACTACTTCGACGGCATCGCGCCGACGTGCGCCGCGTCGGACGACAGCACGCACCAGCTTGGCGACCCGGCCGAGGCGTCGCTGGCCGAGGCGTTGAGCTACCTTCGCACCGGTACCTGCAGCGCTCGCGCCGATGTGGCCAGTCGGGCCCTGCGGCTCCTGCCCGACGACCGGCCTCGCCGGTCGGGCTGGCAGTTACTCCTCAACGCCTGGTAGGCGCCAGCACTCCTGCGAGGCGGGGTCGCCCTTTGAACTCGAGGGTTAACCCTCGGTTTCGACCAGCTCCTGTTGCTCACGCCCGCGGGACTCCACCACGGCCGGCTCCGGCGCCAGCGCCGGATCGATCTCGCGATCGTTGACCAGGCATTCGGTCAGGTAGTCGTGGGCGGCGCCATCGGGGCGCGCCAGGAACGCCTCGAGCGGCGTCCGCAGGTTCAGGTCCTCCTCGCGCGTCTGCAGGCCCGGGAAGGTGCCATCGGGCCGCTGCCGCACGTAGCGATGCCAGAAGTCCGTATGCCAGCGCGTGAACTGCGTGACGCGTTCCAGGCCGTAGGCATCCGCGCCCCAATGTTCCTTGGCGAGCGCGACGTAGCGGCGGTAGATGGCGACGCGGTCTTCGCCGGACACGTCCAGGTAGCCTTCGCTGATCTCGCGAAACAGCCAGGGCTTGATCAGCACGCCACGCGCGCTCATCACGCCGACGCAACCCGATCGCGCCAGGCCCTCGGCAATGTCCCCGGGAAACAGCACGTCGCCGTTGCCGACGACCGGCACCGGGACGGCGGCCACCACCGTGCCAATCGCATCCCAGTCGGCGGCAAAGCGGTAGCGCGCGTTGCGCGTGCGGCCGTGCACGAACAGGGCGTCGGCGCCGCCGTCGACGGCCGCCTTGGCCTGGTCGACGACGTTGCGCATCTCGTCGTTCCAGCCGAGACGCAGCTTCACCGTGACCGGGATCGTCGTCACCGCCTTCTTCATGGCTTCGACGATGCGGCGGATGCGGGCGGGCTGGCGGCCCAGCGCCGCGCCAATGCCCTTGTGGGTGAAGTGATCGATCGGGCAGCCGCAGTTGAGATCCACCAGGTCGGCGCCGCGCGACTCCACGAGCGCCGCGGCCCAGCCAATCTCCTCGGGATTGGTGCCGGCAAGCTGCACGCCGAAGAACGGCTCGCCCTCGAACTTGCGGATCAGCGCAAACTCGCCCTTTTTGCGCTGCTTCAGCCGGCGCGCCACCGTCATCTCGCTGATCGTGACGCGCGCGCCCATTTCCACGCACAACCGGCGGTACGGCAGGTTGGACCCCTTGGTCATGGGCGCCATCACCACCGCCCCGGTCAGCACTGCTCGAAGGTCCATCCGCACCATGTTAGCCTGTGGCATGGTGCGCAGAACACTCCTCGCGGCGGTGGTGGCAGCGGTCCTCGCCAGTGGCGTGGCCGCCGCGCAGGACGGCAAGAAGCACTTCCTGTGGAGGGTCGAAGGCCCGGGCGCGTCGGTGGCCTACCTCCTGGGGTCGCTTCACGTGCTGTCGCCCGAGTTCTATCCGCTCAGCGCCGAGATCAACAAGGCCTTCGCGTCGTCGAAGACCCTCGTCGAGGAGGTCGACTTCGACGAGATGAGCGACCCCGCGCAGATGATGAACGCGCTCGGCAAGGCGATGCTGGCCGACGGCCGCACGCTGGACCAGATGGTCGCGCCATCGACCTATGCCGAGGTGTCGAGGCGGGTCGACAAGGCCGGCCTGCCGATGGTGGCGATCCAGCGCATGAAGCCGTGGCTGGTCGCGATCACGCTGATGGGGCCGACGCTGCAGGCCGCCGGCTTCAAGGCCGAGCTGGGCGTCGACAAGCACTTCTTCGATCGCGCGAAAGCGGCCGGGCTGAAGCGCCAGTCACTGGAAACCCTCGCCTACCAGATTGAGCGTTTCGACGAGCTGTCGCCGAAACTCCAGGAAGAGATGTTGATCTCGGGTATGAAGGAACTCGACACCCAGGTCGGCAACGTGGCCGAGATGGCGCAACAGTGGGCGGCTGGTGACGTGGCGTCGCTGGAGAAGTCGTTGCTGGTGTCGTTCGAGGATTCGCGCGAGCTCTACGACCGGCTGGTGGTCGAGCGCAACCGCAACTGGGTGCCGCACGTCGAGACCTGCCTCCAGCAAAACGCCGGCTGCTTCGTCGTCGTCGGCGCGGCCCACCTGGTCGGGCCCGATGGCTTGCCCACGCTGCTCGCGAAGAAGGGCTACAAGGTCACGCAGCAGTAGTCAGCGCGGCCGCTTCAATCGCGCGCGGGCCTGTTCGACATCCGCCCGCACCCCGCAGTCCTGGACGTGGTCGTTCACGAGGCCCATCGCCTGCATGAACGCGTAGCTGGTGGTCGGGCCCACGAACGACCAGCCCCGCTTCTTCAGGTCCTTCGACATCGCAATCGACTGCGGCGACGTCGTCATCGTGATCAACGCTTCACGCGTCACCGTGCGCGGCCGCTCGGCGGCCGGCGGCTCCCACGACCAGAAATACGCGGCCAGCGAGCCCTTCTCGTCGATCACGGCCAGCGCCTGCCTGGCGTTGTTGATGGTCGACTCGATCTTGCCGCGGTGCCGGATGATGCCTTCGTTCTTGAGCAGACGCGCCACGTCCCTGGCCGTGAACCGCGCGACCGCCTCGGGATCGAAGCCGCTGAAGGCGGCCCGGAAGTTCTCGCGTTTGCGAAGGATGGTGATCCAGCTCAGGCCGGCCTGGAAGCCCTCCAGGCAGATCTTCTCGAACAGCCGCGTATCGTCGGTGATGGGCCGCCCCCACTCGGCGTCGTGGTACTGGATGTAGAGCGGGTCGTCGCCGGGCCAGGAGCAGCGCTTCATGCCCTGCGCCTCTTTGCCTTTGCTTTGGCCTTGGCTTTGGCGGCGGCCTTGACCTCGGCCTCGAGCGCGGCCTTTACCTTGTTGAGCTCGGCTTTCACCTTCGGGTCGGCCGAGGGGAACCGCGGGTCCAGTGTTTCAATTGTCTCGACGATGGTGGCGGCGACGGCGAGGCGTGTGAACCACTTGCGATCCGCGGGGATCACGTGCCACGGGGCCCACTCAGTTGAGGTGTGGCGAATGGTGTCTTCGTAGGCCTGCATGTATTCGGCGAAATGCGCGCGCTCGCCGACGTCGGCCAGCGAGAACTTCCAGTGCTTGTCGGTCTCGTCGAGCCGCTTCAGGAACCGGAGTCGCTGCTCCTCTTTCGAGACGTGCAGAAAGAACTTCCGGATTACCACGCCCTGGCGCGACAGGTAGCGCTCGTAGGCATTGATGTCCTCGTAGCGCTCGCGCCAGATGTTCCTGGTGACCAGTGCCGGCGGCAGTTGCTGGCGGGCGAGGATGTTCTGGTGCACGCGCACCACCAGCGTCTCTTCGTAATACGACCGGTTGAAGATGCCAATGTGGCCGCGGCGCGGCAGCACCCGCGAGGTGCGCCACAGGAAGTCGTGATCCAGCTCTTCGCTCGACGGCGCCTTGAAGGCGTGGACCTCGCAGCCCTGCGGGTTGACGCCCGACATCACGTGCTTGATGGTGCCGTCCTTGCCGGCGGCATCCATGGCCTGGAAGATGAGCAGGATCGACCAGCGGTCCTGCGCGTAGAGCCGTTCCTGCAGTTCACTGAGGCGCGCGATCCCTTCCGACACCAGGTTGCCGGCGGTGTCCTTGAGCGAGGCGCCCCAGGGGTCGGCGGGGGCGATGTCGGCGAGGCGGAAGCGCGAGCCGTTGCTGATGCGATAGCGCGCGGCAATGTCGGCGAATGACGGTGGGGTCACGGTGCCGATGTTAGCGCAGGTGACTCCGGCGGCGCCCGGAACAGCCACCACGCGCCGAAGGCGATCGACGCGACCATCACCGCGAGGCCGCCGTAATGCGCCGCCAGGCCGAGCGTGCGGTCGTGATGCATCGCGCCCAGTCGCATGAGGATGAACTCCCAGTCGTGGCCTTCCACCTCGGCCCCGGTCCGGCCGCCGAGCAGCACCAGCGACAGCGATCGGGCGTCGGCGATGTAGGGTGCAAGATCAACCAGGTTCTGTCCGGCCCACCAGGCGCACGCCGCTGCCGAGAAAGGCTGCCCCTGGCGGACGAAGGCCACGGCGAGCACGATCGGAATGAGCACCTGCGTCAGGCTGCCGCCGAACACGGTCATGAACCGGCCGAAGGGCGAGAAGATCACATGGCCGGCTTCGTGAAACACCAGGTCAGGCAGGTGCAGGAACGACTCCATCACCGCCGGTCCCATCGCCGTCCGGGCAAAGCTCCAGGTCCACACCGCGAGCACGAGCAGCAGCGCCGCGCTGCCCCACCGCGTGACCCCCGCCAGCGCCTCGTCTTCCAGGCTCTGCCGCGCCATGGTCAGGCACCGGCGGGCGACGGCGCCAGCACCGCCAGCACGAGCAGCCGCGTGGGGCCGGTGTTACGCACTCCGTGTGGCACGCCCGCGGGCGCCACCAGCAGATCGCCGGCGGTCATCGGCAACTCCTGCCCTTCGAGCAGGAACAGTCCTGCGCCTTCGAGCACGTGATAGACCTTGTCCTGCCCGGCGTGCGCGTGCAGCGCGTGCGCCTGGCCGGGTTCAAACGCGTTGAGCCCGACCAGCAGCCGCGGCGACTCGAAGATTGTCGTCTTGCCCATCTTGCCGGCGGCGTAGACGGCGTGGTCGGCGGGGCGGATCACCCTGGGATGAGTCATCGGCCACCGATTAAACACCGATTCGGCACCGATGTGTCAGGGTTTCGCTGCGCTGATGTTGAGGCGCCAGTAGTCGAGCGTGAACGGCGGATCTTCGCGCGCCGACAAGGCCGTGACGCGATCGATGAACGCCTGCTTGAGCGCGGGGTCGGGCAGGCGTTCGAGATGCGGGTGGTAGATCACGGTGGTCACGAACTCGCGGTAGTCCGCTTCGGTGGCCAGCGTCGTCGGCGCTTCTTCCAGGCTCGTCTCGATGGCCACGAAGCCGGCGCGCTGCAGTCGTTCGGCCGTGGTCTCGGCGTTGGCGAACTCCCACGGCCCGGGCCACTGGCCGAAATACGGCGCGAACGGCTCGGCGTGCATCAACTGCTCGGCCAGGGCGTGCGCGCGGACGAGATTGGGGCCGCCGCCGCACTGTGCCATCAGCCGTCCGCCGGGGCGCAACGACGTGACGATGTTGTTGAACAGGGCCTGGTGATCCGTGATCCAGTGAAACGTGGCGGTGCTGAACACCAGGTCGGCCCACCCGGCAAACGGCATGTCGGGCAGGGCCACCTGGACGAACGACACGCGATCGCCAAACGCCGGGCGCAGGTTGGCGCGGGCGGTCATCAACATGTTCCACGACCGGTCGATGGCGACGAGCCGCCCGTGCGGCAGCCGCGCCATCAACTCGCCGGTCAGGCGGCCGCTGCCGCAGCCGGCGTCGATGGCGCGTTCGTCACCGTTCACCGCGAGGCGCGCCAGCACCTTCTGTCCCCAGGTGGTCTGGGGGCCCGACACCTTGTGATACGCCGCCGCATTCCATTCCGTCATTGGGCAGTTGAAAGTTGAAAGTTGAAAGTTCCAGTGTCAGTTCCAGTTCCAGTTCCAGTTACGGTTAGGCTACTCCACGATGTCGTTTCACGCCACGCGACTGGTTGGGCAGAATGACTTGCCGCCAGCCTGAATGACGGCAATAATGCGCGCGAGTGAGGAGCGGCCCTCCGGCACGAGCGACTTCACAGAGGGCACTGCCCAGCATTTGGCGCCAGACACCCGTGTGAAGTCGGGCCGCGAACACGCGGAGCTGTGGAGAGTATCAATGCCCGTTGAGACACGAAACGGCGCTCTTGAGGCCATCGGCAACACGCCGCTCATCCAACTTTGCCGGGTCGTGCCGCCGGGCTCCGCCCGAGTCGTCGCGAAACTCGAATCGGCGAATCCGACGGGAAGCATGAAGGATCGCATGGCCCGGGCACTCGTCGAGCGCGCCGCCGCTGACGGCCGGCTTCCCCGGGGTGGCACGGTCGTGGAATACACCGCCGGCACCACGGGCGTCTCGCTGGCGTTTGTCTGCGCGGCGCTCGGCTACAAAGCACATTTCGTGTGCTCGGACGCCTTCAGTGAGGAAAAGCATTACACGATGCGCGCCTACGGTGCGGACATCACCGATGTCCGCAGTGACGGAAAGAAAATCACCGAACATCTCATCAAGACCATGATTTCGACAGCCGGCGAGATGAGTCGTCAGCCCGGACACTGGTGGTGCGATCAACTCAACAATCGCGACGGCGAGGTCGGCTACGCGCCCCTGGGCGAGGAAATGTGGCGCCAGGCCGGTGAACGCATCGACGCGTTCGTCCACACCGTGAGCACGGCGCATTCCATTCACGGCACGGCCCACGCGCTCCGCCAACACAATCCCCGTGTCCGCGTCGTCGCCGTTGAGCCCGCTGAATCAGCCGTGCTCTCAGGCGGGCCGTCGGGGTCACACCAGATCGAAGGCATCGGCATTGGATTCGTGCCGCCGCTTTGGAAGCCGAACGAAGTCGATGAAATCCAGACGGTGACGACGGCGGAGGCCAAGGGGATGGCGCGGAGACTGGCACGCGAGGAAGCCATCTTCGCCGGAGCCTCGAGCGGCGCCAACGTGGTCGCCGCTCTGCGGCTGGCGGAGCGACTCGGGCCGGGGGCAACGGTCGCCACGATCATTGTCGACTCGGGTCTCCGGTATCTGAGCACCGACATCTTCCGAACCTGATCGCGCACCGCAGGTTCGGCGCGCGCATGAACTGCGGCGCTGGGCCAACACACCGACGATTGGGGGACATGATAGGCTTCGTCGACTCCGATGAGTTTCGCGTTCGAAGATGGGACCACGCCGGGCGGAATCACAAACCTCGAAAGGACTCACAGTCTCATGACTAATGCGCCCCTGAATCCAAACAAGGCACTCTGGGAAAAAGGCGACTTCACGCGTATCGCCCAGAGCATGCGCGAGAGCGGAGAAGCGCTCGTGCAGCGGATCGGCATCGCCAAAGGCGACAAGGTTCTGGATCTCGGGTGCGGCGATGGCACCACGGCATTGCCAGCGGCGAAACTGGGAGCGGACGTGGTGGGCGTGGACATTGCGAGGAACCTGGTCGAGGCCGGGAACA